>NZ_CP040297.1:6108367-6436734 GCF_013393945.1 Nostoc sp. TCL26-01
GGTGGCTAATTTTGCCACTTTGTCACTAGCTTTTCGGGGTTGAGAGGGAAATCCGGCTGCTGTCAAACGCTGTGCCAGTGCATCTGCATCGACTACACCTACTTCTGATTCGACTACTGCTACCTCTGTAGCCAGATTCACACAGGCGTTCTTGACACCTGAATGTTGGGTGAGTTGGCGTTCTACGGCCTTAACGCATCCACCACACTTCATCCCTCCGACATCCAGAATAATTTTTTCTAGTGTGGGGGTTGGTTCTGAGACAAGCTGAGTTTTGGGAACAAGTTGCATAGCCAGTGTTGAGATTCGCTTCTATTTCGAGCGTAGGCGAAATCAAGAAATAAGACTGATTGTCAATACTATTAATTTTATTAAGATATGGGACTTATCGAAACAGAATTCAGGAGTCAGGAGTCAGCCATGAATTTTGATTTCTGAATTCGGCAATTTTTAATATAACTTTAAAATATCTTCTAAGAGGTTGTTTGAGAAGTATCATGCGTAACATCAAAATCTCAAAACCTAACCCCTAACCCCTTCCCTACTAGGGAAGGGGAACAAGAAAATAAGAGTTTCAAAGCCTCTCTCCGTGTCGGGGAGAGGTTTGGAGAGGGGTTTCTAGTATACTTTTTGACTTTTCAAACATCCTCTAAGGGCGATCGCCTAAAATTGCCCCTCTTACCAAAATCACTGTAATATCTACACCAGAGGCGATCGCTTCCGGTATATTACCCTGGATAGCCTGTTGTAATAAGCCTTCACGGGAAGCCCCCAACACCACCACATCATAGCCTTGTGTTTTTACTAGATTAATCACACCTTCAGCCACTGAATCAGCTTGCACGGGTACGGCAATGACAGTACTAGATAACTGACGACGACGCATTAATTGGCGGATGGCTTGTTCCAATACTGTCATATCTGGTTTAAATTCTAATGGTTTAAACACCCTTGTCAGATGAATATGGGGATCGTTTCCCAAGGTAATGAGGGCTGGGAGTAATTTAATTGCTACCCTAGCGTTGGGGCCACCGGCCATTGGTACTAACCAGCGATTGAACTGGGGACTGGGTATTGGGGACTGGGGAGATGAGGAGGAAGAGTTATTGACTATTGACTGTTGACTGTTGACTGTTGACTGTTGACTATTGACTATTGACTCTTGACTATTACCTAATTTGACTAAAACTACGTCGCAGCTGGCTTGGCGGATGATAGTGTCTACTACATTACCAAAAATCCGCCCAGGGGTGGAAGTGCTACCTTTCCACCCCATGAGAATTAGGTCTATGTGTTGTTCGTTAATGGTTTCTAAAATTGCTTGGGCGGGATCGTGGGCGATGCGAATCTGGGTGTGTAGGGGAATATGCCATTTTTTGGCTAGGACTTCGGCTTGTCTGAGGAGGCGACGACTTTTAGCTGTTTTGACTGGTGTTTCCGATGGCGAGGTGTGACGCGACACCAGCATGACTTGCACACATTCTATTTCGTAATGGCGATCGCGGGCAATGGCAGCTGCCATTTGTAACAGAGCAGTAGCAGTTTCGGGATTGGATACTGGGACTAATAATCTTCCTCTGCCGATGCTGGGCGATCGCGTTTGGTAAACTACATAAGATGGTTCTGGTTGTGGTGCTGGGTTAGCGGTTGCACCATTTAACTGATCTGCTTCTGCGCGAATAATGTCTCCACGGGTAATAATCCCGATGAGTTTTCTTCCTGCTACCACTGGTAAACGACTGATTTGATAACGGTCTAGTAAATACAGCACATGACTCAGATTATGTGTAGGTGTGACTGTCATCGGGTTAGCAGTCATGATTTGCCTTAAGGGTGTGTCGTTTTCCAACTGACGATTGTGGATTTTGGTTAAATCTGATTGAGTGACAATGCCTACAAGTTTGCTATCTTCCACTACAGGAAAACCCCGATGATGGGAATTAGAAAAGGCTTGTTTGGCTTCTTCTAAACTCATATCTGCATCTAGAGTTTCTACCCTTTGCTGCATGACATCTTTCGCCGTCAGTTTGGTTAATATGCTTTCTACAGAAACCTGTTTAGTTAAGGTGATCCCATTGAGGAGTAGTAGCTTTTCATAGAGTGAACCTGGAACTACTTTTTCAGCTACCAAATAGGCTGTCACTGCGACAATCATTAATGGTAGTACCAAATTAAAATTGGTGGTCATTTCAAAGACAATGACAATAGCTGTGATCGGTACTTTAGACACCGCACTAAAAAATCCTCCCATTCCTGCCAAGGCATAGGTACTCAGAGAAGCTTCACCTAAAACTTGATACGCACCCACCCCAACCAAATGACCAAGGGCAGAACCTAAAATCAGACTGGGCGCAAATAGCCCACCAGGGGCGCTAGAACCAGCTGCTACCAAGGTGAGGATAAACTGAGAGACAAGAGCGATCGCTGCGAATGTGGGATTTAATTCACTAGTAATCACATACTCGCGTAACCCAGTATTATCACGAAAAGATTCTGGTAAAATAGACACAACAATACCAGAGATTAACCCAGCTAAAGCCACTCTCAACGGTAAGCTGATATGTAAACTGCGATAAAATTTGATACTAAAGATAATTCCCCGATTAAACAATGCCCCCAGTAATCCTGCCAAAATCCCCAAAATTAAAAAGAAGGGGATTTCCGGAAAGGAAAAATTGCTGGAATAATTCATTAACGCTGCATTTAAATCCAGACTTCCCCCACCCAAGAGTCGAGAAACTACGCCACCAATAAACGAGGCGATGATGGCAGTTCCCAGGGTAATACCAGATAAATCTTGGAGTAATTCCTCAATAATAAATAATACACCAGCAATGGGAGCATTAAACGCCGCCGCCAAACCAGCCCCTGCACCCGCCGCAATCATCTGCCTTCGATGATCAGGGGACGTGGGAACTAAGCGACTCATCCCGGCTGCCAAACCAGCCCCCACTTGGACTGTCGGCCCTTGTCTACCCAAAGTCATCCCAGAACCCAAGGCAATGATCGCACTCACTAACTTGACAAATGCCACCCGCCAAGATAATTTCATCGGTACATTCGCTAGGGTCGCTTTGACTTGAGGGATACCACTACCCGCCGCCTCTGGTGCAAATCGCTCAACTAAAAACCCAGCCAAAAACCCAAAACTTACACCCACCAACGGCAAAGCCAACCAAACTGGCAAAACATGAGAACTATGGACTCGCCATGTTCCCAACCATCCCGAACCCACCTTGAGAAAGACCGCAGATAAAGCAGCTACAATCCCAATTACACAAGCTTCTGCGATCGCTAGACCTCGTCTAGGTTGCAACCAGCTGCGAAAGTACATAGTACTAATTTGTAATTCGTAATTAAGAGTTGGTCATTAGTCAATAGTCAATAGTCATTGGTCATTGCTAAAACTCTTACCCAATACCCAATACCCAATACCCAATACCCTCCTCCTAATTATTTTTGCCAGTTGTAGATAGTCCTTCGACGATTAAAGACGGAGTGTAACAAGAACCGTTCCAATCGGCATCGTCGCCTAATTTGATTTGTCTGAGGGCAGTATAAACATTACCTGCAACCATCGTATCTTTAACACGTCCAATTACTTCACCATTTTGGACGCGATAACCTAATTCAATATTGATCGAAAAATCACCGGCAATGCCGCCGCCGCCACCGAGCATTTGGTCTACGATTAAGCCATCATCCATTGTTTTAATTAAGTCTGACAAGGATGTGGAACCAGGTTTAACCAGGAAATTAAATAACCCAGGTGTGGGATAACTGCCTAAACCGGGACGAAAACCATTACCAGTGGTATCATGACCCAGTTGTCGTCCAGTGGTGCGATCGCAATAATAATGCTGTAATATGCCTTTTTCGATAAATACTAAAGGCGTAGTGGGTGTACCTTCATCATCAAAGGGGCAACTGTAAGGGCCTGCTTGTGGGTCTTGGTATAAAGTTAAGCTGGGGGATATGACTTGTTTTCCCAAGCGTTCTGTCCAAGGAGAAGCGGCTTCTAGCACTCGTTTACCATTCAATGCTGCTTGTACTGTTCCCCACAGCATATCAGCTGCTTTAGAAGTAAATAATACGGGGACGCGACCATTAGGGGGCGAAACATTCTCCTTAGCCCAAGCTAATCTTTGTAAAATTTGATGAGCTAATTTATCCGGTTCTAAGTTATCTCGCTGAGTTTGACCATCGGAAACACTTAAAAAATCGTCACCCCGTATCCATTCCGCCGACATATAACAGCTCAGGGTAGTATCTGTGTAGTAGCAATCTAAACCTTGAGAGTTGACCAGTCTGGTAGTTTCTACATCACATTCCCAGTCACTGTGACAGAGGACATCAGGATAAGCATCACGAATGAGAGCGATCGCTTCTTTACCCCAATTTACCAAAACTTCTATAGATACAGCTTGGCCTAAGTCCGGGTAGGATGGCTGAGAATTACTAGCTAATTCTACTGCTTCTATTTGGTTAAGTTCACTCAACGCCAGAGCGCGTTCTACCATTGTCTGTGGTTCCACAGAACCATAAGCTACCGTGAGTCCGGGACGACCTTGTCGCCATAGCCGCAGAGCTGTACCTTCAGATTGGCTAGTTTCTAACTGCTTGAGTCGGTTAGCCTCAAAAAATATCGGACGAGACAGCGAGTGCGACTGATACACCTCAGCTGCTTCTGCTCCCGATTTGATCGCTAGTTCCAGTAGCTGTTCTGCTAGTGTATCTTTTGACAAATTTTCAGAACCCATGACCCTCAGTGAATTGTGGATTGTGGATTTTGAACTGGCAATAAACGCAGATCATCATCCCAAATCATTGCTTGCTATCCGCATAGATTTTCAGACGCACGCAGATAATTATCCCAAATCATTGGTCTTTCTCAGCATTTAATCAAAAAAGGAGTAGTGAGTGCTCACTACTCAGCACTCGGCACTCACCACTCTCTCAGCACTCACGGCAAACTCACCTCTTGCAATTTGCTGAATTTTTCTCCCATTCAGCCTCATAAAACTCTCTCAGCACTCACGGCAAACTCACCTCTTGCAATAGCCAAAATCCAGCAAAAGATTCTGATTGGGGGTTGGACTGGACACCGATAAAATGTACTCCATTGGCTTTTTGTTTGGCTTCTTCAAAACCTTGGGCTTCTGCTAAGGTGGTCGGGTTTTTGATATTGGCTAAAATCCAACTTTCCGTAGCACCAGTTTCTAACACCAATCTTGTTCCTTGACTGGTATCTACTTTCAAATAGGCCAATTCCAAGCCAGACATCCAGCCTGCTATTGGTAAAGCCCTGGGTGAGAAAATTAACACTCCCGGAATTTTGGCTTCTGGAGGTACTTGTGCTGACGCTAGCGGAAAGGCCTCTTGAAAGTCGATTTTCCATTCCGACATCTCAGCTAAATCCTCAGCCGTTAAGGAGACAAACACCCACTGTTTTCCCTCTAAAGCATCCGGTAAGCGTTGGGGTAAGGGGCTATCCAAACGCACTGAGGGATTAGCACCTCCTTGATAACCGGGTTCTTGGGGATAAACCTCTTCTAGGCGCTGCTTAAGCCATTGATTTAGCATTAAGGTGCGACGGCTAGGCTGGGCAGGAATACCCACATCCTCGCAGGCTTTGGTTATCATGTTATTCATTTGGCGACGGAAAAAGCGGATTTTGATTGGTGCTTCTCCAGCCTTGCTAATGGCATTTTGGATGGCTGTTCTTAACCAAGCTGAGTTGACTTGGGTACTGGGACAATATTCTGCATAACGAAATAAAGTATCTGTGTTAGCACGGATATCTAGAGGACTTTCACAAATCAAGACTTCCCAAACTTTTTTTTGATTTTCGTCCAAAATCGGACGGGAGTAAAAATCTAATTCCCAAATACTACCCATGTTGTGCCGTAAAAATCTGGCGATTTTGATATTTTGCTTATATTCTCACTCTATCAAGGTTCGTCAATAGTCATTAGTCAATAGTCATTGGTCATTTGCCTTGTCCCCTTCTTTCATTTTGAATTTTGCGTTCGCGTAGCGTGTCGTTGGCGCTAGCCTCTCGTAGAGAAGACAAAAGTTCTGTAGGCGGGTTTCCCGCCGTAGGAAACTTTTCAAGACGAATTTTGAATTTTGAATTGATTACTCCCTCACTCCCGACTCAGCACTCAGCACTCAGCACTCAGCACTCAGCACTCCCTACTCCCTGGGTTCGTAGTAACGACAATCTTGACAGGGGCCGTTGGGGTTGATGGCGCAACGAAGATAGCCGGAACGGGCGTTAAATTTGCAACTGATGTCACCAATGAGGTAACCTACGCCTTCTAGATAGTAGCGATCGCCTTCTACTGGTCTAATATTTTGTTGTATCCTCATTCTGGAGAAATTTGTGGCTGCTTGTCTCAAGCGTGAGCGTGTCCGCAATTGAGACTTACGGATTACCCACAGGGAAAACATGGACGGTAAGAAACCAATGGCAATCACTAAAAGTGTCTTTAACACCTTCTTTTACCTCTTTGTCTAGGCTGATTGAACGTCCTGTTTGCTTTTACAAGCAGCTTTTCTCATGATTGTGAACATGAGCTAAGTTGCTAGAAATGGCAATAATCTCCTCATTGCCACTTCCATCAGCATAACTGTTACAGCTAGAGGGGTAAACTATGATGGAATCTGATAGGTTTTAAGATTTGTTAATTATTGTCCGGTTTTTTTCTGCCGCTACCGCGCAGTTTTTTTCCATGAGTACGCTGACGCAGTTGCTGTGCTAGTAGTGTTGCTTCTCTTTCTGCTTTGAATAAATCTACTTTTCTGGTTGTCAATATAAATGATTGATCTGGCGTTTGCTTGACTAAGGGAACGCTAATGCTGGCATACTGACAAATATTTTTGTCAGGTTGCCCATCACTCTCACTCAGATAATTGATTTGACTATTGATTGTGCTAGCTACTTGCTTTAGCTCTAGCATCTTGGCTTCTAACTCTCTGGCCATGTGGTTGATATGTTGCACAACTGTCAGCAGATGCTCCCAACTACTGACGAAATTTTCCTGTTGGGGTTGTAGTGGGACTATAGCATTAGTTGCTGCTGGGTGCGATCGCACTAATGGTAGTGAGAGATGATGTTGATAGCTTGGTTCGATTTGTTGCATAATATTTGCCGCCATGCTACTGAGCTTATATGAGCCTTTAATTACATACAGTACAATTGTACTATATAATAACTAAATTTGGACAACATACTCGATGGTGCGTTGCACTACGCGACAACACACCCTACCACCCAATATTTATCAGCAATCTAAAACCCGTTAGTTCGCTTATAATTTCTGCGCCATTTTTCTAAGCTTTCTATAGAGATTGACTGAGTGACAACATTCACACAATTTCCTCGCCAGTCAATCTCAGAATCTGTGGTAAAAACGCCACATTCTAACTGCTCAAAGCGAATATCCCAGTATTCACTAAATCTACTTTTTAGCGTCATTACTTGTTCAAAAACTTTGTTTCTATGCTTATTTCTGCGCTTTCTCTCCGTTGCGCCCGTGGCTTCTGTATCAATAAATTTTGTTTCGATTAAAAATAGATTACCTTGAAATGTTAGGTAAACAAAATCGCATTTACCCAAGTCTGTATAATCTGCTATGGGAGATTTTTCAAATAACAGTAACTCATAGCAAGAGGGAAACAAAGTTTTGATATTTAGAAATAAATAAGCTTGCAAAAGTAATTCTTTATCATAGGGGAAAGCAATCACCCCTTCAAAGAATTGTTTAATATCCTCCTGAGTTTGGGGTTGAATTTTTTTACAATACGAGACAAATTTACCTAAGTCATTTGCAATCATCAAGTGTTAACTCCTTCCCCTAGCTCTTGCCAAGCCCTCATGGCATAAAAAGATACTATATGATCCATAAAATCATCATCCGCATAAGTAACGAAAAAAACTATAGAGTCAAATATTTACTACGACAATATACTGTTGACGTAGCAGTTTCATTAATATTTAATTTCCTCAGTATTACTGAGTTCAAAGTTGGATATTATTGAAGTCTCAAATTATTGCTTCAAGAATGACTAATTCGTTCATAAACCACCAGTCAAAGATTTAAGTTGCGCCGGAAATCTAGCATTTTGTAATGCTTGAACAGTGATGCGTGCATCTTGAACGGAGAATTGCCAACCCAAACGCACCAATTTACGGGAATTTTCAGATTGCACAATCCCAATTATCGGCATTTTTGCCTTTTCTTTATCTCCAGATTGTTCTTGCAAAATTGTTTTTAATCGATGCAATTCTTCGATATTTGCTGCTTGTTGGGGATTGATTTCCACCATTACCATTTGTACTGTTTCTACCGGTTCTGCATCTTCAACAATTAGTTGAATTTGTTCATCACGTCGATCTACTTTACCCCAAATAATGATTCTGGTATCGACTTGCAACACTAAACTAATCCGTTCATAAGTTTTGGGGAACACAACTGCTTCTGACTGTGCTGTCAAATCTTCGATTTGCAAAATCGCCATAGCATCACCTTTCTTTGTCATGACTTTTTTCACACCATTTAGCATGACAATTACACACAGCTTGGCATCGTCTCGTTGTTCTCCAAGGAGTGAAAGATTGATTGGTGTTAAAAGTGGTGCTAGTTGTCTTAGGGATTTGAGGGGATGATCAGAGACATAAAAACCTAAAAGTTCTTTTTCCTTTTGTAATTTTTCCTGTGGGGGATAATCTGTGACAGGTTTAGCTTTAGGCGCACTTTCAAAAGCATTACTTGCCGTTTTGGCATTATTATTAGAGGAAAATCCCCCCAGTAAATCAAAAAGATTTCCTTGTCCACTGGCTCTATCTCTAGCACGGGATTGCGCCCAATCATAGACTAATTCTAGGTCTTGGATTAATTGATGACGGTTTGATTCAATCTTATCAAAAGCGCCACAATAAATTAGTGACTCTAAGGTACGACGGTTGACTGCATGGAGATCGACGCGATCGCAAAAATCTCCTAATGTTTTAAACTCTCCTTTTTCTTCTCTGGCTGCTAAAATAGAGGCGATCGCATTTTGTCCAACATTTCTTACAGCCGAAAAACCAAATAAAATCTTCCCTGCCACTGGTGTAAAGTCTACCCCAGAACGATTAATATCTGGCGGTTCTATTTGAATATTCATGCTCATACAGGTGGAGATATATTTCTGCACCTTGTCTGTATCATTACTGTTAGCTGTTAACAGTGCCGCCATATACTCTAAGGGATAATTAGCCTTAAGATACGCAGTTTGGTAAGTAACATATCCATAAGCGGTAGAGTGAGATTTATTAAAGCAATTGGAGGCAATTAAACTATTTTTGATGACAAAATTATGGTCGCGCTCAACTCCAATGTCGTAGACATTTTCTATACTTACATATTTACGAGATACTATTTTAATCATCTATCTTAAACCTCAGAAAAATCTATAGTTATCAAATTAATTGATATATTTACTTAAGCTTTAACACTGACTAAGACCTATATTATATAATCTCTTGCCAATTCAACACTGTTGTATCTTTAGACAACAATAACTAAAACTATTAGCCAATTTTTTAGCCAAAAATTGCTAATTTTTGAGTATTTTTTAAAAATACAGTTAATAAGCGTCTGCTTGCTGTTTTCAAAGCGGCTATTCTACATATTTATTCATAAAAGTTAGGGAAGTTGGGAGGGGGAGAGGAGGCTTTCAAAAATGGGTGTTTAGAAATTAGGCAAACAACACCGCCAAGACTAATCTGTCCTAAAATGGCGATCGCTAACGTTCATCAATGTCGTTCAGCTCGTTTGGGATGATTCATCTGAAGTTACTTAGAGAAATATGTCAGTATATTTACAAAGAATAATTTTGCAAAAAATTTTGATATGAGCGATCGCTCACAACCATAATCTAGATAAATTATAGTGATTTTGATTACTAGTTATCTATTTTACCTTTATCCTGTACTTATGTTCTGAGTTACTTGATTTACAAAAACTTTTTAATTAATACTGTCGAATAACCAAGCATATACTGACTACACTGATATTCAATAATACTTTTTTGCAGAAGAATTCAGAAGTCAGAATCACGACGCTAGAACGCAAGTGCGTGTCGCAGACAAGACTTGTTCTAGACGTTCGCGTAGCGTTTCTGAAAGAGAAGGCTTTAGGCTGCGCTATCCACCAGCAATGTACTGAGTCGATCAAAGTGTCGGACTCTAATTTATGCTGACTCCTGACTCCTGACTCCTGAATTCTGTTCAATAAATTTAATTTTGAGGTAAGACGGCTCATGTATTACCAACTTTGGAATTTTTTTCTCAAAGATGATGAATATTGTGATTGGAAAGAAAAAATAAAAGTTAATAATCGCTTTAATAAAGCTACATGGCAAACAATCAATGATTTTTTTGCATTTGTCGAGAAAAACTTCTATCTGAAAAGTCAACTAGGTGAAACTCATAATCTTGAGCAATTTATTCACTTAGTAAAAGAGAATAGTTACAATTTAACATCAGAAGAATTTGCTTGGTTTCTGGTGACAAGACAACAGATTTGGATGTTATTTGACTTAGCACAAAAAACACCATTACTCAAAGAGCAATTACTATCAGCTAAAAATCCACAGCAATTCGTCAAAATAGCTGATGATTATGGATATTACTTTTCTGTAGAGGAGTTGGCTTGGCTATTAACTGAAATTAAATCATTTTCGGAACTAGTACCCATTAATAATAGCGTTGGAGAAATTATCTCTGTATCGAACTACGGTAAAATTGAAATAGGATACTGGATTTGGTTAGCAGAAGAATGGGGACTTGTGCCACCATTTTGTCATAGAATTCAGCCAGTCAATTTATTATCTCAATATGTGGATAATCCTTTCTTACCCGATCGCTGTTTTTTACCAAAGAGCTACTTTAACCAACATTTTGTTGCTCAAACACTAGTTTAGAGAGCAAAGATAAAGAAGAAAGAGAACAATAACTAATGACCAATGACCAATAACCAATAACTATTGACTATTGACTATTGACTATTGACTAATCACAACACTTCCCATCCCTTACCTTTGTAGCCATAGTCAAAAATTTCTGGGTGGAGGATTTCTGCCAAAATTTCTAGAGAATCTACAAGTCGGGGGCCGGGACGATTGAAGTAAGCATTACCATCAGTGATGTAAACTCTGCTGGTTTTAGCGGCGTGGAGTTGTTGCCATTCGGGGTTTTGGGCAAATAATTGAACTTCTTGACGAGTGCGATTTAAATCAAAACCGCAAGGCATAAAAATGATGATATCGGGATTAGTGACTAACAGGTTTTCCCAGTGCAATTTTGGTGAAGGTTGACCAGTGACACAAAATAGTGATTGTCCGCCTGCTAAATTAACTAATTCCGGAATCCAATTTGCTGCTACCATTAAAGGCTCTGTCCACTCAATACAAGCAACAGTGGGTAATTCTGTTAGAGAAAGTCCTTGGATTTTTTGCTGACAAATTTTGACGCGGGCTTCTAAGTTTTCTAGAATTTTTACCGAGTCTACACCAAAAGTGTTAGCTACTCGTTCAATATCTTGCCAAACATCTTGTAGCAGATTTGGTTGTAGGGAAATGATTTGTGGTGAACTGCGGGTAAGTTTGGCTACTGCTTTTTCCACTTCTGCTAAACTAACAGCACAAACATCACATTGGTCTTGAGTCAAAATATGAGTGGGCTGTAATTGCTCTAAAATATCAGTTCTAACTTGATAAATACTCAGAGCAGATTGGAGTAAATTATTTACCTCATTGTGAATTTCGCTACTGGGAGCATTGCTATTTAAGCGGGCTTCGGTACAGATTGGGAGATTTTGGATTTCGGGGGGATAGTCACATTCGTGCGATCGCCCGACAATGGCATTAGTCAACCCTAAGGTTGCTAAAATCTCCGTTGCACTGGGAATTAACGAAACAATTCTCACATCACCGTTGTTCATAGGACTTACGCACTCAACCAATAAACCATAAATGAGGGTGGCATAGTGAACAGTGGACAGTGAACAGTGGATTAACAGTAGGTTGGGTTAAGCGCAGCGCAACCCAACATGGATCTCAAAAACCTAGTATGGATCTGATGTTGGGTTTCCCAAAGCCTCAACCCAACCTACTGCTACTGTTAATCCCGAATTTCTCACGAAATTTATCAAACCGAAGTCCAGAGGCTGTTTCTCAATTGTTAATCTTACGTAATGGTACTAACCAATAGTTACTTGAGAAGTATCTACAGATGCAGTTCCATGTACCGAACGAGCTACAGAAATCATCTTGTTGAGAATATCTTGACTCGGTACACTACCTTTAAGGACTACAGTGCTACCAGTTTGAGCCACCCAAAGAGAATTAATATCATCAATTTGCTGATCTTGGTCAAATGCCAAAGCTACGCGCTTGGCTAAACCGCTTTGATCATATTCTCCATTTAATCCTAAACGTTCTGGGGGAACTGATTGAGTCGCAGTAGGTGCATTAGTAGCAGCTTGTGTTACTTGCGGTGCGGGATTTACTTGGGCATTTTGAGGTTTTTCTAGTCCAAACAGTCTTTGTAACCAGCTCATAAGTATATTTCTCCAGATGCGAGGTTAAGAATATCCACAGGATAAATGTTTTACAAACAGTGTACATCTACCAATTAAAAGATATACGCTGGCGATCGCTTCTGCTTTTAGTGGTATTTGGGCGGAACTTTTTTTCAGAGACTATGAGGAGTGCAGGTATTAAGTTTAAAATAGAGTGCAAGACTTATATTTATTCACCTAGTAAGCAGTACGTGTAGGGCAGCCGTCAGCTAATTTTTATATTAGTCGTATGCTGTCTGAGCCTGTGTTGGCAAAGATGAAACATACCCTTTCAGTTTTAGTAGAAGATGAAGCGGGGGTTCTATCCCGCATTGCTAGTTTATTCGCTCGTCGTGGCTTCAATATCGAAAGCTTGGCAGTTGGTTCGGCTGAACAAGGGGGAGTCTCCCGGATTACGATGGTTATACCTGGTGACGATCGCGTAATTGAGCAATTGACTAAGCAACTGTATAAACTAGTTAATGTCCTCAAGGTACAAGACATCACAGAAACCCCTTGTGTAGAGCGAGAATTGATGCTATTGAAAGTGAACGCCACTAGTAGCAACCGTTCCGAAGTAATCGAACTAGCACAGATTTTCCGGGCGCGTGTGGTAGATGTGGCAGAAGATTCTCTAACTTTAGAAGTGGTGGGTGATCCTGGTAAGATGGTGGCGATCGTCCAGGTGCTACAAAAATTTGGTTTAAGAGAAATCGCCCGTACTGGCAAAGTTTCTCTAACTCGTGAATCTGGGGTGAATACTGAATTACTTAAATCTTTGGAAGCTAAGGTTTCGTAAAGTATTAGGTATTGGGTATTAGGTATTGGCTATTGGGTAATAGCCACTTGCTACAACTTTGGCAACCAAAGCAACGCAGTGGCTTTTCAACCTATAATTTTTGCATCATTTTACTCCTATCAGTCCACCACGCCAGTAGGGGCGGGTTAACGAGATATTCGTGAATGATTGAAGCATATTTGTGAACCCACCCCTACCGTTTTGTGAGAAATGCAGGATTAACTCTGCAACATAACTAATGCTACCTAAGTCTTATGATGGAGCTACACGCGCCACTGTAAGTATTTGGGAATGTGAGGAATGTCGAATCTGGTTAAACGCAAATCCCGTACTCGCCAACTTAAACGCCGGTCTTGGGGTTTAATGTTGATTATTCTCAGTTGGAGTTTGGTGATAGGCTGGCTGCTATCCTTGGCGACTAGCGCCCACAGCGCCCCACCTACAGCCGCAGTTGTGACAACTGATGTAGTTCCTGCACAATATCAATTAGGGCAAGAACTATATCTGGAAAACTGCGCTACTTGCCATATTCCTCTACCACCAGCAGTTTTACCGACTCAAACTTGGAAAAATCTGTTGCAAGACTCGCAGCACTACGGCGCACAACTCCAGCCACTAATTGATCCGCCCCGTGTTTTAGTATGGAGATATTTATCGACTTTTTCCCGTTCTCAACTCCGAGACGAAGAAACGCCTTATCGCGTTAACAATTCTCGTTATTTTAAAGCTTTGCATCCTAAAGTCGAGTTACCCCGTCCTGTACAGATAAGTAGTTGTGTTAGTTGTCATCCCAGTGCAGCAGAGTTTAATTACCGTCGCCTGAGTGCAGAATGGGAAAAATAACATTACCCAATACCCAATACCCAATACCCAATACCCAATACCAATTTTAAATTTTGCGCTCGTAACCTGCCCATTCTTTAGCACGGAGGAGATATTTTTGAATTTTGCCAGTGCTGGTTTTTGGGAGTGTGGTAAATTCAACGGCGATGGGACATTTAAAACTGGCGATTTGACTGCGACAAAAATTGATTAATTCTTGTGCAGTTGCGGTTGTTTCTTCCTTAAGTGTGACAAAAGCTTTGGGTGCTTCACCGCGTTTGGCGTGAGGAACGGCGATAACGGCACATTCTAAGACGGCTTCATGACGATAAAGGCATTGTTCCACTTCAATACTAGAGACATTTTCACCACTGGTAATGATGATATCTTTAATGCGATCGCGCACTTCAATATAACCATCAGGATGTACCACGGCTAAATCTCCACTGTGAAACCAGCCACCGCTAAAGGCTTTGGCTGTATATTCGGGATCGTTATAATATCCAGTCATCACCATGTTTCCCTGCATCACCACTTCCCCCATTGTTACCCCATCTGCCGGCACATCATTCATATTTTTGTCTACAACTCGCAGTCCATCTCCGGTGATGTAGGTTACACCTTGACGCGCCATTAATTGAGATTTTTCTGTAGTCGTTAAATTGTCCCAATGGGATTGATATTCACAAACTGTATAAGGGCCGTAAACTTCCGTCAAACCATAAACATGAATAATTCTTGCCCCAATGGCAGAGATTTTTTCGATTAGTGTTGGTGAGGGTGGTGCGCCTGCGGTGGTAATAGTTAAAGGTGTGGCTAATTTTTGCGGACAGTCGGCATAATTCAAGAGAGAAATTAAGACTACAGGTGCAGCATTTAAGTGCGTGACATTTTCTTGAGCAATTAATTGCCAAACTTTAGCTGGGTGAAATTTACGCAAACAAATATGAGTTCCACCAATGGCTGTGACTGCCCAGGTAAAACACCAGCCGTTACAATGGAACATGGGCAATGTCCACAAGTAAACTGAGTTAGGCGTTAAATTTGTTTCGAGAATTTCTCCTAAAGAATTGAGATATGCGCCGCGATGAGAGTACATCACACCTTTGGGTTTACCAGATGTGCCACTAGTATAATTAATCGTAATTGTCTCAAATTCATCTGTGACTAACCACGGTAAAGGTTCAGGGCTACCAGTTTTGAGAAAGCTTTCGTATTCGTCACCATCTACAGGGTTAAATCCGGCAATATCGTGAATATTAATAATATATTTAACAGTTTCTAACTTATCTTGAATTGGGCGAATTATCTCGGCTAATTCGGTATCAACAAAGAGAAATTTGGCTCCACAATCATTTAAGATGTAAGCTACTTCTGGTGATGTTAAACGTGTATTGATCGCCACCATCACGCCACCTGCTAAGGGGACGGCAAAATGGGCTTCTAGCATGGGTGGAGTGTTGAAACAAAACAAGGCCACGCGATCGCCTTTCTCCAGTCCTTTGTCTTGCAAAGCTGAGGCTAAACGGTGAATACGGGACGCAAATTGTTGATAGGTGAAGCGTTGTTCACCATAGATAATGGCAACTTTATGTGCGTAAACTTTGCGGTTGCGTTCAATAAATGTTAAAGGTGTGAGGATGCTGTGGTAAACTGAGCGAAGATTCATAGATCACCTGCTGGTCAGTATTCTTAATAACAAGCATTTAAGCAAAAAAGCGGAGTAAAGCCAAATTTTTGCGAGAATTTGTAACTAAGGAATTATGAAAAAGCAAATCTCTGTAGGGATTCTGGGATATTCTTAAATAAGTGAGAGATTTGCCGAAGAAAGTAAGAATGAAACTGGCAGCAAGAGTAAGTCAGGTAACACCTTCACTCACCTTAGCGATCGCAGCGAAAGCTAAGGCAATGAAGGCAGATGGTATAGATGTTTGTAGTTTTAGCGCTGGTGAACCGGATTTTGATACCCCAGCGCATATCAAAGCAGCCGCAGCTAAGGCTTTGGAAGAAGGCAAAACCAAATATGGTGCAGCCGCCGGTGAACCAAAGTTAAGAGAAGCGATCGCTCGGAAGTTGAAAACCGACAATCATCTGGATTACAAGCCAGAGAATGTCATCGTCACCAACGGCGGTAAGCATTCTCTCTACAACTTGATTGTGGCGTTGATTGATCCTGGTGATGAGGTGATTATTCCTTCACCTTACTGGCTGAGTTACCCCGAAATGGTAACTTTGGTAGGTGGGAAATCAGTAATTGTCCCCACAGATGCTTCTACAGGGTATAAAATCACCCCTGAACAACTACGCAAAGCCATCACCCCTAAAACCAAGCTATTTATCCTCAACTCCCCGTCTAACCCGACAGGAATGGTGTACACACCAGAGGAAATCAAAGCTTTGGCAGAGGTAATAGTTGATGCAGATATCTTTGTTGTCTCCGATGAGATTTACGAAAAAATTCTCTACGACGGCGCACAACATATCAGCATCGGTTCTCTAGGGAAGGAAATTTTTGAGCGCACTTTGATTAGTAATGGCTTTGCCAAAGCCTACTCCATGACGGGGTGGCGGATTGGTTATTTAGCTGGGCCATTGGAAATAATCAAAGCCGCTAGCACCATCCAAGGGCATAGTACATCAAACGTGTGTACCTTTGCTCAATATGGAGCGATCGCTGCTTTGGAAAGTTCTCAAGACTGTGTAGAAGAAATGCGTCAAGCCTTCGCTAAACGGCGACAGGTAATGTTAGATAGACTCAACGCCATTCCCGGTTTGAGTACTGCAAAACCAGACGGCGCATTTTATCTGTTTCCCGACATCAGCAAAACTGGCTTGAAATCCTTAGAATTTTGTGACGCTTTGATTGAAGAACATCAAGTCGCCGTCATTCCAGGGATTGCTTTTGGTGCTGATGAGAATATTCGTCTTTCCTACGCCACTGATTTAGCAACAATTGAAAAAGGCATGGATAGGTTGGAGAAATTTGTCCGTTCTCGAATTTAGTTGTTTGATGTTAGGGTGTAATCTTCTTTGTGCCTCTGTGGTAGAGATAATCGATTTAACCACAGAGGCACAAAGACACAGAGATAAAAGTGTTTTTCGTCAATAAACCAAAGTGAGTATTTCTTCATGTACATTGAATTTTTCTTGCTAACATACTTAGAATATTAATAAAATTCAACCTATGGCTATGAGTAATATAAATATTTCCTTGACTGATGCAATGAAAGCTTTTGTTGAAGAACAAGTAACTAAAGGTGGCTACAATTCAGTCAGTGAGTACCTTCAAGAGTTAATTTCTCAAGAGCAAAAACGCCAACATCAAGAACATTTGGAGTCACTTTTAATTGCTGGATTAGAGAGTGGAGAAAGTATTGAAATAACCGATGAATGGTGGGATAGCAAACGCGCATATTTAATAAATCAGTTGCGTCAGCATAAATCATGACAAAGCAGATAGTTATCACACCTAAAGCTAGTTTAGATATAGATGATTATTTTGCTTATATTTCGCAGAGCAATTATGATGTTGCACTTGACTTTTTTGATGCGGTGCGAGAAACTTTTGCACAGTTAGCAAAAATGCCTGGAATCGGCAGCTATTATAAAATAGATAATCCTCGTTTGCAAGAATTACGTAAGTGGCCTGTTAAAAGGTTTAAAAAATATTTAGTTTTTTACTTAGAGAAAAAAGAAAATATCCAAGTTTTAAGGGTTCTCTACGCTGGAAGAGATATTGAAAGGATTTTAGAACAAGAATATTAAAGCTTTGATTTTTTTACATCATCTATGACGCGAGTTGAAAACGAAAATACCAGATTACATCATTGTTAATGAAAGAATCACTACCGTCAAAAATCAACGATTATAACTACCCTTTAATTCGAGCCATTCATACTGCTGTTAAAGGCAGAGCTAGATATAAAGTTAGTGGACTTTATTTTAGTGAGGTGCTGAAAAGATATATTGAATACCAACTATCACAGGTAGAAAATATTATCCAAGTCAGGGCAAATCATCTCACAGGTAATGTTTTAGTAATTTTTCATCCAGAGATTCACCCTCAAGCGATCGCTGCTAATTTACAACAGATTGTCTTAGGTTATCAAGATAGTCAAATCACAGCAATAGCCAAACAAACAGGACAGTTAGACAAACTCAATATTCAACTTATTTTAGCAGCCCTAGCAGCTAGCACCTTGGCTTCTGGCGCGGGAATAGTTTTTAAATACGGTTTAGACGAAAGTATTTTATTAGCATTACAAAACCTGCATACACCTTTGAGCGATCGCCTGATGCAGAGTATAACTTTTTTGGGAGAGCCACTAACTTTTGGCTTAATTGCTTCCGGATTGGCAACTCATTTCTGGCGTAACAATCGTCGCCATCAAGCCACTGGTTTAGGTATGGCTACAATTGGTGCAGTCGGCTTTAATTGTTTACTCAAAGAGATTTTTGCTAGACAACGCCCAGCATTGTGGGATTATATTGTTCATGCTGTCCATTACAGTTTTCCTAGTGGTCATGCAATGGTTTCCACCGCAGTTTATGGTTATGTTGGCTATGTTTTAGCGCAAGAATTTCCGCAATGGCGACAACCAATTTTAGCGGCAACTGTGACTTTAATTTTGGCAATAGGTTTTAGTCGGCTTTATTTAGGTGTACATTGGCCGACTGATGTGCTGGCAGGATATGCCATCGGTTTATTGTGGTTAATTGTTTGTATTCTCTATGGAGAATCTACCTCTTCGTCCAAATAGAATTACTAATTTTCTAAAATTGCTAATAGCTGTGCCTCTGTTAATTGGGCAATGCCCAAAGTTTGCGCTTTTTCTAACTTAGAACCGGCATCTTCACCCACTACCAAATAATCAGTTTTTTTACTAACTGATTCTGTGATTTTCCCCCCGGCTTTCTGAATTAATTCTTTAGCTTCATCCCGCTTTAGTGTAGGCAATGTTCCGGTAATCACCAGAGTTTTACCCGCTAATTTCAAATTAGCATTTACAACTGTAGCTGTTGCCTCGGTATTAGCAAATTGTAGTCCTGCCGCTTGCAAGCGTTCAATTAAAGTTTGATTAGCACTAATCCGAAACCACTGATAAACAGACTGAGCAATTTCTGCACCGATGCCATAAATCCCTTCTATATCTGATTGTTTTGCTGTTCCTAACTCTTCTACCGTGCGATACTTCTCACTCAATAACTGAGCATTGACGCTACCCACATGACGAATGCCCAAACCATATAATACCCTTGACCAGGGCTGATTTTTGGATTGAGCGATCGCCTCAATTAATTTCTGTGCCGATTTTTCTCCCATTCTTTCCAATGCAAATAATTGCTCTGCTGTCAAGTCATATAAATCAGCGACAGAATGCACCACACCTTTATCTACGAGTTGATGTACCAGTTTTTCGCCCACACCTTTAACATCTAAAGCATCACGACTTACCCAATGTTCAATTGAGCCTTTGAGAATTGCTGCACAGGAAGCATTCACGCACCGCGTCACCGCTTCCCCTGTCTCTCTCACCACAGTTTGTCCGCAGACTGGACAATTACTAGGCATGATAAAGGGTTGTGTATCAAGGGGACGCAGTTCTTTCAGCACCCTGACGACTTCTGGGATGATTTCTCCAGCCTTGCGAACAATTACTGTATCACCGATACGGATATCGAGTTGCGTAATGCGATCGCTATTGTGTAAAGTAGCTCTAGATACAGTCGTTCCCGCCAGTTGCACCGGACGCATTTCTGCCAAAGGTGTTAACGCTCCCGTTCTCCCCACATTTACGGCAATATTTTCTACACGAGTGGGTGCTTCTTGTGCCGGGTATTTTAACGCCACCGCCCAACGAGGAAATTTTTGCGTAAATCCTAACTGTTCTTGCAGCTTAAAAGAGTTTAATTTTACCACCACCCCATCAGTCATGTAGGGTAGATTCAATCTTTCTGTATCCCAGTATTTATAGTAATCTGCAACTTCTGTCAGAGATTGACAAAGCTGATGCTGAGAATTTACCCGAAAGCCCATCCTTTGCAACAATTCCAAAGCTTCCCATTGAGTATTAGCAATACTCGCGTCATCCATCCCTGGAATGTGCAAAGTGTAGGCAAAAAAATCCAACCGTCGCCTAGCCACGATTCTAGAATCTAGCTGTCTCAGTGTACCAGCTGCCGCATTGCGCGGATTAGCAAACAACTGTTCGCCGGCTTTTTGTCTTTCTTCATTGATTTGTTTAAATACTTCCAGAGGTAAAAAAGCTTCACCCCTAACTTCTATTTTTTCAATATTTGCTAAACCGTCAAAATTCAACCGTAAGGGAATCGAGCGAATTGTCCGCACATTTTGCGTGATATCTTCCCCTGTTACGCCATCGCCCCTAGTTGCCCCCCTCACCAAAATACCATCTTGATAAGTTAAAGCGATCGCTGAACCATCAATTTTCAGTTCTGTCACATATTCCGCCGCATCTATATTCGGGACTTGTCGTCGCCAACGCAAATCCCAAGCGTGTAACTCATCTACATTAAAAGCATTCTCTAAACTATATAAGGGGATATTATGCCGTACAGAGGTAAACTGTGTTGCAGGTCTTTCCCCAATACGCTGTGTCGGACTATCGGGTGTAACTAACTCTGGATGCTGGATTTCTAGTTGTTGCAGTTCTCGATATAGTTGGTCATAAACGGCATCTTCCATAACAGGTGCATCCAACACATAATAAGCATAGCTAGCTTGTTGCAACAACTGGCGCAATTCATGGACGCGGGTTAATTCTGTTTGTATTTGAGTCATTATATTTTTACAAAATACCTAGTGAATCTAATTTTAAAGACAATAAAACCTACTGTTAGTAGGTTTTATCTTGAGCATCACAAATGCAAAATTCGTGAGTTCAAGCTGGAAACGAAAAATAACTACCTTTCTAGGTTACTCAGTTTAATATAAAAATTTAGCAATGAGTCAATTAGTTACCAGATTATTCAAGAAAAACATCATGGGAAGTTAGAGTGTTTTTCTACCCCCGGTAAGGGAACAGAATTTTTCATCCAAATTCCCGTAACACAGCCATAAACTACCTAAACCCTATTGCCTATTGACTCATTCGCAATCCTGCGCTCATACCAATTCATTAATGGCGTAGCTGATATGCCATGTATAATCACAGAAACTACGATAGTAGTATAAGTTATCCAGGCAATTTGTTCGGCGACTTCACCCTTTAAACCGTGACCAAAAGCATAGGCAAGATAATATAAAGAACCGACACCACGAATACCAAACCATCCTATTAACCAACGAGTACCTGGATGTAAGCGGCGACGGGGTGAGTCTAATGGGCGTTTGCCAATTGTACTAACCCATGCTCCAATCGGTCGGATAATTAAGAATAAGAAAACTATAACTATTAAAGATTGATTCATGTAGTTAACTATAGGCTGCCATAATAAGATAGAACCTAATAATAAAATTGTGGCAACTTCCAAGAGCTTTTCTAATCTTTCAATAAATTCTAATTGTGTCAGTGGTTTTTCGGGATTTGTATAACTATGTTGCACAACTAAACCAGCGATAAATACGGCAAGAAATCCATAGCCATTAACTATTTCCGTTAAAGAGTAGGTCAATAAAATTATGCTAATAGCAACAAAATCTTCCATCAAAATATCAGCAGAACGACGCTTTTGCACCCTTTGGTCAATCCAAACCACTGTTTTTGCTACAAGAAACCCCATAACAATACCAGCAGCGATCGCCCAAATCAAATCCACTGTCACCCAAGCTTTAAACCAGTTATTCCAGTTATCATCTTTTATGGCATAAAGCCCAAAATAAACAAAGGGAAAAGCTAAAGCATCATTTAACCCACCTTCGGAAGTTAAACCAAAGCGTAATTCATCTCGGTCATTTGTATCTGTGAGTTGCACTTCCGAAGCTAATACTGGGTCAGTGGGTGCAAGAATCGCTCCTAATAAAATTGCTTCTCCCCAATTCATCCCTAAAAATAATCTACCAACAAGGGCTAGAGCTAAAATGGAAATCGGCATTAATAACCCAATCAGCCGTGCTGTAATATTCCAAACTTTATATTTCAATGGATAGATGATTTTTAATCCACAACTAAATACAGATACAATGACCACAAATTCTGTTAATCTTTCCAAGAGATCAGCATTAAATACATCATCTCTTCTAAATTGAATCAGTCCCCAACCATAGGGACCAAGGATAATTCCCACTACTAAATAGATAATGGCAAAAGACAGAGGTAAGCGAGAAATCCAACCAGAACCCAAGGTAACAATTAGCAACAGTAGACCAATAATCAATAGGTTAATAATGTAAATATCTACCATATAAATTTTGTATAAAATTAAAGTATTGCCCTGTCAGTTTAGTGGCGATCGCTGATTTGGATAAATTATCTTCAGATAGATTTTGTAGAGAACTTTTCCATTCATTTCTACTTCTGCTAGCTTAGAAAACATAGTGCCAAGAGGAGCATTTGACATGAACCTTCCAGATAGTCCAAAAATGCCAAAATTTATGCAGCTTGTACAGTGGATATACAATCCATTGCAACTAATGGAAGCGTCTGCCAAAGCTCAAGGGGATTGTTTTACGTTATGGTTAACGAACAAACAGCCAATGGTATTTTTAAGTAATCCCCAAGCCATTCAACAGCTTTTCACTACTCCCTTAGAACAGTTAGATGCACGGGGATCAGCCCAACTTTTACAACCCTTGTTAGGGGAGAACTCATTACTGTTACTTTCGGGAGAAACCCACCAACGCCAGCGTAAGTTATTAACTCCACCCTTTCATGGCGATCGTATGAGGGCTTACGGTGATATTATTACTGGCATCACCAAAGAAGTAATCAGTACTTGGAAAATCGACGAACCCTTCTCTGTGCGGGACTCAATGCAGGAAATCGCCTTGCGGGTGATTCTCAAAACTGTGTTCGGTCTACATGAGGGAGAACGTTATACACAATTACAAAAACGCCTGTATGCCATCTTGGACTTGACATCTTCTTCCTTACGTTCTTCTCTTTCGTTTTTCCCCATATTACGGGTAGATTTAGGTCACTGGAGTCCTTGGGGAAACTTTCTCCGACAACGGGAGGAAATTGATCAACTGTTGTATGCAGAAATTCAAGAACGCAGAGATGATCCTGACCCCTCGCGGACAGATATCCTGTCATTAATGATGTCAGCGCGGGATGAAAACGGCGAACCGATGACTGATGTGGAGTTACGTGATGAATTGATGACTTTGCTAGTCGCAGGGCATGAAACTACAGCCTCAGCTTTAACATGGGCATTATATTGGATTCACCGTTTACCAGAAGTCAGAGAGAAACTTTTAGCGGAGTTGGATAATTTTGGTGACAATGCTGATTTAAATGAAATCACACGCTTGCCTTATTTAACTGCTGTATGTCAAGAGACACTCCGCATCTATCCCATCGCCATGATTACCCTACCACGGATTGTTCAGACACCACTAGAAATTATGGGTCATCAATTTGCGCCGGGAACATTGTTAGTTGGTTGTATTTATTTGACACACCGCCGACCAGATTTATATCCCCAGCCAGAACAATTTAACCCAGAAAGATTTTTAGAAAAGCAATATTCATTGTATGAGTATTTACCTTTTGGGGGTAGTAATCGGCGCTGTTTAGGAATGGCTTTTGCAATGTATGAAATGAAGTTGGTTTTGGCGACAGTATTATCTCACATGGATTTAAAATTAATTGACAGCTATCCAGTTAAACCTATCCGTCGTGGAGTCACCCTAGCACCCTCTGGTGGTAAGTGGTTGATAGCCACAGGACAGCATCAAAAAGTCAAGAATCCTGTTGGGGTGTAGTTAATTGATGCAGCGATCGCCTGTGGTATTTTGAGAATAGGCGATCGCTCTGATCAAAATATTAGTCCTATATTAACTCATTCTAATTATCTTGAGAGGTATCTGCTAAGTCTCGCTGTAATTGTTGTACTTGCTCTACTGTTAACCCTGTAATTCGCGCTACTGTTTCCACTGATAAACCCTCACGTAGCGAATTCAGTACTACTATTTCTAATGCTTTTTGGATTCCCTTTTTTTCCCAGCTTGTAATGATTTCCATAATTATCCTATCATTGGGGCGATCGCTGGATGTTTGTTATTCCCTGATATCATGACAAAGATGGCGATCGCTCTCATTGATATGAGTGTTGTTTTGTAAATAATCCTTGTTGCGATCGCGCTAAAATAAATCGATATAAACTCTGCTCATAAAACATCTGACTTGGGCTATCTTTGAGTATTTTTAATGCTTGCTGTGCCAGTCGTTTAGCTTTATCCCAAAGAAGATTTTCTAGAGCAACTTCTGCTAAAAATCCATAATCTTGAGCAATTTGTAGCGCAGAATTAAAACTTTGATGTAATTTTAATGCCTTTTCTGCCAGAGTTTCTAAATCTGTCCAGGCTTTTAAGTGCCTCAGTACTTCACCTAAATGACTACTAACCCTTTTTTATCTTGCTGTTTCAGTCTAGCAATAGCCGGTTTGAGAAGTTCTTTATTGATAGATTCCAAAATACCATTAGTGCGTGGTTCTAAATATTGACGTAACTGCGATCACAGTTTAGGACTATCCTTAGTCTTAGCAGTAATCTTGGCAATACCCACAGACAACTCAGCCTCTACCCCAATATCTAACGGTGTTTGTAAAAAACCCACAATTTCTGTAAACAGATTTTGAAAGTATCCTGGCTTGAGGTTAATTTTGATGGCTTCTAAACTTTGACTTACCTCACGAGCTATAGCTAAGAGAATATCTGTAATATCCACATCAGCCAAATCTAAACCTTGGCTAGACTCAAAATACACCAAATGAAATCCCTGTTGTTCCAACTCTGATTTGAGGCGGAGTAATTCTGTTGATTTACCACAACCAATATGTCCAGTAAATAATTGACAGGTAGGTTCATCAGGTGATAAGCGTGTGATAGTCCGTTCTAATTCATCAATAATCTTGCTACCACGCACCTTAGAAAAATCAATATAATATTGCCTATCTTCTGGTTTGCTGACAACCAAGGTTTTGCTGGGGTTGCACGCTTGAAAAAACCTGACCAAATCCAATTTCATAGTAAATCATCCGGAATCAGCCTGAGAATATACCTTATTCCTATTCCAAGATTATATCGATATAATTCCTCCTCTGTGGAAATTACGCAGGAAAGATTAATCTCAATTTAGGCAATGCTACTAATCTTCATCAATAACCATTAAGCCCAGCCTCGGAGCTTTTTGTGTACCTGTGCTAAGTACCACATATAATCATCAATTTTATATTGATCAGCCGCTTGCACTATATATGTTTGAGCCAAAGTTAAGTTATTCTGAGCTTCGTAATATAATCCTAAATAAAGATGACTGTAAAATTTCCCCTTCACACCGACTAATTGTCCCACATTCAACACATCATCTGTCGTACAGTTTCCCGCATATAAATCATAAATAGATAGCATAATTTTTCGAGGATCATTTTTCACAGTTAATAGGTTGTTTCGTGCCTCTACTGTACCTACTAACCGCGCTAAACAAAGATATCGCCAAACAGTCTCTTCTACATCTTGCGCATTGACTGTCAAATCTATCTCAAATTGTTGAGCGCCTTCGGCAAATCTATCAGCATAATAATAAGATAAGCCACGTTGCCAAAGATAAGGCTGAATACGCGGATCTAGTTTTTCAGCCATGTCAAAATCTTGAATAGATTCATGAATTTGCGCTAGCTGAAATTTAACCATGCCTCGCCGAATATAAGCATGAGGATGATCAGGTTGATTTTGAATAACTTCATCCCATTGCCGGATTTGATCTTCTAAGGAATTGCCAAACCACATGATTTAATTACTTATTGCTCAGAGGACGTTTGAAAAGTCTGTTTCTTTGTCATGTTGAATGCAGCGTAGCGGAATGAAACATCTCGGTATGTGCCACAAAACCTAGATTCTTCCTGACGCTCCGCTCCAGTCAGAATGACATTTTTATACCTACTGAAACTTTTCAAGCACCCTCTCAGACCCTTTGCAAAATCTTTACACCTTTTTATCACCAAGAGTTGCTTGCTGGAGATGAAATTCTCATAGCAGTTAAGAGTCAGATGAGGTACAGTCTACTCTCTAATTTCTAGCCTCTAGCCTCTAGCCTCTAGTCCCTAACCTCTAACCTCTAGCCTCTAGCCTCTAGCCTCTAGTCCCTAACCTCAACGAAATGTACCCCGCTAAAGCGAGAAACGCTATAGTTATTCAGTCTGAGTTTGTCTTTCTTGCTCAATCTCAGCTTGGATTTTGGCTAATTCTTCTGGCGAAAGTTCATCGAGACGTTTTTGGAAAAATGCTTGTTCATAGTCTTCTCGTTGTTGATGGTAGGTCATATTTTTTCCCACCGCACGCCAGCCATAGCTAGCTACCCAACCAATTAAACCAATTACTAATAAAGCTTGGCTCCAAATACCAGCTTGTTGACCATCCAAACCAACTAGCTGTAGTCCTAGATATGCCAAGCCACCGATGATAAAAATACCTAAGACAATTCCAAGAGCGTCAATACGTCGCATAAGAGTAATGTTTTAAATGAGAATTCAGTGGTTAGAATATCCCAAAGGAGCTTGCTAAAGGAATCAGCATCTTATCAAAGATCACAGACTACTGACAAAAATCCCTTGAGACAACTGACCACTGATAGCTGACAAAATCTCTAGACCCCAGGAGGACAGGAGATTTCTAATTGTTAAGCGGCAATTTTGCGGGGACGGGGTCGCAGGTTGACAAAAGGCGATAAAACCAACAGTCCCGGAAAGAAGAAGAACACCAGAAAATACATAAAGGTGCGCTCAACAGAGCTAACCACGTACCAGCGTTGCTTTAAGTAGAACAGTAAGGCCACGGGGACAACAAATAAATAAGCTCCAGCTAAAGCCAGATATAGTAGGGGTACAATCATAAATCCTTTATTTGAGTGGATTAAATCATCAAGTGCATCTATTTTCCATCATAGGCTGAACCCAAAGCCATAAGAAAGCGTAACTATTGGGCTTTTAAATGACCTCGGCAAAAATTCCTGATAATTGCTGATCAAAATCATTAGACAATGCTACAATGGCAAAGCCACTAACGAAGCAGTATTTTGTGAGGCAAGGTTGAAACAGCTGATACTAGTTATATGAGAGTAAGCACCAGCAACTCTTAGCTAGAGCTAGCAAAGCACTCCATGCGGGTAAAAATTTTTCAATCTAGTTGGACAAAAGGCGCAATTGGTGGTGAAATAAATGAGGGGGTATTTGCTACCTCCAAAAAATAACAAGCTCCCAATCAAATGGGGGGGTGTGGCGGAATGGCAGACGCTACGGACTTAAAATAATTGAGCCTTAAAGAAGAAATTCTTTAAGTGACTGCTCTCAAACTCAGGGAAACCTAAATCTGACTACAGACAAGGCAATCCTGAGCCAAGCCGAAAAGTAGTGATTAGCAAGTATTGAGTAACGAGTGATTTTCACACTCATAGCCCGAAACTTGTAAGCCGCAACCAATCGGAAGGTGCAGAGACTCGACGGGAGCTACCCTAACGTACAGCCGAGGGTAAAGAGAGAGTCCAATTCTCAAAGCCAACAGGCAGTAGCGAAAGCTGCGGGAGAATGAAAATCCGTTGACCTTAAACGGTCGTGAGGGTTCAAGTCCCTCCACCCCCATATTCTCACAACTTAATCAGACTCGCTGGGTTTGGCTGGTTTAGTTCAGACATTTTGATTTTGGCATATCTAGCAAGGTTTGAGATGTGTCAATTCTGAATCATCCTAGCGGGAATGATCATAAGCGATCGCCTGGACACAAATGCTAGAACGCTGCTGATAGGTGTCAGTTGTTTGTTACTATTGACTACTGACCCCTGACTCATGACTCATGACCGCTATTTCCGATCGCTTTAAAACTTTAGGACACGATGGTAAGTGTGCGCTAGTTCCCTTTATCACTGCTGGTGATCCTGATTTAGAGACTACTGCTGCTGCCTTAAAAATTTTAGATAGCAACGGTGCTGACTTGATTGAATTGGGAGTTCCCTACTCTGATCCTCTCGCAGATGGGCCAGTTATTCAAGCTGCCGCTACCCGTGCCTTACAACGGGGAACAAAGCTGGAAGCAGTACTGGAAATGTTAAAAGCTCTTACTCCCAGTTTACAAGCACCAATTATTTTATTTACCTATTACAATCCTATTCTGCACCGAGGTATTAATAATTTCCTAGAGCAAATTGCTGCTGCTGGCGTGTCTGGTTTGGTAGTACCGGATTTACCTTTAGAAGAGGCAGCAGATTTACTGAAACCAGCAAGTGAAATGGGTATCGATATAATCTTACTGATAGCACCAACAAGTTCAGCCGAGAGAATAGAAGCGATCGCTCGTGCTTCTCAAGGATTTATCTATTTAGTAAGTGTGACAGGTGTCACCGGGATGCGAACTCAAATAGAAACCCGTGTATCAGATTTACTACAACAAATTCGCCAAGTAACAGATAAACCCATCGGTGTCGGTTTTGGCATTTCTCAACCCGCACAAGCCACTCAAGTCAAAGAATGGGGCGCTGATGCAGCTATTGTCGGTAGTGCCTTTGTCAAACGCCTAGCCGAAGGAACACCAGAACAGGGACTTTTGGCGATCGCTGAATTTTGTCAAAGTCTCAAAGCTTCAATATAGAACGGCGGGGTCAGTAGTCAATAGTCAATGGTCAATGGTCAATGGTCAATAGTCATTAGTCATGACTAACTGAGATAGAAGGACAAGGGGACAAGGGGAAAAACTTGTATAGGTTCTTTCCCCCATCCCCCATCCCCCCATCCCCTCTGGACGATAGAGACAAATTAGATTAAAAAGTATAACAGTGCAGTTTTTTTTACTGATATTTGGTGGACAATTCAACATTTATGGTCTTGAATATTATCATCAGATACTCAAAGGTAAAAAACATCGCTGACACAGCAACTGGAAATTTGGGTATTATATGAGTTAAGTAGGCTAAAAACTATGAGTGTGAGAGTGAGTCAGTCAAAAGTTATGATAAATACATCGCAGGTAAGGGGTGAGAGCGATGAGTGAAAGTATGGCGTTTATCGGCGGTGTTGCCGTAGCTGGACTGGCGGCTCTCCTGTTACTCAAAGGCACAAGTGCTTCCCTACAGCCTAATTTTGCTGTTAACCCACAAATCCCAGCAACTGTAGTCCCGCCTCAAGGGATGCAGCCTTATCAATATCCACCTTACGGGCAAACCCAGTACCAGAATCCATCACCAGCTTCTCCTAACCCAGAGCAACGTGTGGAATTAGATCGGCTGAAAATGGATTTTGAGCGCTTAAAAAGTGATAACGAACAACTGAGAGCGCAAAATCAACAACTCCAGTTCCAGTGGCAAAATTATAATAATCAACAGCTACAGTTAGCTCAACAACAAAATACTCAAAGAGCCGCAGCTACCTTGTCACCACAAAATTCTTGGTGGTCTTCCCCTATCGTTTGGGCAGCCGGTGGTGCGACTCTGACTATTGGTGGTGGTATTGTTGTAGCTGGCGTACTGTCTTTGTTTACACCGCGTCAACGTGGTACTCGTACAGTCCAAGTCATTCACCCATACCAAGGCCCTACACCACCTTTAGTTCCCGTACGCCGGGCTGAATTTCTCCCCCCTGGCATGGAAACAAGGCGTGTTGAAGCCCACGAATACGACGAAATGCGATAGCTTTTCTTAACTCTGTGTCTTTGTGCCTCTGTGGTAATAGCTAATTTAACCACAAAGACACAGAAGTGCGTTTTGCCAGAATCACCTTAACCTTAATATCCCCCCTGGGGAAGTTCTTGAGAATTATGAGTTTCTGGAGTTACTGGTTCTTGAGTCTCATGTACTTCTTCTTGGGAAGTATTTGACTCTCCTTGATTTTCTGTCTTGGGGGGTAATTGTTTTTTGCTGGCATTTTCAGCTGCTTGTTTGAACAGTGGTTCTAACTTATCTTGCCAGTATTGAATGTTAGGTAACTTTTCGGGATGGTTTTTGTAGTCTAAGACTTTATCCCATTGACCATTATCTATGGCTTGGTTGATGTCGTTAAAAAGGGCATCAGCTTTAGACCAATCTTGTTGCCACTGATTGATAATTGCGGCTGTCTCTTTGAAGCCGGCGGAAGCATTAGCTGGGATAGATTTTAGCATGGCGATCGCTCCCAACAAATCCCCTGATTCATATTTCTTTCTAGCTTGTTCAATAATCTTGGTGCTATCTTCTGGGGTTGTAGTTGGTTGTGTCTGAGGAGAACTAGTATCTAAGACCTCTTCTGGTGCTGTATTTTCGATAATCTCAGACCGTGGTTGAGGTTGGGGTACGGGTCTATGGGTAATGAGGGTACTATCATTGACGGTTTTAATGGCGATCCCTTTTTCTTGCAAGCAAGATACCCATTGGGCTTGATTGAGAATCACATCGGAGTGCGCCCAAGCTAAACGACCAGAGTTAAGTTTTATTTCTACCCAACCTCGTTTTGTTTGTTTACCTGTGACCGGAAAGTTAGTATTTTCGTTGACTGTCTGCAATACAGTATCAGTATTAATGGAACTAGGTTCAGAACGAATATTAGAATTACCACCTACCACAGCCAGACATTTATCGCCAGCATTCTGACCGAAAAAGTTGGCTGCCAAATTTTTCATATTAGGATAGACATTGGCTACCAAAACTGCCGTCCCACCTGCTAACACAAGTCCAATGATTAATGGTAATGGGTCAGATTTATGAGAGTCTTGAGGTGCTGATGGAGGTACAACTGGTTTGGCTGGGGCAACTGCCAGAGTTTGCTGGCGAGACTTGGGTGCTAGAGTGGGTGGGTAGTCGGGGCTATTGAGAGATTTTTGAGATGTGGATGAGACAGCTACAGATACAGGATTCAGGGCGTTTTGACAAGCTTGTAGGGCTTCTTTGGCGGTTTGGTAGCGGTCTTTGAAATGGTAACGCACCATCTTGTTTAAGATAGATGCTAGGCGATCGCTAACATTAACTAAATGCTCCCAGAGAATTTCCCCTGTATTGGGGTCTTCTGGTAACTCGATGGCTGGTATCCCAGTCAACCCTTGAATAGCAATCATGCCCAAAGCATATATATCACTATTGGGACGAGGTTTACCATGACCTTGTTCTGTGGGCATATAGCCGGGAGTACCGATAGCGACTGTGGCGGTGGCTTGTCCTTCTGCTGTGACTATTGGTGTCCGCAATTGTTTAACTGCACCAAAATCCACTAAAACTAATCTATGGTCTGTAGCACGACGGATGATATTGTCTGGCTTAATGTCGCGGTGAATTACACCTTGATTGTGGACAAAATCTAGAATCCCCAAGACTTCTTGTAGCAGGTGAAAAACTTGGCTTTCACTCCAACGATTACCAGGAATGAGTTCTTCTGTCAGAGTATGTCCGTCAATAAACTCTTGTACTAGATAAAATTCTTGATTTTCATCAAAATAAGCCAGTAGTCTGGGGATTTGGTCATGATGACCCAGTTTTTCTAAAGTTTCGGCTTCATTATGGAACAGGCGTTTGGCTGTCTCAAAAACTCTGGGGTCAGAATTGGCAGGTTGGAGATGCTTGACGACACAAATGGGATTACCTGGCCGCCGTGTATCTTCGGCAATGTAGGTTTGTCCGAATCCTCCCGTAGCCAGGACTCTGATTACTTTGTATCGATAGTCGAGTAACTTGCCAATCATATTTCCCTCCCCAGAGTTATTACCTAGATTTTGCCGATGGTAATAAATATCTCCAATTTTTTTTACATGAAATCCGCTATCTTGATAAAAGATTTGGACTAAACACGCAATTTCCTTAATAAACACAGACTGTCAATTTTTCTTTTAGTGCCTTTATCTTGACTACCAATGCCACCTAGAATCGCCAACCCTGCTACATGGCAGCAAGCTGAACTCCTCATGCAGCCTGCTTTTATTCGTGTGATTGATAACATTCGCAAGCAGTTAGATGAGTCTCCTTGGAAAGGAACCTACCAAGATGTACTGATTTGGCCGCCTAGCACCACTGATGAGACAAAAGCTTTGGTAACTCAGCTATTGCAAGATATGGAATCTGCTATTCCAGAACAGGCAGATGAAATTAGAGCCACCTTAGCTCGTTTACCAATGCCCCATCCAGGATATCATCTGTGTTTGCAACGTCAAGACCAAAATGTCAGTATTGATTTGTGGGAATTATGCTATCAAGTATGTTTTGCTAATTACAGCCCTGAGAGTGAAGTTGTTGATGTTGATACGAGTTTAATTGATGAAGTCGGTGAGGTAGATTGGCAGCGTTTGGAAGATAAGACCAAGGAATTAGTTGAGCAGGTGTTTGTTAGTTTACCAAGCGATAGGCAATAGTTTGAAGAAGAATTCAGGAGTCAGAATACCCTACGGGATCTTGCTACATCTGCTAGTCGTAGAGAATTCATGCTGAATTCTGACTCCTGACTCCTGGATTCTGTTCGATAAAAACATAAAAAAATCTTGAGCGATCGCTATTCCCGAAGACATCACGCTATCATCGAGTATTGTGGCTTTTGTGTGCGTAAATCTCAGCATCTATCTATGACCGCTTCTGACTCTGATATTCAGCCAACGGAAACTCATACTCCTCCTGCGCCTCAGACCGACACACGAGTGGTAGACCGCAGTAAGCTGAGTAAAATGTACCAGCATTATGTGGAGGTGAAAGATCAGCATCCTCATGCACTGTTGCTGTATCGGGTAGGAGATTTTTTTGAGACGTTTTTTCAAGATGCGGTGACTGTCGCTAGAGAATTAGAATTAGTCCTGACTAGTAAGCATGGTGGTGAAGTCGGCCGGGTAGCCATGACTGGTGTGCCTCATCATGCTTGGGAACGCTACACTACTCAACTGGTGGAAAAAGGCTACGCTGTGGTAATTTGTGACCAAGTAGAAGACTCTTCTGAAGCGGTGGGTTTGGTACGGCGGGAGGTGACACGGATTCTCACCCCTGGTACTTTGTTGGAAGAAGGAATGCTCAGTTCCAAACGCAATAATTACCTGGCGGCTGTGGTAATTGCCGGGAATCATTGGGGTTTAGCTTATGCAGATATCTCCACTGGGGAATTTCTAACGACGCAAGATAGTGATTTAGAACGGTTGACTCAAGAATTAATGCGGTTGCAACCTTCGGAAGTACTGGTTCCCACCAATGCACCGGATTTGAGGAGTTTATTGCGTCCGGGTGAGACTTCGCCACATTTACCTGAATGTTTACCACCATCATTTTGCTATAGTTTGCGATCGCAAGTCCCCTTTTCCCAAGGCGAGGCTAGAGCTACATTATTGCAGAAATTTAAGGTGCGATCGCTCGAAGGTTTAGGTTGTGATCATCTGCCTTTAGCTGTGCGGGCGGCTGGTGGGTTGTGGGAATATGTCGCAGATACCCAAAAGGAAAATCCAGTTTGTTTGCAAAGACTCCGCACCTATACCATCACCGACTACCTGATTGTTGACAATCAAACCCGGCGTAACCTAGAAATTACGCAAACAGTCCGGGATGGCACTTTTCACGGTTCCCTACTCTGGGCATTAGATAAAACTAGTACGGCAATGGGTAGCCGGGCTTTACGACGCTGGTTATTGCAACCATTACTAGATATTAAAGGGATTAAGTCTAGACAAGACACCATCCAAGAATTAGTAGAAAATACCCCCCTGCGGCAAGATTTACGGCAATTACTCCGACAAATCTACGATTTAGAAAGACTCACAGGCAGAACTGGTTCGGGGACTGCTAATGCTAGAGATTTAGTGGCTTTAGCTGACTCTCTCTCTCGTCTACCAGAATTAGCCCAGTTAGTCGCTGATGCTAATTCCCCTTTCCTCAAGGCTTTGCAAAAAGTACCGCCAATTTTAGAAGAATTGGCACAACAAATCCACACCTACATTGTCGAAGCACCACCCATCCATCTCAAAGAAGGGGGCTTGATTCGTCCTGGTGTCAATCCTCTATTAGATGAGAGAAAAGCCACGGTAGAAGCAGACCACCAATGGATTGCTAATTTAGAAGTAGAAGAAAGAGCAAAAACAGGTATTCCCACGCTAAAAGTGGGATTTAATGAAACCTTTGGTTATTATATCAGCATTTCTCGTACCAAAGCCGACCAAGTACCTGCTAATTACATCCGCAAACAAACCCTGAAAAATGAGGAACGTTACATCACCCCAGAACTGAAGGAACGAGAAGCGCGGATTCTCACAGCACGGGATGATTTACATAAGCTGGAATACGAAATTTTTGTCAAGCTGCGAGAAGAAATAGGTGAACAAGCAGAAGCCATTCGCACCCTTTCCCGTGCTGTCGCCGCCGCCGATGTCCTGTGTGGTTTGGCTGAGTTGGCAGTGCATCAAGGCTATTGTCGTCCACAAATGCTGACAGGGCGAGAGATAGAAATTATTGACGGTCGCCATCCTGTAGTGGAAAAATCTTTACCAGCTGGCTTTTTTGTGCCAAATTCCACACAATTAGGTCAAGAGTCAACTATCAATGGTCAATTGTCAATAGTTAAGAATCCCGACTTGATTATTCTCACAGGCCCTAATGCTAGTGGTAAAAGCTGTTACCTGCGTCAAGTCGGGTTAATTCAGTTAATGGCACAAATTGGTAGTTTTGTGCCGGCTAAATCTGCTAGGTTGGGAGTATGCGATCGCATTTTCACTCGTGTCGGTGCTGTTGATGATTTAGCTACAGGTCAATCTACCTTCATGGTGGAAATGAATGAAACAGCCAATATTCTCAATCATGCCACATCTAGATCCCTAGTTTTGTTAGATGAAATTGGTCGAGGGACGGCTACCTTTGACGGACTTTCGATTGCTTGGGCAGTGGCAGAATACATCGCTACCGACATTCGTTCCCGGACAATTTTTGCTACTCACTATCACGAATTAAACGAACTGGCAGGAATGTTACCTAACGTAGCTAACTATCAAGTGACGGTGAAAGAATTACCCGATAAAATTATCTTTCTCCACCAAGTTCAACCAGGAGGCGCAGATAAATCCTACGGTATTGAAGCAGGTAGATTAGCAGGTTTACCATCTGTCGTGATTCAACGCGCCAAACAAGTCATGGGGCAAATTGAGAAACATAGTAAGATTGCGATCGGTTTGCGTGCAGGTCTGCAAGTTGAAGATGGGAGTAATCATGAAAGCATTTAAAGTCATGGCAACGATTAACGAAGAGGGACAACTAACTTTAGATCATCCGCTTTTAACTGATAAAAATAGCCGAGTAGAAGTCATTGTGCTAATCCCTGAAGAACAAGTTCTGGATGATCAATCTCAAGCAGAAGTTTTAGCAGATTTCCGCCAAGCTTGGCATGAAGCCATGACTGGGCAAACTATCCCGGTGGCTCGACTTTGGGAAGGTCTTGAAGATGGTTGATCTGCCTTTTATTCAAGTTGAAGCTATTGGTATTAATTTATCAAATTTAACTTAATTTAATGGAGGCATAATGTCTGAAATTACTTTAAACTCAGAACAACTTAAAGAAATCTTGAAAAGCGCGATCATTGAATTGATTCGTGATAACCGTGAGGAAGTCTCGGAATTTTTGGCAGAAATTCTTGAAGACATTGCAATGGAACGTGCGATCGCAGAAGGTGAAACAACTGAACTGGTTAACCGCGACTCCATCTTTCAATTGTTGGAGCCAAAATCGTGAAAGTTGAGTTCAGAAAAAGCTTTGAAAAAGACCTTGCTAAGATTCAAGATGAAGACTTGCTTCTGAGAATTAAAACTGTCATAGAACAAGTGGAAACTGCTGAAAGTCTCTTGGAAATCAGCAATATCAAAAAACTTAAAGCAGATGGAAATTACTACCGTATCCGAGTTGGTGACTATCGAATTGGCTTTGCTGAAGACGAAAATATGATTACCTTTGTTCGTGTATTGCATGGCAAGGAAATATATCGATATTTTCCATAGTGAATGAATAATACTAAAAATTGCTAAAACAGGAGTAGAACGGGCGAGAGAAACTGATGAAGCAACAGCAACGACTTGGATAAACCAACAACTTGAAGCCTTGGGGGTAAGACTAACGTGATTATGCAGGCTGAAGCAAAGAAAATCCATACAATCGAAGAGTATCTCGATTTCGAGGTAAATTCAGATATTCGGCATGAGTATATCAATGGAGAAATAATCCCTATGACTGGCGGCACTCCCGAACATAATGAAATTGCCAGTATTCTTAATGCCGCCTTAAGAGTCAGTTTGAAAGGTAAACCCTACAGTATTTTTGTAGCGGATCAACGGCTTTGGATTCCTGAACGCACGCTTTACACTTACCCAGATGTCATGGTTGTCCCCCGTCCACTCGAACGACAACAGGGACGAACTGATACGATTACTAACCCAGTGATGATCGCCGAAGTGCTTTCAAAATCAACCAAAAGCTACGATAGGGATGAAAAATTTTCAGCGTATCGTACCATTCCCACATTTCAAGAATATTTATTAATTGATCAATATACTGCTCATGTTGAGCAATACTCTAAAACAGACTCTCACAAATGGATCTTTACTGAATATGACGATCCAGAATCGTATATTTCACTCTCATCGATTCCCTTTGAAATTCGTTTAGCAGATATCTATGAAAGTGTTGAATTTAAGCCATAGTAGAAATTGCTAAAACAGGAGTAGAACAGGCGATAGAAACTGATGAAGCGACAGCCACAACTTGGATTAACCAGCAACTAAAAGACTTAGAGGTAAACCTGTCATGATTGCTCAACCTGAGACAAAGCACTATACCATTGATGAGTATTTAGAACTAGAAATCGCCTCAGAAACACGCAGCGAATATTGCAATGGAGAAATTGTCCCTATGACGGGTGGAACCCCAGACCATAATGATATTGCCAGCAACCTCGTGGCTATTCTCAAAGCAGCATTGCGGGGAAAGTCTTACCGTGTATTCATCCTGGATCAGCGACTCTGGATTCCCAATGCAAATCTCTATACTTACCCCGATGTAATGGTGCTGCCCAAACCCTTAGAACTTCAAACCGGACGCAAAGATACTGTGGTGAACCCTTGCTTTATCGCCGAGGTACTGTCTAAGTCTACCCAAAACTATGACCGAGGTGAGAAATTTGTTGCCTATCGGACAATTTCCACCTTCCAAGAATATTTGCTAATCGATCAATACCGCATACACGTTGAGCATCATGTTAAAACAGCAGCTCATCAGTGGCTATTTTCAGAATACGATGACCCAACTGTTACCCTTTCTTTGAGTACCTTTGAGTTGCAAATTCAAATTGCCGAACTTTACGAAAATATCGACTTTTCAAACGTTTGAGTGAAATTGCTAAAGCATGAGTAGAACAAGTGATTGAGACTGACGAAGCGATCACCACAACAGCTATCAAGATAAGGATTGATATTGGGTGATAGATAAGAATTTTATGCCAATTACCAATTACCTTACCAATTTAGTTAAAATCAAACCAAGCCCTGATAACAGTTATAATCTATGACTCTCAAAGAATTAAACAATCAGATTCTTTCACTATCCCCAACTGAAAAAGCCTCAGTTATTCAAAGCCTAACTCAAACAATCAATATTGGAGCTAAAGGCATCACTAAAACACCTGGTGTCTGTGGCGGGGAAGCTTGCATTGCCGGAACTCGCATAGCAGTTTGGCTGTTAGTTGAAGCCCGCCGTCTTGGTATTAGTGAAGCTGAACTTTTACAAGACTATTCTCACATTAATGCTGCTGATTTAGTTAATGCGTGGGCTTATGCAAATGGTCATCCAGAAGAAATCGAAGCAGCTATCCACGCCAATCAGGTATCCTAACTGATGGCACGTCTGTACGCAGATGAGCAGTTTCCCCGAAAAGTCAGTGAACTGCTGCGGACAATGGGACACGATGTTTTAACAGTCCAAGAAGCTGGCAATGCAAATCTGGGTATTCCTGATGACAAGGTGTTAGCTTGTGCAGTTAGTGATAATCGAGCTGTAATAACCCTCAATCGTCAAGATTTTATTCGACTACATAGAACGAATCCAGAACATTCAGGTATTATTGTCTGTACAAATGATACTGATAAGTCTCAAATGGCAACTCGAATTAATGAAGCGATCGCTAAAGAAGAACCTTTACTAGGTAAACTAATTCGCGTTGTACGGCCGGCAATTTGAAATTATTAATCTAAGTCAAGCATTATTTTATCTGTAGCCAATCAATCTTCAGAGAGCGATTTTCTGCATACAAGAATTAAAAATAATAATTCATGTTTACTCAATATAAAAATACAGAGTCAAAAAAAGGGATGACTTTCATCATCCCAGAAATTCGATTACAAGCTTAAAATTTTATAGTTGTGGTACGTACTGTTGCTTTTCAGGTACTTGAGTGTACTCAGCAACAATCTGACGGAACTCTTCACCGTCAATTGTTTCTTTTTCGATGAGTAAATCAACTATGCGATCTGTAACAGTGCGATTCTCACGAATCAGTCTCTTAGCTGTCTGGTGACATTCTTCCACAATTCCCCGGACTTGAGCATCGATTCGAGCCGCAATTGATTCGGAATAATCGGATCTGGTCATCCAGTCACGACCTAAGAATACTTCTCCTTGCTGACTTTCCAAGGAAAGAGGGCCTAAATCAGACATCCCGAATCTTGTCACCATCTGACGTGCCATCCCTGTGACTTGTTGTAAGTCTCCACCTGCACCAGTGGTAACTTCCGCCGCCCCAAAAATCACTTCTTCGGCTGCACGTCCACCCAAAGCGCCTGTAATTCTGGCTTTGAGTTGGGAACGGGAAATCAAACCTTGTTCTTCGTTGGGAGTAAACCAAGTCAAACCTTGTGCTTGTCCTCTAGGAATGAGAGTAACTTTCTGCACTGGGTCGTGGTCTTTTAATAGTGTACCAACTAAAGCGTGGCCAACTTCGTGGTAAGCAATTAAGCGCTTGCTCTTGCTATCTACCAGGGGTGTACCTTCCATACCAGCGACAACTCTATCAACCGCATCATCAATTTCACCGAGGGTGATAGCTTCTTTACGTCTTCTGGCAGTGAGAATAGCGGCTTCGTTGAGGAGGTTGGCTAAATCTGCACCGGTGAATCCTGGTGTGCGTCGAGCGATCGCTTCTAAGGATACACTAGGATCTAATTTCTTATTGCGAGAGTGGACTTGCAGAACTTCCAAGCGTCCCTTGATGTCTGGTGCATCAACCGTTACTTGTCTGTCAAAACGTCCGGGACGTAACAAGGCAGCGTCTAATACGTCAGGACGGTTGGTAGCAGCAATAATAATGATGCCTGTGTTACCTTCAAAACCATCCATCTCCGTAAGTAGTTGGTTTAAGGTTTGTTCTCTTTCATCGTTACCGCCGCCAATACCCGCACCCCGTTGTCTACCTACTGCGTCAATTTCATCAATAAAGATGATACAGGGAGCGTTATCTTTGGCTTTTTTAAACAAGTCGCGGACGCGGGATGCACCCACACCGACGAACATTTCCACAAATTCTGAACCAGAGATACTAAAAAATGGTACACCAGCTTCACCAGCGATCGCTTTTGCTAGTAAAGTTTTGCCAGTCCCCGGAGGCCCTACCAACAACACACCTTTAGGAATACGTGCGCCTACAGCCGTAAATCTTTCTGGCTGTTTGAGGAAAGTCACAACTTCTTGTAGTTCTTCTTTCGCTTCTTCTATCCCGGCTACATCGTCAAACTTCACCCCAGTTTTGGCTTCCATCTGGAAACGCGCTCTGGATTTACCAAAATTCATTGCTTGGCCAGGGCCACCGGGAAGATTATTAGAACGACGGAACAAAAAGAACAATCCAGTAATCAATATGATGGGGAACACTAAATTACCCAACAGTCCCCAAATAGCGCCATCATTCCGGACTGGATGAGCATCAAAGCTAACTTTTTGTTCTTTGAGTTTGCTAATTAACTCAGGAGCGTTAACTGGCAAGTCTACCCGCCAACGTTGGACACGATTTTCAATATCTTGATCAACCGCTTCTACAATCGCTGTTCTACCACCTTCATATAAATCGACGTTGGTCACACGACCAGCATCTAAGTATTCTAGAAAGCGACCATAGGTCATGCGAGTGTTTGCAGCATTTTTAGTCATGTCCGCAGGAGCGTTAGCAAACGTCCCTTGCCAGAAGAAAAAGCCAATCACTAAAGCTGGTAATGTCCAGAGTAGTACGACTCTCCAGGAGAATTTCATTTTAATTTGCCTTTTAGATGCCAATTTTACGATTAATCGTTGTTCAACGGATGTTTATAAATCCATTTTGTTTAATTTGATGTCAGATCGCACATCGCCATAAAGCTATGCAGCCTTACGTTAAATCTAAAGTGCTGATAAGAATCTTAATTAAATTTAACTTAATTCTAATACAACATGGCATTAATAGTGGGGAGTAATGAGTAATGAGTGCTGAGTGCTGAGTGCTGAGTGCTGAGTGGGGGAGTGAATAATTTGACCAATGACCAATGACCAATGACCAATGACTATTGACTATTTACTTAACTTCCGTAATCTGTAACGTATAAGGAAGATATTTACCTTTGTTGTAGGAACCAACCCAAATTTGGTAAGTTCCGGCTAGCCATTCTCCACCAATACCGGGATTTTTGCCGTCTAAATCGTCATTGCACCAAGTCCCGCCAGGGCCTTTAACTATGATGGTTGTGTCTTGAGGAGCTTGTACTTGTAGTTTTAAGTATTCAAATTTACTAGTAAGTTTGATGGTGTGGTCTGGTGTTTCATCCACAAAACCATTACAGGGGCCAGTAGGTGTTTCAATTCTGCCAGCAACTTGCTTTCCTTGGATGGAGCCGCCACTCATACCTCTGACTACCAAAGGATCTGGAGAAAATTTTTTGTTGATAGTCACATCTCCAAATATTGGTGGTGCTTCCTGAGCGTTGCCTCCGGTATGAAGTGACGAGATAACGCCAAGTGTAACTATTGTTAAAAATAAGCGGATACCTTTATTTAGAGATGTTTTCGACATTGTAATTACATAAGCGTCTCAGTGTTTGAGAAGACATGAATTTTACAGAAAAAGTTCCTTAAGTGAGAGAAATTGACTATTGCGTTGTGAGAGTATAGAGACTCATGGCTCTGTTATGTAGCGTTTCTCTCTGTGCCTTTGTGCCTTTGTGTTTAGATAAATTATTCTTACCACAGAGGCACAGAGACACAAAGTTAAGAGCTTAATTCTAGACCCTAAGCTGCTACTGCCTGATTTAAGCGTGGTTTGTCTAAACCAATCTGATTTAGGAGTAACCAGGATTGGATTAAGTCGGGGCCATGCACGTCTCCGGTGAGGGCGACTCTGAGCGATCGCATCACTAAACCTTTCTTAACATTCTCAGCTTTCACTACTTGTTTAATGATGTCTTGAGCAATAGCCTCTGTGAGTTGCGGTTGATTGTCCAAGGCAGTGATAATTGCTGCTAGGACGGTTTTAGCACCGTTTTGTTGTAATTGTTGGCTACCCTCTGCACTCAATTCCACTGTCTCGGTAAAAAACATCTGACTCATCTCGACAGCATCTGTTAACCGAGTCAAGCTGGCGCTAATTAAATTAACCAACTGTTCTAACCAAGCACGTTCTCTTCCGCCATTAAATGAATATCCGGCTGCTTCCCAATAGGGAATGAGTAAGTCAGTCAGTTTGTCAACTGGGGTGTTGTGGAGATATTGACTGTTCAACCAATCTAATTTTGCCCAGTCAAATTTTGCTCCAGCTTTATTGACTCGATCAAAAGTAAATTCTTTGGCTGCTGTTTCTAAGGTAAATATTTCTTGAGTCGAGTCTGGCGGTGACCAACCCAACAAGGTCATGTAATTAACTAAACCGGCTGATGTAAAACCCATTTGCTTGAAGTCAGAAATGGATGTTACTCCATCCCGTTTAGATAATTTGCGTCCTTCGGCGTTTAAAATTAGGGGAGTATGGGCAAATTCTGGAATTTTTGCCCCAAAGGCTTCATATAACAAAATTTGCTTGGCTGTATTGGCGATGTGATCTTCTCCTCGGATGACATGACTAATTTGCATATCTATGTCATCAATCACTACGACAAAGTTATATAACGGTTGACCACTACCCGATTCTGAGGCTCTAGCAATGACCATATCACCGCCTAAGTCGCTACCACGCCAGACCATTTTGTCACGTACTAGGTCATTCCAGACAATTTCTCGGTCATCGTCAATTTTAAACCGGATGACAAAAGTACGCCCTTGGGCTTGGAATTCTGCTTCTTGTGCTGGGGTGAGGTGACGGTGACGATTATCGTAACGGGGAGCTTCGCCTCTGGCTTTTTGGGCTTCTCTTAAGGCTTCTAGTTCTTCTGAGGTAGTGTAGCAGCGATAAGCTAAACCTTGATCTAAAAGTTGTTGTACTGCTTTTTGATAAAGTTCAAGGCGTTGGGATTGATAAAAAGGCCCTTCATCCCAATTTAGCCCTAACCAACGCAATCCCGTCATAATATTTTCTGTGTATTCGGGACGCGATCGCTCTAAATCTGTGTCCTCAATTCGCAAGATAAATTTACCGCCGTGATGACGAGCAAATAACCAGTTAAATACAGCCGTTCTGGCTGTACCAATGTGTAAATTTCCCGTTGGACTAGGAGCAATGCGGACTCTAACAGTCACAATAGTTCTCTCTTTTGTAAAGCATGAATAAATTTAGCTTAATCTTTAAGCCTGTAAGCTAGTATTTTGTTGATGAAGACAAACACCAAGCTTGTTGCTAATCCCTTGTACACTTTTCATATACTACTCAGGACTCAGCACTTGTAAACTACAACTTATAACGGGACTGACGGGGCTCGAACCCGCAACTTCCGCCGTGACAGGGCGGTGCTCTAACCAATTGAACTACAGTCCCTCAATTGGCAACTTGTCTATTATGGCGAATTTAAAACTATTTGTCAACCCAGTAAGGAAGTTTTTGAGAATTTTTTTCCCAATTCAATTTCTTGAGATGCTCAACTGATTTATCAGCAGGGATGGGACTGTACTGACTGGGGATGTTTACAGGCTTGGCATTTTGGAAATTTTGAGTTCCTTGATACCCAGATATGTTCGCCAGTTCAGGCAAGGATTGAACACCAGTGTAAAATTTACCGTTGATTTCCCAAGTAGGAAATCCGGTGATTTTTGCGGCTTGGCATACCTCCGGCTGGGCATTTTTACCTTGAGGCGCGCATTCAATACGGTTAATCAGACCAAATGCTGGCTGACCGAACAAGTATACTTGTTCATAACAATGGCTACACCAGTAAGCGCCGTAAAGTTTAGCTTTGGTTTGTTGCAAATGTTGGGCTAAGGCTATTTCTGCTGTTCCTGAAGTGCTTTCTACCGTAATTACCCCTGATTGATTATTGTTGCTAATTTCTTGTGCTGGAGCAGAAGCACCAAGGGTGAGTGAAATAAGAGATATTGTGAACCAGTAGTGTAATTTTATTTGAGCAAGCATAGTGATGCTAACTGCTGATTTTTATGAATTAGTTAAATATTTTAACTTAATTTCCTGATTAATGATTCAAACTAGCTGATGCTACAGCTTGGGGTGTAAATGCTATCTGCTTTAAGAGCTGCGGTTGGATTTGTTGGTATTGTTGCTTGAGCAGTTGTTTACTCAGATGAGATTGAGATGTTAGGGGTAGTTTTTGGCTCTGTTCTACCCAAATTTTTAATTTTTGTCGTTGGCTAGGTTCAATATCACTGCTGAGAATGGTACTACAGGAATGGGGTGATTCTAAAGTAAAGCAAATCAGAGGATAGCTTTCATTATCAGCTAGGGATGATACTAGCTGGATGTTGGCGGAATTCTGCATATCTAGGTAGCAAGGTAGCCATCTTGGTTTAAGTTGTGGCGTATATAGGAGTGTTACCCACAACAGCATGGGATGGGGTGAGGTGACAAAGATAAATTTGTGATAAATCTTAGCAGTTAAACGCTGCTGAATTTCTCTCTTAGGTAACATTAGCCAGAGTGCGGCTACGATTTTTTGTCTAGTATTTAGCAATTGAGGAAAGACAATTTCTTGTTTGGGTTTATCTACAGGCCAAGCCAGTTTCATTAAGTCTTTTTCTAAAGTTAAAAGCAACTGAGAATTGAAGATGATTTTTGGTGTTGCTATGGATTTTAAATTAGTTGGTAAGCTCGCACAGTTGTCATGTTCAATACTTTCTAGAACCTGCAAAATTTCTCCGACACTTTGCGGGCGATCGCTGGCTTTTTTTTCTAGACAAGCCATAATTAAATCGTTGAGTTGGTGAGGAATTTTTAGCTGGGGTTTAATTTGGGCGATCGTTCGTGGTTGTTCAAAATGATGTGCTTTATACCAAGCTCCAAACAAATCTGTTTCTGGTTGCCAAGGTTTAGCTCCTGTGAGCATCTCAAACATCATCACACCCAAGCTATATATATCAGAACAACTATCTAATTTTTCTCCTTCTAATTGCTCTGGTGAACAATATGGTAAAGTTCCATGAAACCCTTTATTTGTACTCACAGTAACTGCATAATTTAAAAATTTGGCAATACCAAAATCGAGAATTTTGACTAACTGTCCTAATATAGGATCAGGCACAACTAATATATTGGCTGGCTTAATATCTCGATGTACTAAAGGGTAAATTTTCCCATCAACTTGAATTCCTTGATGGGCGCATTGTAAGCCTAAACAAATCTGGCGTGTCAAATGTACAAACTGAAGTAGAGATAAGGGAATTAAATCTTTTAAACTTTTACCGTTAAGGTATTCCATGACGTAAAAAGGTTTACCCCTATCGCTAACACCATAATCATAAGCACGCACAATATGTAGGCTTTTTTGACTAAGTGCAGCACTCATCAAAGCTTCACGGGCAAAGTCTTTTTGAATGTTAGAATTAGAGACAGTTTGGGTAAGAAATTTAATAGCTACAGGTATCTCTCCTAACAACATATCAGTGGCTAAAAAAACCTCACCCATTCCACCTATACCAATCAACCGCTTAAGTTGATAACGATTGGCAAGTAATCCCGTACTATGTGAAGACGCAAATGCACTTTGATTCACTTTGACAACCTCTGGTATCAATGCTATCGACACAAAATATCAAAAATTATTTCTGGTTTTTAAATATTTGCAAAACCCTCTTGAGTAATCTAGAAAACCAATGCTTAATTTCTAAATTGTCTTGAGGTTTATTGATTGCTAAGTTTTGCATAATTTCTAGTTTAATTTTTTCATATTCTGCCTTCAGCATACTTTTAGCGTTGTCCGATGAAACTAACTCAGATGATAGAGTATTTTGTGGTATTCTCAGCCAGTCTGTAAGCTGCTGACGTTGTTTAGCGGTAAGAGTTAAAGTAATGACACTGGCACAGTTATTTGGTGCTTCTATCGCAAAAAATAGTAGATGATAGTATCCTGTTTGTGCCAAAACACGCAATATTTTTTGACCATTATTTTCTGTTAAATCTATAAAATAAGATAACCATCTAACGAGAGATATCTGGCTATCACATAGGACTGTTACCCACAATATCATCGGATAAACGTCAATTTTATGAATAAATTCAATACTGTGATTTTTGTCTAAAAATTTCACTATTTCCTGTTTTGGTAACATAGCCCAAAAAGTTGGTATGGTTCCTTGTGTAGTATGCAGAAGATGAGGAAAGCCAATTAGAGAAACAGGTTTATTTTTAGGCCATTTTTTCTGCAAACATTCTTTTTCTGTAATCGAAGTAACAGGTACTAGTTGGACTGTAGGCAAGCTTTCCCAAGAATTATTACGACTAACATGATGGTGCTGGATTTGTTTTTTAACTTGTTCTAAACTCTCGACAACTTGCTGAATATTTTGTGGGCGATCGCCTACTTCTTTAGCTAAACATTTCATCACTATCCCTTGTAATTCCGATGGTATTTTCAATTGCTCATTTACTTCTATAAATGTGGGTGGCATTTGAAAACGATGAGCCTGATACCAACTTCCAAAAGAATTACTTTCTGTTTGAAATGGATGTTTAGATGTTAACATTTCAAACATCAATACGCCTAAACTGTAAATATCAGATCGAACATCCAGTAATTTACGTCCCTCCATATGTTCAGGAGAACAATAAGGTAAACTACCGATAAACGAATCTGTGAGTGTCATACCACTACGTTCGGTTAAAAACTTAGCAATACCAAAATCGAGGATTTTCACAACCTCGCCTTTTTTAGCATCTTCGATAATAAATATATTTTCTGGTTTAATGTCTCTATGTACAATTGGATAAATCTCACCTTTGAGACTAATGCCTTGATGAGCGCACTCTAAACCTAAACAAATTTGATGACAAATATTTAAAAATTTTTCTATTGTTAATGGCTGATTTTTTAAAATCTGCTTTAAATTTTTCCCATGCAGATATTCCATAACATAAAATGGAGTTTTCTCATCTGTCACGCCATAACTCAATACACGAACAATATTTTTACTTTTGCGTCCTAATTGCGCGCCAATAAAAATTTCTCTAGCAAACCGTTGAGATATTTGTTGATTTACTAGATTTAGCATGAGAATTTTTAATGCGACTTGTTTACCCCCTTTAGCTGCATCTTCAGCCAGATAAACACGTCCCATTCCTCCTTTACCAATCAAATCTATGATTAAATAGCGATTGTTTAAAAATTTGCCGATATAAATATCTGGTTCTATTTTTGGGTTTACCATAACTGGTAACTTAATGCTATTAAATAGCTAGTTAATTTATTCAACACGTAATTTTATCTAAGATGAATTTTAGGATTTTATAGAGATAAACTTCAGCATTTACAAAAAAATATAAAATTCAGGTAATTTTCTGATCAAAGTTTTTGTAAAACACCTTAAATATTATGTAACATATTGAATATATAAAAGATATGAGAAAATTCACTTAATCCATAAATTAACTTAATTGAACTACCAAAAATCAACAGTAAATTTACTGATAGCTAGTTGAGATATCAAGTATTCGTTGGTGTAAAAGTTAAGTTTAAAAGAGAGTTTAGCTTTTAAAAACTGACCCTAGTTGACGCAAAAGCCTCATTATAGGTGACTCAATTTTCAGTTGAAAACCGAGAATTTGACTACGCTGTAAAGAGTTAAAATTGTTATCACTAATGAGGATTAATGCTTGTTGCCCGTTAGATAGTCGAGGCCCTATAGTTAAACCTTCTATATTATCTAATGCTATATCTAAAGTTCGCAAATCTAATAGTAGTTTTTTCTGCACAGGTTTAATATTTTTGGGATCAACGGCTAACAAACTATCTATCTGGTGAATATCATCAGCACCTGCTAAAGAAATTTGAAATAAAGAAACAGCAAATCCTAAACCAGTGAAAGACCTTTCTATACTCAGAAAATGTCCTTGATTATCTAAAGCCAGTAAATCTGGCAACCCACTAGCAAATTTTCCTGTCACATTGAGAAATGGTGCTATAGGCTCTGTCAAATAGAGAAATTCTTTTTCTGGTTGATTGGTTTGTAAATTATATTGCAAAATTCTGCATGAAGTTCCAAGATTAGGTTGAGATGCTGTGCCATCTTGAATCAAAGCATTTTCAGTGGCTGTATACAGATATTTATTGTCAGGTGTGATAGTCAGGCTTTCAAAAGCTAAGTTATTGCGAATACCTTGTTTACCATTTTTATCAGGTAAAAATTTGTTTGGTATGGGTAATGTTCTAGTTACTCTACCAGAAGATAAAATAACCTCTTTAATAAAAGGTGCAATTAATCGACCAACATCACCTTCAGAAGAAATGAAAACAGTTTCTTCCTTGGTGATAGCGATACCTTCTGTATCAGTTTTCCCAGATGGAAAGGGTTGACCATTTTCGTCCAATAAATTAGTTACCCCAACGGGCATAACATTACTATCTTGTAAAACACCTTTTTCTAAGTCAATTTTGAAAGTATAAAACCGAGTATTAGCCTTCTGTCCCCGATCATCAGAAATAGCATAATAAAGGTTGTCTTTAGCATCATAGGTAATTCCAGATAATCCGCCTACCTCAGTTTTTTGAAATGACAATCCTTTAGCTAAAGTGGCTTGTCCAATAAACTTTATATTAGAGATTTCCACTGCACCCATTGCTAAATTGGAGGAGAAAAAGCTAATAATTAGAATAGCAATACTAATGTAAATAATTTTTGTCCAAGTCACAAATGTGTTTTTTTTCTCATGATTTTTCATATTGAAGTGTGAAAATAATCAATACCACTATATAGGATTACTATAGCGTTTCCTAATCTGCTGAGGTACTGAGTACATCGCTAATGAAATTGGGCAATCTCCGCGTAGCCTCCGGCAAGCCGCAAAGCTTCTACCTCTGTGCGACGGCAGTCGCTACAACGAGGGCCTCCCCTCTGCGTTGAAAAACATTGATTCTGTACCTCACTTAACTGGGAAACACCATATCAGAAATTAAACAAAAATCAAGCTCAAATTTAATCCAAACTGGCTTCAGGCAAATCAGTTCACTAATCAAAGCGAATTATTATATATAAGTTATGCTGCAAAGAATTACGAATTACCAATTATGAATTAGTAGAGAACCCCGGCTTTTTGGAAAAAACCGGGGTTCTATTTGAGTCATCATGGGAAAAGTATTGACTTACAGAGTCTCTAAAAAGCTTAACAGGTCTGCCATTTCTTGAGTGCTGGGCTGAAATTTTGGCATTGGTGGAGTTTCCCCACTAATGACTTGACGAATCAGTCCATACCTGGACTTACGCTTAGAAACGGCTTGTAAGCTAGGGCCTACTCGCCCATCGGCTTCTAAACCATGACAGCCAGCACAATTGATTTGAAAGATGGCGTGTCCTTGTATTGAGTCTCCTTTCATGGTAAGAACACTCTTAACGTATGGGTCAGACGCTCTAACCATCTGAACACCAAAAAAGCCCAAAGGGATTGCTAGCAGTATCGCTAGAGCCAATAAAGCGATACGCTGAATCAGAATTTCAGGTTTAGTAATCTGGTTATCCAAAAGGTGTGCTGTTAAAGTCAGGTTTACTGAAAGTTTTTCATTTCCTACACATAGCTTAAAAGTTCTTTCATCACCTCCGATATATCAACACTTCTAGCCTCTAGCCTCACTTTAATGCTCAAACAATGTTCAAAAGAGCTATTTTCAGTGCTTAGTCTCCTATTTTGAGCATTATTTTATACTCAGCATTCATGCTCAACTAATGCTCATTTTTTATTATCCCTCATATACCCTTAACCTTCTCACTTCACCCATGCCCACAGAGATTAAAGGTATATTCTCCCCTGCCGGGAACGAGTAACCAGAGTTAAGGGTATACCTGTCTCTTTCTACTTTCAAATACTTTAAGTAATAGTTAAAGTAATACTTTAAGTAATTAGAAGTATAGACAGAGTAAGGGATACAGACGCAAAAAAAGAGGGGTCTTATCCCCTCCTGACATCTCATCGAACTAAAAGCCTTACATCATCCCTAGTAGGTTAATTACCTCAGATAAATGGTTCTTAGCTTTGTACAGTGCTAAAAACCTCTCTTGGTCGTAGCGTCTGGGTATGTCCATCCGTCTACCTTCAAAACTTACCCTTAGCAATGCCGACTGTTCAGGTGTAGGTGTACCCATCTGGTCTAAAATCTCACCCATTATCTGTAACTGGTCAAAAGTGGGACGGATTAACCCTGTACCATTTTCAAATTGTTGGAGTGCCATTTCGGGGAATACCATCAAGGTAGTGATAAAACCAGGTTTTAATGCAGCCGAACCGGTAGGCTTTAATCCGTACCGGAGTAATAAAATCCTAAGTTGTGGAATCGTTAACAATTCTAATTCTTGACGTGAAAAGACCATAAAATAGATATGCCTCTATCAAAAGTGGTATCGGTGGGTAACAACTTTCTCAGGGTCAGTTACCCACCGAATAAATAATGTAACCCGATGCGTACATTGGGTCAAAGCTAGCTAAACATTTCTACACAATGCCGCGTAAAGGTAAGCCAGAAAATTTTGGGAATCAAGAAAGTAAAGATTTAACCGATAATCTCAGCTTTAGAGTCACTAAGGAAATGAAGGAAGCTGTCAAAGCACAGGATAACCCTGCTCAGTTTTGTAGAGATGCAATTCAAGAGAAGCTAGATAAGTCTACTAGTTCAGATGAATAGTTAAAGTAATACTTAAAGTAATAGTTAAAGTAAATTTAGATAGAGAAAGCTACCTAGTGATTAGGTAGCTATAACCATGATGTGAAAACTTTTAATTGTTGACTGCCTTTATCGCCCGTTCTACTCTCTGGTCAACATTCCCAGTACGGTATCGACTAAACTCCAACTTCACCTTAGCTATCTTCACCAGCGTCTCTTTATCCCTGACATGGTTTAACCCAACTTTTGAATTACCTTCAATAACATCTAACTCTCTAAGTTCGCTAGCAGTCATTCCACAGACAGCAATGGTAATTTTATCGTGGGCTACTGCTGCAACAAAGTCGTTATACAGACAGCAGTTAGTAAATGAAGCATGAGCATCTTTCAGGAATGCCCTAGACTCTAACCACGTCTGATACTTGATACCAGTTGCCTTCTCATACTCCTCTTCAGTTTTCACCTGTTCAAAAGCTCTATCCAACCTTCTCTGTATAGTTTCCTCAGCACAGGCACAGATTAGACCTAAAGCTTTATCATTCCCCTTCCTAGCTTGATATCCCCAGAATAAAGTAGCTGTTTCAGGTGAGATAACCTTTACTCGACTACCCCCTCGCTTACCATTGCCATTACTTTCAATCTCTAAAATGTGACCCGTATAACCTTTATCTGGCAAGGTTTTAAAGTCATTTACCCCCTCATTTTTGTGACCCGTATAACCCTGATTCTTTCGTAGTTCCTCAGTAAATCGTGTTGCTTCATATTTATGAACTCCCACCGCTTCCGCTACTTGAGATTGACTGAGAAAATATTCACCATCTTTCTGAAAACCATCAAGTGAAATATTACCCAGTAAAAATGATGCACGTTTAGCCTTATTCATTTCTAGTTCTCCAAGCTAATTCATGTAAATTAATAGTCCTAGCAATCACGCCCAATCTTTCAACAGTTAAACTCTCACTTTTACCGATATAAAGAGTACGTTTTAAGTTCAAAACCGTCTTCTCTCCATACCAATATTCAGCACCACCTCGTAACGTTGCCCTAAAGGTGTAATCACGAGAATAGATGTAATGAAAACTATTGATTCCCGATTCCAAAAAATCAAACCATTGGGGAGTATCTAAAGTTATTGAAAGTTCAGAGTCAGGTAATATTAAGTAAGTCCTTTTAACTACATACTTGCATCTATTCATCAGGCAACATCTTAATTAATTGCTCATAGTTATCAACTTCCATAATTATTCTTTGAATTACGCAATTCAAAACTTTTTTATTCTCCTCAGTGCTATGAAACTTATTCTCTAAAAAACTAAGAAGTGCAATTGATTCTTGATAAGTAAAAGTCACTTCTACCATTGTTATCCCTCACTTTTTAGTAAAACCTAATCTCACAATCTCTTCAATATCAGAAATACCACAATTATATTTCTCTGCTAATTCACTCATTGATATACCTGATTTAAAATCACTAATTACTAAATTGTTCAGCCTTAAGTAATTGCTGTTTCTCTTCATCGGTTAATAAATGAAATGCTTCTCTAGCTTCACTCATTAAATCAGTAATCAATGTATGTTTATCGATTGTCAGCAACTCAGAGAGTATTGATGTAATACTTGCTGAATACAGAGTGAGAATCAAATATTTTTCTTCATCAATCATCATAAATCATCCTCATTAATCACCTCATTTTCAGAGTCTAAAATCTTATCAACCTCGGATATATGCCAAAGATAGTTTTTACATCTGAATTCTTTAGATTCATCATTGTAGGAAATTACAGTGAATCTAATATCATCAATGATGATAAAAGCAGGAATCCTATTACTCATATTTATCAAATACCAACCTAATTACAATCGTGGGAATTAAAGTGAAATAGATAAAATATCTATTACAGAAATAATCTATTTTCCAATCCCAATAAACACCAATCCAAATGTCTCTTGGCTCAAAAATCAAAGTAATACTCCAGTCCGTTCTAGATATACCCATTAATTCTTTAGACATCTATTTACCACCTTTATTTGTTTACTTTCAATTACTTGAGTTAACGATTGGACGGCTGATTGATGACACAAAAACCAACGAGGTATATTCTCATCTTCAGAATGAGAAATTATCTGATTTTTATCTATCACCATTTTTTTCAGGTATTGAAAATTTCTCAATCTTTCATCTGTATCTTGATAGCTAAAATTAACTAAATAAATTAATGCAGTATCAAGAGTAGAGAATGGCATAACTACATACATTCTTCTAGTAGTTAATTCACTCCATTTAAAAACGTACCATTCTGTATTCATCTATATACATATCTCATCTTTTTTCTACCCATCCTTTAGCAGTTAATTTCCATCCCAAGCTAGACATTATTTTTACTACCGTTTCTTGGTTGAAATAAATATTCAACTCACCTCTATTTTTGTGATATTCAAGTCTATTTTTCAGTTTTTGAGGATTAATAATTAAAGGTATTCCCCGCCTACCAGCTTCCTCTAATTGCCTATTCATTTGTCGCTGTACACCCACCTCATCCTCTATAAATGCCTCTAGATGTTCAATGATTGCAGGTGATTGATTGAATATATTGCTATTCGCATAATCCCAATATTTCTCCATATGATTAATAGCATCAGGGATGTTACGCCAAGTACCCGCAACTAGTCCAGTAACTATTAAATCAATGCTGATTATCCACTGTTCAGACTTCATTGAATGCTTGAATTCTTTCTTACCTTTCTTGGTGAGAATGTTTCTGTATTTTGCGTATAGCTTGCAATTCTCAGAGTTATTCCAAAAGCTAAAGAATTTATCTTCAATGCCGTCCCAATGAATAGAATCAATATCAATTCTGTCAGCATGAATGTCAAAATCCTCATACTGTTTTTTCTCCTCATAGCTAAAAGCATCAAATGATTTATGGGGAATAACTAACAACCTCCGATGTAATTCCTCTAATTCCATATTGAGATGTAAATCATCAATTGAAGAAATTATCTTAGGTGAAAAAACATGGAATTCCTTATTAGTCCCATCTGTCTGAGCGATTGATATTTTATCAGTTGAACGATTGTAACCAAATAACAACATCTGGTAGATACGCTCATCTTTTTTGAAAGTACCAGTATGAATGTTATCCCAAGGTAAAATCACCCCATCCCTTTCTAGTTCCCTATCTTCACCATCAATCCACCTCATAGAATCAAGTGCATTCCTGATAGCTGAGAATGTATCGGTAGCAGAGAACGTAGAATTTATACCGTGCAGCTTCGCGGCGAATATTGCAGTGGTTGACTTCCCAGAGCCTTTACCACCCCAACTAAATAAAATCGGTAAAACCTTAGCCCATTTACTAGGAACCAATAGGTATGTAGCGACTATCGGTAACATTAAATCTCGTTGGGGTAACATTACAGCTTGTCCAAGAATCTCTGATATGTTTGCATACAAACTGAGATTGTCATCCCATAGCTCAGTCCAGCTATCCATCTCAGCACGGTAAAATTCATTAGGGTCTAAGTAAATAGCATCAGTCATCTTTCTTCTTTCATTGATGTAATTTACTTAAAGTAATACTTAAACTATTACTTTAAGTAATTGAAAATAGGTTAGGATATTAAAGCAGTACAGAGAGTAAACACCTCTTGTATTGCTTTTTTGTTGGCTGCGGTAGCAAGTATATCCGCTAACTGTGCAAGGTTCTCGACTGGTACACCTTCACCCATTGCATTCACCTGAGAACAGACAAAGCTTAATCTATCGCTCAACTTCTCTAGTTCAGTCTGTGCAGGTTTACCACTATATCCACCTTTACTGAATCCACTTTTACTGTTTGGTGCTTTAATGTCTTCAGGTTTAATCTGTTCAGGTGATTCTACAGGCTTGATGACTACAGACATCTTTAACATCTGAGTTAATACCAACGGGTCTATAGGATTCCCGTCAAAATCTACCCCCTTAGTAAACAAATCACAGTAGGGGTCATCTTTCAGGTTGATAAATCCAGAGTAAATAACACCTTCTTCTAACCCGTTGAATAGGTGACACAGCCATCTTTCAAGACGTGATTGTTTAACGTCTACTTTATTTTTCTCTCTATCCTCTTTTTGATAGTCTTTTTTAGCTACTTTAAACTTCACCAATTGCGGTTCAAATTTCCAGTTTTTATCATTAAATACCTGAATCTCTGAGAATTTAGTAGCGTATGCAAATACGTGATAAAAATCATCATCCTGACAAAAACCCAACTCTGAAAATTCAATCTTTGAATTAGCATCATGCCAGTCAGAACAACCAACCGAAGCGTATTTGTTATCACCTTTAGGCTCGATATACCAGAATTGTTTCATAACATTGCTCCTTGTCTATGTGCAATTAAATGTGAACAAGCTTTGTACAGTATCTCTGCATGGCATTTTTCAGTACCAGAAGGAACCATCAGATAGTTCTCGACATTGATACACCAGCATCCCAGAGAAGTCACCTCACCTCGTTCTATCCGTTCAGATAGGTCAACCACTCTAGCTAAATATTCCTTCTCCCAGTCATGCAACCCGTGATACTTTAAACCGGACACCCAATTAGGTATCAATCTCGTCATCATCCATTCACGGTATCGATACAAAGCCTCACCTCTATTAGTAGTCAGATACCTTACGTGTCTACCATTCCGGTGATTCCAAGGATTAGCTAGCACTAACGCTTTACTCGACTTACCTACATACTCAAGTCCTGGAGTATACCAAGCATCCTCACTATCCATTTTAAGGATATTCATATATCCCCTACCCCTATCACCGTTAGGTTACTCCCTGGTAATTTCCAAGGTTTATCTGATACCAATCTCAGATAGTTGAAATAGTCAGGATGGAATAGCTGTAATAGTCTCAGAGTTTTACGGAAGTCTGCCAGAGCATAATCATCATGCAGTATCCATTCCCCTTTAGCTTCAAAAAGTATCAATCCTGATGGAGTGAATACAGAGAAGTCACACTTCCAAGTTAAAGCTGGGAAACATTCATCCTGTGGAAGTAAAGGAATCTCAAATTGTCTATTGATGTAAGTAGCACCATACTTTTTACGGAGATGTCCCCAGACCTTGAATTCTAAAGCTGAATCAAAATACTCAAGGTTTTTTTTCTGGGCTACTGTTAGCGGATAACCCGCAGGAATAATACCGCCTGACATTGGGTTAAACCAAAATGGTTTACTCCTTATTTTTTTTTTCGTTCCAGTGGGCATAAGCCTTAGATACTACCTTCTGAAAATCGTTGTAATTTTGTGGCTGTAGCTGTTCTAGGATTCGTGAAAGTTTCTCAACTACGTAGCTTTCGTCAAATACCACAGTTACAGGTACTTTTTCCTTCTTGCTACCACCTTTAATTGGTGCAGAGGTTTTTAATCTGTATCCCTGTTCGGATAGCATCGCTGGATGCAATGAGTACAGCACGGGATTTCCAAATAATTCAGACCAGTGTATGTTCTCTTCTTTCATAGTCTTGTTTGATTTACTTTAAGTAATACTTTAACTATTACTTAAAGTAATTTTAGGTAGAGAGATTAATTGGTAGATACTGCTGCTAGTTGCTCGTTAGCTACTTCATCCTTAGCTTCACTCAAAAGGTCAGAAACCTTATCCAGTCTAGAGTTTTGCAATTCCCATGTAGCTTTTCTGAATATTTCAATCAAGTTAGGAGAACTCTGTAATGATTTCTCTAGTTTACCGATATCCCCTAATTGCTCTACCTCATTAGCAAGATTTGACAACTCTAGAGAAGCATGACGGATGAGAGAAACAACTTGAGTTCTAGGATTAATAATTGACTTTTTAGGCATCGTTTTAACCTCATTTATTGCCCTGTATTTGAGGTTATGCACGGTCTTTTTTTTTTCAAGTATTCGTAACAATCCGTAATATTTTTATTCCGGATTCCCTAGATTTTTATTGTTCAATAGTACGGAATAAACGAATGTATTTTTTTATATTTACTACTATTGCCGAGATACCATGAACAAGAAACCCTAAAAGCTATTGCTGATAAGGTTTTGTTTACTAAATCTCATTTTATTTACACTTATTTATAGTTATTTTCTGTGGAAAAATAGATTAAAAACTTGTATAACTTGAACTTTTTAAGCAAAAAAATAGATGTCATTAAATGACATCTATTACAGAAATTGATTAATTTAATGCTTCAAGCTTTAGATTCCACTTAGCAAACCCTTGCTGGTAATTGATTTTTCCTACCCATCGAGATGAAAGCCTCGCTGCTGGAGTTCTAATTACGTATCCTTCATCTCTAAATTCCCTCGGTACAGGTAACTCATAGATAGTAGGTTCATCATTCACGGGAATGTAGATATTCCTGGATTTAGATGAATCAGCATAAATAAACCTTAAGTAAGCACCTGACCTGATTCTTTGTGATTCCCAGCCAACAGCATCGGTAATAGTCGTTGTGATACGAAAGGTATCTGAAATAACATCGTTATTAAAAGCTTGCCATACGTCAGATACCTGTAATTCCCCTATTAATTCCCAATCCATTATTTACTGGTATCAAGAATTGAGTACTGTTTACCGTATCCGACAACTAATTCAGCGTAGCCATTGACACCTAATACGCTTTCACGTTTTGTTCCATTGGTGTTATTGAAGTAGGTTTTAAATCTATCAATAATCGTGTTTAGGGTAAACGTACCAGTTGCAATGCTGAATGGTGTAGACCAGTGCGATTGACCATTACGAGCATCGTACTTTTTAATCCATCTACCATGTTCAGCCGTAGCAGGAACTACAATTGCGGTTCCATCACCGTAATACCAACGAAGTTTCACGACTGCAATTTTAGAACCTCGGTTAACTTCTACAACAACCGAACCATCAGGAATTGTAGCCAATAAACCAGCATCAGCGATACCACCTAAATTAGTTAAAGCCTGCTTCTTGACTTCAAACTGTAGAAATCTTCCTGCCTCTAATGGGTCACGGTAGTAAACAGTCTCAAAATCTACGGGATTTCTCGCGTTATATGGCTTGGGATTATCTTGTTTGGCTTGTTTCCGCGCCGCTTCTTTAGCACGGGCAATTTTTGCTAATTCTTCTAATTCGTATGCACTTTTACGTCTAGCCATTTTTTATCCCTCCGCAAAAAATCTTGTCCCCCCTACTCTACAAGGGTTTTACCCTGTTCTTTTTTGACGGAAACCTATACGTTTCCATGAGTTTTTTAGATAACTCTACACAGTTAACAAATAGTACAGATATACTATTGAGTATCCAAATACTTAATTTAAAAATGGCTCAACCCACACTCACAGATATTTTCGGTCAAGGTGCTACACAAAACGGCACTACTCTCACGATTTTAAAAGCTGACCTTGTTGACGCAGGATTAACGGTAAATTCCAGTAATTCGGCAGAATCATTACTTGTTGCAATTTTAAAAAAAGCATCAGCTAGCTTAACGAGTGAAAACAGGGATTCAAGTATAGACCAGAGTGTTTATGTTGATGTCGAAAATCAACCTAGCTTTGCTACTCGGATAAACGGTAATACTACGGCTAGATACATTCGAGATACTATTACCATTGAACTTGACAAAGCCTACAACGACACAGGAATAGACCCAGACGACTACTAATGTACGAAATCAAAATACAACATATATTCGGTGAAAATGTCATTCAAAATAATCAGGCTTTAATAATTAAAAAGTCTGATTTTCCTTTACTGTCACCACTTGTTAACAACACTGCTGAATCTCTGCTGATTACAATCCTAATTAATGCAATCAGAAATTTTCAGGGAATTATAGAAGATGAAAATAATCAAGGTATTAACGATGAAAGTAATAACCTAATTGAATTTGATAACACCGATGCTTACACTTTTTTAAAGATGAAAAGATGGAATGATTTTTTCACTGATAGAAACAATCAAAGATTTATCAGACGCACAATAGTAATCGACACATATGAAGCTGAATGAGTATCCCGAATTATTGCAATTATCTGAAAATGATTTACTACTGGGTTGGGATAGTGTTAATGCTATTGTTTCCGTGATAAGAGTTAGCACATTAAGAGATTATTTGGGAGTAGAACCTCCAGCCGACAATACATTACCTACTCTTGTTTTTAGTGAATTTGGTGATAACAAAGGAATGTGCTATTGGCTAGCAACGAGACTCGATGATAACTGGAGTAATCCACATACATCTGGTGAACTAACAGTAATTTCCAATGGTGGGGGAGTTGCGAATCTAGCTTCTATTGTTGACAGAACCACTGGTGGCGGCAACTATCCCGCTAGCGCTCAAAACGCTTATTGGGGTGTAGACTTCAAAACCCATAAATTGAAGGTAACTGATTACATAATTCGTCACGACGCTAATAGCGGTTACGCGCTAAGAAGTTGGAAATTACAAGGCAGTAACAACGGTATAGACTGGATTGATATACACAGTCAAACAAATAACACCACGCTCAATAATCCGTTTGATTGGTTGCGAGTAAGCGTAACAGGCGTAACTACTGCATACAAAATTTTCAAGCTTGTAATGACTGCTCCTAATAGCGCAGGAACTTATGAATTTTGTTGTTCAGAGTTGGAATTTTATGGTGAGGTGCAAGCGATATGAGCTACTGCGAGGGTAAGGAGTCTGCAACCGTAAAAATTACATGGAGTGGTGGAGATAAAGAGAGTGTAGTGAGTGAGTACCCTGGTGTAGAGGTAACCAGCAAACCTTCCTATTCCTACAAAATCACATACCACCACGATGTCAGACCTAACAGTAATAATTTTCAAGATTCTTATGATTCTTTTAAAGAATTAGGAATACTTGAGGAGCCGATATCTTATCAACTAATCTCAAGTTCTGATGGTAAAATCGTTGATTTAAAAGTTGCATCAGGAACCCCCCAGAAAGAAACGACTATTGTCATGGCAAGAAATAGTAGCTATGGGTCAATTTTCTCAAACTTGCAACTAGTACGAGGGGATTTATATACAGAAGTGAGGGTTGTTGATAAAAAGTCAACAGTTAAATTAAGTCGCAAAGGTAGCGCTAACTGGGATGTTGTTTGTAGCGATGAATGTCCACCGGGACAGATTAAATGTGAGCATCCTGGCTACCCTGGATTTTGCTGTATCCCCTGTAAACCAACAGCAAATAAAATAAATAACCTTGCTGCGAAGGTGGGGAAATAATCTATGGCACAGTGCAAAGATATTGACGCAGCACTAGCGAGATTAGAGCGCAAGATTGACGCTCAAAATAAACGCATTGGAGAGTTAGAAAAAGAACAGAAAAGATGTTGCAACGATAATAAAAACAATAAAAACCAAAACTTAGCTGACATATATAACAGACTTAATAAGCTTGAGAATTATTGTCAGAGTATAGAGAATTTATTTGCTCAAATAGCTAATTTATTCAAACCAATAATATCTATCTTTAAATAAATGACGTTACCACCGCAGACGAAATCGGGGAGATTGGTACTTGAATCATTGACCAATCTATCGAAGGAATTACACTTTTACGATAAGCAGTTTAAAGCATTACGTAAACTCAAGTCATCAATAGCAGAAATTGACCAAATAAAACGAGGTGTCAGCACCGCTACTTCTAGTGTAAAAACACTAGAAAAGCAGTTTGGTGCGGGACAGAAAGTAGTCGATGTATTAAATAAAGATGTCAAGGAAAGTAAGAATCTGTGGAATAGTTTTTTAAGCAAGATTCCTGGAGGTGGAAACAATGCCAGTAAAGCTTCAAAAGTAGGAGCCACTATTGGTGGATTAATTGCACTTGGTGGAGTAGCAGTAATAATTGCATTACAGTCAATCGTTGCAGGGATAGTACAAAATTCAGCCGACAAACGTTCTGATACCCTCGATGCTGAACTAACAAAAGTAAATGGTAGAGCCTTACAAGCACAAGCACAAGTAAAAGCCGTTCTTCAACAATTGAATCAGAATAAATTAGAAGACCAACGAACAAGAGATAGGGTATATGGACTAGAAAAGCAACTTGTACCTATTAGAGAAAAATCTAATGATGCTTTGTATGAAGTACGCCAAGGTAGAACAATATTAGAATCCAAGATTGCCGATGCTAGAAAATATGCAAATGATGTGCTAGCAGAATCAAGGGGGACAGCATCAAAAATTAATTCACAAATACAACAGCAGAACGCAAGTTTTGCTAAACAGATAGCTGATGTTAATGCCAAAATTGCATCTTTTACTAATGGGGTAAAAGACAATTTTCAAACTAGCATCAATACCACAATCAATGGACTCAAAGCTGAGATAACATCATTAAAAGCAACTCAAGCAACGAAGGTAGATATTAACTCTGCTATTGATAAAAATAATGTTGCTATCGATAGCAAATTAAAGTCTACTAACGATGTTTTGCAGGGCATCATTAAACCTGTACAAGCCACAGTAAATACCCTGCAAAACGGATACACAGAGATAGTTAAAAATGGTGTTACTACTCGTTATTTCGATGGAGTAGTCAAGAGTCTTCAAGATACTTATAGTAAATCGTTTGAAGCTCAGGGTGCTAAATGGAATGAGGAACAAAGAAAGCTATCTGAAGACTTCCTTAACCAAATTAAACAAGGTAATGCCACGTCTAACATCATTCAACAAGGGATAAGAGAAGTAGATAAACAGGTTAACGATTTTATTCGGGAAGTAGAAAGAAAAACATCCCTTATTGACACAGTAAAGCCTGATATAGACAAACTCAGGAAAGATGTTCAGGGCGACTTAAACAAGGACAACAATCGATTAACTACGCTTGAAATAAAGATACAAGAGATAGAAAAAATGAACGAGAAGGGTAATCAAAAACTCGACCAAATCATACCCAAGCTTGACCAAATTATTCCAACACTTGCAGGTATACCACTTATTCCTGGCAGAGTAGCTGACACTTTAAAACCATCTATTCCTACGCTTCCACAGATAGAGAATAGCGTGGGTACTGCAATGTGTAAAAACCTAAGAACAGGTTGTGGTAAACAAGCGATAGATAATGCAGTGGGCAATATTACCGGAAATAATAATAACAACACTAACGCTTTACTTAATGCTGTAAACACGGGCTTAAATGCTGGAACTTTAGCGAGTAATTTAGCTTTATTACCAACCATCAACAACAAACTGGGTGAACAAATTCCTGGCGGTATATCAGGGAAGCTAGGAAAGATTGCCTCATGGTTGCAGCTAGACAGAGTATTGAATCTTTTAATAACCGCAGCAACAATACATAACGCATTCCAACTTAGTAATGATATTGCTGTTACTCTTGGTAGCGCTTTAGGTAACATTCTTCAGTTAATAGGAATTAAAAATGACGAAGGAGGTGCAATTGATATAGGGCAATTAATCAATGGCACAGTAGAGAATTTAGTTAAAGGTGTAATAGGTGCTGAAAATTACAAAGAAATGTCCTTGGCTTTTGCAAAGGCTAATAGAATTTATCAAGCATCTAGTAACGTACTCAATAGTTTCACAAACATTGGACACACTATTACCAATGGACTAGAGATTGTAGGAGGGCAAAATGGCAAGATTGGTAATGCTCTAAAAACATGGGGAATAGTAGGAGAGAAAGCTTATGAGTGGATGAATCCCAATCCTAATTACCATAGTAGAATGTTGAACTTTTTCCAGAATGCTCAACAGGGTGCAAGTACTATTCAGCAAGTAACTCAAGTACCGTTAGATATTATTCAAGCTGCAACTGAGTTTAACAATTCAACTACAGAGGTAATCAAAGCTGTCACTCAAGATGAAAACACAAAAGACGGTGCTAACGTGGGTGATGCTAAGAAGGTGAAAGAGTCGCAGCAAATAGCAAAAACTAGCTCTATCGGTGCGTCAATTACCAAAGATGATTTATTTAATGCAAATAGCTAGAAGTAAATAAAATGCCTTTACCTGATAACACTTTTGAGCATTTACAAGATGTAATAAGGAAGCAGCATAATGCCAAGGTGAGGGATTTTTTCTCTGACCTTGGTGGTGAAGATTGGGAACCCGAAATAGCTACAAATAGGGGAAGCCTAAGAACAGCTTGTACAATACTAGATAACGATACAGCCCCAGTCATGGAAATGAGATTTAGACTTTTCTATGACATTCTAGGAGTAGGTAAAGAAGATTTAGTGGTATTTCATGGGGTACGGAATGACGAAAGTATTCCTGTTGAAGGTAGACCATTAATCTGTTTTTATTTCTCCCAAGACGCTGCTGCTACCCCTGATAATCTTGACCCTGTAGACGCTGAATATAGTTTCAGGATTATGGATGAAACACAGGCGACATTTACAGAAGCTAAAGCTAGAACCCTTGGACTAAAAATAAAACAGGAATTCATAGTATCAGGTAAGGGGATAGTTTTTACTAAAGGAAAAAATATCTATAAGTATGTAGATGAAGTGAAGGGATACAGGAATCGTATTTATAGCAATTCTGAACCTGATGCTATTGATGTTATACGTAGGCTTTTAGCTTGTCAGAATTTTACTTTTGATGATGATAAGTTAACCGTTAGCCAGCCTAAAAAAAATAGTACCTCTACTACCGCCACCCATCTTGTCTATGGTAAACAGAGAAAGAAAAAAAGATTCAGACCTATAGCTAATATTAGATTCAGGTACGCTTATATGTCGTTACCGGGAATGAATAAAGATGTATTTTTAGTTGATACAACTGGTAGATATAACCCATTGGTAAAATGAACAAAATAATAGCTGTAAACCCCAGTAACACTCAACCTACTTTAACCCTCACCCTAGAATCAACGGGTATCTTGCTGGGTATTCTAGTAAGTGTTTCGATGTTGTTAGGTGGAACTATCAAAGTAATCACTAAGTTTAATACTATTAGTAATTCAATTAGGGATTTAAGAGAAGATTTAAATAGTAATACCAAGGCTTTAGAGCAATTCAAAACTTTGAATTCTGAAGTGTTGGTACTAGACAGGAAGCTAGACCTTCATTTGCAGGAGTACGTTAACCGTAAGGAGACTGTGCAATTCCTGATGGGACAGCTAGACCAGAAGATTGACCATAACAGGAAGCGGTGGGAGGAAGAGTTACAGGAAGTGAAGGGGGAAACGAAGCAGTTAGAGAATTATTTGCAAAGCCACAGTGGTTTTAAGGTACGTGAGTAAGTCTCTGTCTATGTTCTAGAATACTTAAAGTAATACTTTAAGTATTACTTTAAGTAAATAAAAGTAGAGATGGAGAGATAGAGAGATAGATGACTAAAATTGAGTAACCTAAACAGGAGTCATTCAAACAAGTGACTCTTTTTATTTTTTTAACTATCTATTTTTTAAAATCTTTATTTATTTTTACCGGATGTAGTACTGTACTACATCCGGAATTTTAAAATATATAATTAGATAAATAATAAATTAATAAATAATAAAAATAATAAATAAAATAATATAAAAAAATACCTACTAACGTTATAGCTAGTAGGTTTTATTTGTTGGGGTTATGTTGGTTATTTTTTATCTTTGTCAGCTAATAACTTGTTAATCAGTTCCTGTTGCTGTTGTAGCTGTTGTTTGAGTATGTCTAACTCTGTTGTTTGCGGTAAATGTGGGTTAACCCTTTCTGCAAATATGGCTACATCCTGATAATGTTTACTACTTACATCAATTGTGTGTCCACACCATTTAGAGACTATTTTTTCATCTATTCCTAAATCAAAAACAGCGTGAGTGATAAAGCTATGGCGTGTATTGTAAGGTGGTAAATATTTGGTAAGTTTATCTTGATTTATCAACTGAGGGATAATTCCTTTAGTTTGTATTGCTTCTCTCCCACGCCATGCTATACCAAAATTACCAAGGTCAATCACTTTCCCTGTTTTTGATTTAAAAATTATTTCATTGCTATTGCCTTGTGGAATTGATTTTATAAATTTCCACAATTCATCATCTTTAATCATCGGGAATCTTCTACACTCTTCACCCTTATAAGTTTTATCGTTTTTTAATGGATAAAACTTTTTAGTTACTCTATCGTAAGTTCTCCTAATCAATACCCGTTCATTTTCCCAATCAATATCCTGCCACATTAAAGCTATAGCTTCACCTGTTCTACATCCAGTAAGGAATTTAAACTTTAAAAAGTTATACCAGTGAGGATATTTAGTTTCAACAAAATCAAGTATTACCTGTACCTCATCCCATGTATAAGCTTTTGACTGGTCAAGCACATCGTTATCATTTTCTACTTCATTTTGTTTTTTCCCTTTAGCTCCTTTAGTCATTATTTCATCATTTAAACCATCGTAAGGATTATGGGTAAGTAGTCTATTTTTAATACCTAGTTGATAAGCCTTAGAGAGTGCAGAAAAAAGATTTTTTACTTTCGGAGAATATCTATTCTCTACTAGCCAATTTCTAATTTTTAAAGCGTCTTCTGATTTGGTAGCTTCAATTGCTGATTCAAGATAATTCCTGTATTGCCCTTGATATGAATTCTCGTATACAGTCTCTCTCAACCCTTGCTTTCTGTACTCACAGTACATATCCCAGACTTCGAGTAACGATAACTCAGGCTTAGGTGGTAACTGGTCATCCGATACCACTGTAAGCTTAGGACTACGCAAACTTGCTCTTAATCCATACTCCTCTAGTATTTCCTGATACCGTCCTAGATTGAAGTTTCCCTGACCATCGCTTAACTTACCCTCCTCTAACTCAATCTGTAACCGTCGTTGGAGTTTACTTGCTGTAGCTTCCCATCCGTCAACCATTGGGATACCAGTCGCTAGCTTCATCTGTTTACCCTCATCAAAGTAGGAACGAGGGAAGCAAGCTTTAATGCTACCTGAGTCTGGTCTAACTGCTACCTGTCCCTTTTTAGCCTTACCTGTGGGTGTCTTTGGTGAATTTACCATAATGCTCATTTAATGCTCAAAAGTGGATGCTCAATAAAATAAGTATTGAGATAAAAGCATTATACTTTAGTTACACATAGCTTAAAAGTTCTTGATGATGTCTGCAAGCGCAAAAGACAGTTTTGTTCTGGAGTGAAGTTGTCTAAAAATATTGTGGGAAGCGGGATTCATCCCTAATTTGGTAAAATCAAATGTGGGAAATAAATGATGAATAATCGTAAACAGGAGATTTTAAAGTGGTTGAACCCCTACTTTCAGGCATTGTTCTTGGTTTGATTGTCGTTACTCTAGCTGGGCTGTTTTATGCCGCCTATAAGCAATACAAGCGCCCCAATGAATTGGGGGGTTGATTTGTGAGTGCTGAGTAGTGAGTAGTGAGTGCTGAGTAATGAGTAGTGAGTCTTGAATAATCTAAACTGTCTAGACTCATGACATCATATCCTTCACCTGGATTATTTACTCCCCACTCAGCACTCCCTCACTCAGCACACTCTCTATAAAAAGTCAATGCGGTATTTCCATAGACTTTTTGACGATAGATTTCCCAATGGGGAATTACTATATCTATCCATCCTTGGGGATGATGTTCGATGGCGATCGCTCCATTTTGATCTAATAATTGAGCATGAGCGATCGCTTCTAACACCGGCTGATATAATCCACTGGCATAGGGTGGATCTAAATAAATTTTGTCAAATTGCTGCCCTGATAGGTTTTTTAGCTGCTGGAGGATATCTCCTCGCAGGACTTGCCATTTCTGTTCTGTATTCCCTAGACGCTGCCAATTTTCTTGAATGATGGCACAGGCTCGGCTTGATTTTTCGACTCCCACTACCAAGCTAGCTCCTCGACACAAAGCCTCTGCTCCCATTGAACCATTACCGGCGCACAAATCTAACCAACGACAACCGGCTATTTCTCCCTGCCAAATATTAAAAACTGCTTCCCTCACCCGCGCACTAGTGGGGCGGGTATCTTGCCCTGGTAAGGTTTTAATCTGGCGATTACCGTAAATTCTCAGACTCATTAGTTAATAGTCATTAGTCAATGGTCATTAGTTTATAGTCAACTGACAACTAACAACTGACAACTAAATAATTATGCCGCAATTTTTTCCCGTACTTGGGAGACAAAATTAGACAGAATTTGCAAGCCGATGTTTGATGATTTTTCTGGGTGAAATTGTACTGCCATGAGGTTTTCATGAGCAATGGCAGCTGTGATAGTTTGCGTACCGTGGGTAACAGTTGCCGCCTTGATTTGTGCCTCAACTGGGTCAACATAGTAAGAATGGACAAAATATACCCAAGGTTGGGGTGGCAAATGCTCCCACAAAATACTTTTTTCCTGAGTTAGTTCCAGCTGATTCCAACCCATGTGCGGGATGGTAATTCCTGGTTCGGGAATAAACCGTCGCACTTTTCCTTTGACAATTCCTAGTCCTGGTTGAGTACCTTCGGCACTATATTCAAATAAAATTTGCAGCCCTAAACAGATACCTAAGAAGGGTTTACCAGATGCGATTGTATCTTTTATCGGCTGTTCTAAATCACGCGATCGCAAACTTTGCACTGCCGGATCAAATGCCCCCACTCCTGGCAGTAGCACTGCATCTGCTTGGGCTAATTCCTTATGCGAATGAGTAACTTTAGGGGTAGCTCCAGCTTTTTCTAATCCTTTGCAAACTGAATGCAAATTTCCCATCTCGTAATCTACAACCGCAATAATCGGCATTGACCTTTCTCCTAGTAAATTATTTGTGGAGGGTTTTTCTATTCTAAATAATATTTTCCATGAAGAAAAGCATTCTATTAACTTCTTTTGACACTTGGTTAGAAGATCAAGAGTCAAATTCCTCTGATGATTTATTACTTGAAGTAACTAAACTTGACTCGCTACCATTTAATTTACATTTTTTACGCCTGTTACCTGTTGATACAAAGCTTGCCAGTTCTCTGGTGATGGCAAAAATAGAGGAAAATTACCCCGATCACATTATCTGTTGTGGCATGGCAGCAAGTCGAAAAAAATTAAGTGTAGAAGTCTGTGCCAGCCGTGGGGAAAGCCTTTTACACACCACAATTGATGTAGCACAATTACTGATAGGAGCAACGGCAACTGAGATTAGTAACGACTGCGGTAAATTTGTTTGCGAAGGTCTTTATTATTCTGTACTGGAATACTTAGGGCAAAATCAACTATCAACCCGATGTATCTTTATTCATGTGCCGATCTTGAATCAAGAAAATTTGATGGAGATTTTGCATGATTTCTTATTAATTATTAACAATTTGGCACTCTTGTAAAGTCGTTAGCGTCGGGAATCGGAGAAATATAGTAGAGACGTAGCAGTGTTACGTCTCTACTGCAAAAATTTCGAGTAACCCTAATTTTCCCCTTGTCCGTTATAGCCAATCTCCAATCCCCTGTATGTTGAATTTATTACTCAGTTTCCTTCTTGCTCAAACCACTCCCCCTGCACCACCACCAGCAGAAGTTGTGCAACCGCAACAAGTACGTCCATTACCAGGGCGATTGGATTCTATTCCGACATTTAATAGTAATAGTCCAGAATTAGTATTAAACGAGGGAATTTTACTTTCCACCTTTCCCGCAGCCGGGAAAAAAGTACCTTCAGCCCATTTGAATTTTCCCTTTCGCGGACGATTTGATGTGTTTGCGCATCATGTTGCCAAAGCAGAACCACCAGAAAATTTACGCTCATTGTATTTGGGAATACTGTTGCATAATCCAACTTCTCAACCAGTGAGAGTCAATGTGTTGCAAGGTGCAAGTTACTTAAGTCAACCGGATGCACCATTTATTGAATTACCTGCTTTTAGTCAAAATAATTTGGGTAATGTATTTGCGGGGCCAGGCGATCGCGTCATGTCTGATATCTTAAGAGGACGACGACAAAATATATTTCCTGCCCAAATTGTCATTCCTCCAGGGCAGAGTCAAATGCTCTTGAATCAACCCATTCCTGTAAAAGGATTGACACCACCTTTAAATGGGCGCTCAACTTTGGTACGGTTGCAGAGTAATGGCACAGTCTATGTAGCTAGTTTGGCATTGTTTGCGCGAACTAATCCCGATGGTAGTGAACGTGCGCCTACCCTAGCAGAGTGGCAAAATTTACTAGATAACGGTGATGTGTCTAGTCCACGAGATAAAACACCCACTCCCTTAGAAGAAACAGGTAAACCCAGAGTTTATGGACGAGTTGCAGGTGTGGGAGATGGCGCACAATGGCGTGCTTTCATCGTCGATAACCCCAAAGCTAAATTTTTAACAATCCCCCAGCCAGGACAGGCTTTTTCCTACGCTTTAAGTACCTTGCATGGGGGAACACTAGGAACAGGGCAAATTCAGAGTGCGCGTCTATTGGTGCGCTATCCTGACACTGCTTATCGCGCTCATGGTAATTATGGGATTCAATATAGTTTGAAATTACCTTTATATAACAGTAGTCCTCAATCTCAAACGGTGAGTGTATCTGTGCAAACTCCCATCAAAGAAGATCAATTAACGCAACCAGGGTTACGCTTTTTCACCACACCAGCACGTCAAGTCTTCTTCCGGGGGACTGTCCGGGTACGTTACCGAGATGAGCAAGGTAAATCCCAAACTCGATTTATTCATTTAGTCCAGAGGAGAGGACAACCAGGAGAACCCCTAGCTACATTAAACCTGAAAACAGGCGATCGCCGACTAGTAGAAGTAGACTTTCTCTATCCCCCAGATGCGACACCACCGCAAGTATTAACAGTAGCCACTCAAGCTAATTAGAGGATGACTTATGCTCAAACAACAGATTAAAAAAATTTTGAATGCTTCTGGATACACTCTCTATCAAACAAAGAAAATGCCCTATGGATGTGTTCTCCAGGAAGATATTGCTAGAATATCACCTGATTTGACGATAAAGACTATTTTTGATGTCGGGGCTAATAAAGGGCAAACAACCCTGAAATATCGTAGACAATTTCCGGAAGCTAAGATTTTCTCTTTTGAACCAGTTAGTCAAACCTTTGAAGCCTTAAAAGCAAATGTTGGTGTTACTCCTAATGTGTCTTGTTTCAATTTAGCCCTGGGAGAAGAAAACAAGCAGGAGCAGATGTTAGTACAAGGGACATCAGGTTCTAACTCAATTGCTAATGTTAGTCAGGTGAATTCTCCAGCCGAACAATCTCTGGAGACTGTGCATATCAAGACATTAGATCGGTTTCTGGAAGAAAATAATCACATTGAACAGATTGACCTATTGAAAATAGATACAGAAGGTTATGAGTGTCAAGTTTTAAGAGGTGCAGAAGCAACTTTACGCGCTGAAAAAATTTTCTACATTTTCATAGAAGTTACTTTTCGTCAGCAAGACCATCAGCACACGCATTTTTCTACAATTAGTGAGATACTAGCAGACTATAATTTTAATTTCGTCGGATTATACGACGTATATCCCTTTTGGGGAGGCGGAAATGCTATTGATTACTGTAATGCCCTATTTAAAAGGTGGGAGAAAGGCAAAAATTTAAAGCTTTGGCAACAATAGCAAGTAGAGACGTTGCATTGCAACGTCTCTACTTCATTTATGTGTATCATGACTAGCACCCATCCTATTATTGCCAACGAAGCGGTCTAATGGTGAAGTGCAGTGGCCGCAGACAATCTTGAGAACCACATCAGCAGCTTTCATCCGTCCTCTGCCACGCAGTGTTAGCTGGCGATGCTACTCTAGGCACTGAAATTCCTGTTCACCTCTCAATTTGCCATCGAAGCTTATTGTTTCTGTGCAACCTGCCTGTTGAGATACTGCCCCAATCAGATAATCAGAAAAATCAGCCTTGCCCTGCTTGTATCGCCGTAGGGCTTGGTCAACCGTCGATCGGTTTTCAAATTCAAAGGCTGCACTATGCAACATAGCCTCTAGAACATTGATAATCTCGTCCTTGCGAAAGCCGTAGTTTGCTCCCCTAAGCACCCAAACCAACTCACACAGAACGATATTGGTGATAAAGCAAGGCTGATTCTGCTGAATGATCGTAACAGTCTGCTGCCATTGCTATTCATCATCTCTGGTGAGATATCGAACGAGGATATTGGTATCAAGTCCAATCATTCGCACCCTCAGAGATGGCTGTTTCCATATCCTCAAGGGACGCTCGTTGAATGCCAGGGCGATAGAGGATGCCGGATAAAACTTCTACAGCAACGTTGAGGGGAAAGAGCTTGACTTGACCGTCTTCGTCGATCACAAATTCGATTCGGCTGCCGCTCACTAGCTTGAGATGCTGCCGAATTTCGTCAGGCAGGGTAATTTGTCCGGTATTGGTCACTGTTGTACTGAGCATAGCTAGAATGGCTGCAAGTGAGCTTAATACCCAAATTTTAACTGATGCCATCACCACCTACAAACGAAGCCAGCTAACGGTGAAGTTGTGCGGCGACAGATAACCTCGAACTCCTACTGATCGCCTCTGTTCCGTCCCCACCAACGAAGTGTTGGATAGCGTCTTCATGGTATGGTAGAGAAGAATTATGAGTACAGTCAGGTGCATTGGGGTTGTTATGCCGCTTCAATCTTCCTTCTCATAGGCAATCTCAACCTGTCTGTTATTGATGGGCTTCCATGTACGCTCGCAGCAATTGATTGATCTGTGTCTGATAACCTCGCCCTTGAGACTTAAACCACTCCAATACATCGCTATCAATGCGGAGTGTAACTTGAGCCTTGGCTTTTGTGGCAGGTAAACCTCGTCGCACTACTGCCTTAGCAAACATTTCTGGTGTAATCTCTGGACAGTCTGATAAGTCAATATCCTCATCACTCATTGCGTCTAATCGTTGCCAAGCTACAATAATCAATTGTAGTTACAAATTGTCGTTACAGCTACTACCCCAAGTAATTTTGATTGTGATTGCCCTGCGAATAACTTCAAGCTGCTGCCCCAACCAAGAACTAAGCCAGCTAACGGCTAAGTTGAGTACAGTGCATTGGTGGGCTAAGGTTTTTCTCCAGAGAATACGGCGTAGGCTCCTAAGCCAGATTTAACTAACTTATATTGGACAATTCCGGCACAATTATTTTTCTCTAAAATTGCTAAAGTGCGTGAATGGGGTTTAAAAATTTTCAAGATTCGTCTGAGTGGATAGATAAAACTACAAAGCAGATATATCCTTCTAGCAGAGTGTAAGACTGCTTGGGTTTTATCCCAAAGCTCCACATTTTTAAAACCAATATCGTTCAGGTAATCTTTAAAGTCGCTGATTTTAGCAATATTAGGAATCGCTAAACCTTCATTAAACACATTCATCATTTCGACTTCATCGGTATGCTGAAAATCTCTACCTTGAAAGCCATCAGCAATGCCTAATCTCCCACCATGTTTAAGTAATCTAAATGCTTCTTGAAGAAAGTCTTGCTTTTGCTCTGCATAACAGACACTTTCTATTGCCCAAACAACATCAAATGATTCATCTAAAAAGTTAGTATTTAAATAATTTTGCACTTGAAAATCTACAAGATGCTCAACATGGTTAGCTTTCGCCAGCTTTTTCGCCTCTTCGACTTGTTTTTCACTAATTGTAATGCCAATAACTTTAGCTTGAAAAGTCTTAGCTAGCCAAATTGTACTACCTCCGACTCCACAACCAGCATCAAGAATGGTGTCACTCGCTTTGATGTTTAATTTATCAGCCAAGAATTTATTCGTATTAACTAGTGACTCACTAAAATTTTGAGTATCTTTTTCCCAAAAGCCATAATGCAGAGCATAACTTTCTGAATTTCTGTACCAGTATTTTCGATAAATTGGTAAAGTATGGTCAAAATAATTGACTATTGTTTCAACACTATTCATTTTTTATTGCTCTACTTGATTAATCATGTAAAGTAACAAAATAAAATCTCAATCCAAGATAGTGTAATTACTTAAAAGTTTTTTTTATAGATAAAAAATATCGTATATTTACCGTTTTTACATATAGCGTTGCTCGCTTGGATGACTCATATTGAGTTTTTACTAGCGTCATCTAGACAGGCACACAAAAAACCCATTACAATACCTCTTTTTTGCTATTGCCTATGCTCTCCATAGCTTTGGGGTTAGGGGATAAATACCAAACACTCATTAGTTCACCCGAACTACTTTCTCCTACACCCTTTCTCGCGCATACCCCTATACCCTCAGCTATAAAACTTTAAATTGCAGCTTCTTCACGCTGACAGTCGAAAACAATCATGAACGAAGCATTGGGGATGACTTGGCGTAGATGCTGTATGTAACCATCTGCATCAGAACGACTGCGAAAACGAGCGATAATCTCTCTATTGGCATCAGGAAGTAAACGTGCGATCGCCCAAGAATTTAAACGCTGCTTATAGGCGTTTGGCAATGCTTCCGAGTCTGTTGCTTTGTATTCAGTATTTTGTGGCATGATTATGTTAACCGTATTAAGTTTCAGTAAGGATGTTAGTGAATTTCTAGTGAGATATTCACTAACTCCTTTTTTATGATCTGCCACCTTGTTATTCGATTATTTAAAAATTGTCAACACTGAGTAATATATGTTGTACTGAATCAGTTATAAATTTTAGTTGGCGATGAACCTGATAACCGGAAATTACCACTAGAAAAAGGAAAAAATCACAGTAGACTCATGTTTCGTTCACTAATCTTATTGTGCTTTTTGTATAAGTTAACAAACTTCCACTTAGTATTAGTAGTTTAATGTTTAGTTATGTATTATATAACACTCTTCTTTGTGGAAATATCATCAAAAATGCTGAATTATCAAAAAATGTATATGATGCTATTTGCCGATTTTTAGTAAACAATCACTAACAATCCCACATTGATAAATGAAGGTAATCCATGTGTGCGATTATACGCCAAATCCAATTTCGAGCAATCCGGAAAATTTGCTAATTTTAATCAAAATTTTAATAAGTAATCTCCAGAAAAATTGGATATGACAATGAGCAAGTTTTTTTAAGCTTGACCAATGTTTAGAGGTTCGATACAATTTCTGCATCAAATTATACAATCTGCATCATAGCAATGTCATTAGTAACATCAATAATTCAGAAAATAGCGCCTCAAATAGGTGCAGTTGTTGTTGTAGATCCAGAATATGAATTAGTAGGTCATATTACTTTTAAAAATGGTAAAACAGCATTTTTTAGTACAGCAAAGCTAAATATTAATGGTTTTGGTTCGGCAGAAATAGCTAAAGATAAAGGCTATTCCAAATTTTTCCTCAAACATTTTGGCTACAAAGTGACGGAAGGGCAAACATTTTTTAGTCATAGATTATGTAAAAAACTCGATAATGCTAGAGATATTGATGCTGGATTTGAGTATGCTAAGGAATTAGGCTTTCCGGTAATTATTAAACCTATTAATCTCAGTCAAGGTAGACTAGTTACCAAAATTCATCATAAAACAGAATATTATCAGGTAGCTAGAAAAATATTCAGAATAAATTCAGGGCTAATTGTTGAAAGATTCTATACTGGTAAAGACTATAGAATTGTGGTGATAGATGACGAAGTAGTTGCCGCATATCAAAGAATACCTTTGTCGGTAATTGGTGATGGTAAATCGAGTGTTTTGGAGTTAGTGCAACAAAAACAAGAATTTTTTCTCAAAAATATGAGAAAAATAATTGTAAATCTTGATGACTTTCGGATTCAACGCAAACTAAAAAAACAAAAGCTGAATTTTCAGAGTATTGTTCCTCATGGCAAGATTATCTATCTTTTAGACAATGCTAATTTATCTAGTGGTGGTGAAGCAGTAGACGTTACAGAAAGCATCCATCCAGATTTTCAGAAATTAGCTTTAAATGTCACCAAAGATATGGGTTTAAGATTAATGGGGTTAGATTTGATGACTCAAGATATTACTAGACCAATGGTTGATTATGTCATTATTGAAATCAACGGCGCTCCTGGTTTGACTCATTATGCTTCCATTGGCGATGTGCAAACCCAGAGAGTTGAGGGACTATATCTGAAAGTGCTACAGGAATTAGAGAAAGAATACAATAGTAACAACTAATTACTCCAACTCAATCACAACTTTACCGAAGTGAGCCGCACTTTTGAGGTAATGATAAGCTGCTTGTGCTTCTGCAAATGGGAAGATTCTATCAATAATAGATTGGAGTTGATGTTGAGCGATCGCCTGATTCATCGCCACAAACATTTCCCGACTCCCCACATAAATCCCTTGCACGGTTAAACTCTTGTACAGTATTGGCATAGGATCAATGGCATTGCCTGTACCCGATAGTACACCGATTAAGCTGACACGTCCGCCAATACGCACTGCTTGCAGTGACTTTGAGAGAGTACCCGTACCACCTACTTCGATCACATGATCTGCGCCAGTACGGTTAGTTAATTCATAGACTTTCTTTTCCCAATCTGGGGTTGTTTTATAGTTAATCGTCTCATCTGCACCCAGCTGTTTGGCTTGTGCTAATTTAGCATCACTACCAGAAGTGATAATCACCCTAGCACCATAGATTTTGGCAAATTGCAGCGCAAAAATGGAAACACCACCAGTACCCAGCAATAACACAGTGTCACCAGCAGCAATATTTCCTTTAGTTACCAGACTATGCCAAGCAGTAACAGCCGCACAAGGTAAAGTTGCACCAGCTGAGTAACCAAGATGATCAGGTAACACCACTAACCCATCTTGGTGAAGAACAACATACTCAGCTAACATCCCATCAATTGCACCACCAAGAGCAGATTTCATTTTTTCCCTAGTTAAGATACCAGAAATCCAGTCTTGAAAAAAACTACCAGCGACGCGATCGCCTATTTTCACTTGCGTAACACCTTCTCCCACAGCCACTACATCTCCAGCACCATCAGACAGAGGAATTATGGGGTATTTCTGTCCAGAACCGTAAGCACCCTCAACAACCAGTAAATCACGGTAGTTCAAAGATGTAGCCCGAACTTTGACTAAAACTTGCCCCAAGCCTAGTTTTGGTTCTGGGCGATCAGTTAATGTGAGAGCATCAATCCCTGTTCCACTGGTAATTTCATAAACCTTCATAGGTTTTACTTTAAATAAGACTTACGTACAAAAAATACCATTTATTGCCAATTTTTCTCTTAATGCTGGAATTGTTTGCAAACTTGGGTAGTCTCAATAATAAATACTTACTTATCTATTAACTCTTAACTGCTTTAATGATTGAAATCCTAGCAACGCTTTCTGCTTCCGCAGCAGCAGGAATCAGAATAGGTTTACCATTGCTCATTATTGGACTGTTGCAAGGCAGTAGTTTTTGGTCGCAAGTACCAATTCTATCTCGTATTTCGTCACCAGTCTTGTTAGGTTGTCTGGTGTGTTGGTCATTAGTTGAACTATTTGTTTCTAAAAAATTATGGGGGCAAAGAGTTTTACAACTTATCCAGTTATTATTATCTCCTGTTGTCGGGGCAATCATGGGATTAGCTGTGGCTTCGGCTACAGACACACCCCATTGGCTAATTGCGTTGGTTAGCGGTTCATTTGCTTTAGTACTCCAGTTAGTTCAAGTTGGCTGGTTTTACCGTTTGCGTGGGTTGCCACTTTGGGCAGTGTTTCTCCAAGATACTTTGTGCATAGCTTTAGTACTTTTTGCCTTTGATGCACCTTGGCAAGGAGGATTAATTGCTTTAGTTATGCTGTGGTTTGCCGTGCGTAGTGCTAAGAAATGGTACGCATGGTATCACTATAGGAATGGGTGATGGGGATTGGGTAATACCAATTCAAAATTCCTCTTGGAAAGTTTGCTCAACGGGGGAAACCCCCGCACGCAAGTTCTCTCCGCACGCAACTTTCCGCAAAATTCAAAATTAAGAAAGCAATGACCAATGACTAATGACTAATGACTAATGACCAATCCCCAATCCCCAATCCCTTAATACACTTGAAACTGAGCTAAACCGTAGGGAATATCTTGCTTATAGCTAGTATATCCGCCAGCTAATTCGTAGTTAAACGTACTCTTAGAAGGGATGGGAGGGCCGAAAGCCAAATCCATCAGGGCAATGTTGAGTGTGCTTCCTGGCTGTACTGGTTGAGTGAAGCTAATTTTAACTTTCTCGCCTTCTTTAGTAACGTTCGCATCAATTTTTTGACCAGATTGATCGCTAACTTCAATCTTTTCGCCAATATTTATATAGTCTGGGGGCAAAATTGTGACGTAGGATAAAGGCTGACTACCTGTGTATAAGGTAATGTAGTTGGCATTACGTTCTGCACTTGTAGCGCTAATGCGAGGCGCACCAAAGTTATTTTGAGCTTGTGGTGTAGGAGTAACTGGGGCAGGAGTTACTGGTGCGGGAGTTTCTGGGATGGGGGTAACTGGTGCGGGAGTTTCTGGGGTGGGAGTTACGGGTACTTGAGTATCTGGTGTTTGTTGAGCTATGGCTGGTAGACTAGAGGCGATCGCCAAGCTCACGGTTAAAAACCACAACAATTTTTTCATTGATCAATCTCCTAATCTATAACGATCAATTAACAGAAGCGGAGTTTTGTTGATTACAAAACAGCAGCACAAAACAGACTGTAATTTTGCTGAGACAAATGACAGGGAAAAATGACATCATCTAACAGCAAAATTTTGCCTAATTTGCATTCAGTAATTACTCAATTTCTCAAACTCACTGTAAAAAATATCAGTGATAGATACGTCTGACTAATGGAATATTTACTCGCTCTTGGTATCAATCGTTAGTTGTTAGTTCTGAGTTTTTATCTCCGTTTCTGTCTAGATATAGTACATTAGGTCTTTATTACCATGAGCTGTACGGCGATCGCAAAGGTCTTGGAGAGTATATTTTTGCAAAACGGCATTTGCTGCTTGACAAGCTTCGTGCCAAACTTCTTGAATTAACTGAGATTCTAGGTGCGTGGTATTGGTATCTACCTCTGGTGCAATGGCCTCTAACCCTTCCATGCAACTGACTGCATCTAAAAGGGTAATGGTTCGAGGATCTCTTGCCAAAACGTAGCCACCTCTAGCACCGCGAATGCTTTTGATTAAACCTCCTCGTCTCAAAGTTGCTAGTAACTGTTCTAAATATCGATTAGGTATATCTTGTAGCACTGACATCTGTCTAATTTGCAGAGACTCGCCACTGGTGTAACGGGCTGCCAATTCTAACAGGGCTAGGAGTGCGTATTCAGACTTGTTAGAGAGTTCCACAGGTTTAATATGGGAAATTCACACCCAAGGCTATTAAGTTTAGCCAAGCTTAACACTCAACTTCTTACTAGCCGACTGAGTATTAATGTAAGAACTCTCAACGATAGAAGCAAATGTTTTTATTTTTCAATTCGATAAAAAAAAGTGATTATAGACAGATTCTCATTAACAAAGTGGAAATATGATCTCCTGGGATACCTATTACGGATGAGAAGCTGTTAATCTGTCTGGGGATTTATGATGGGATGATGGTGCTTTCATCCATTGGTAAGCAACAAAGTTTAATAACAAACCAACGAGGAATAGCAGTAACATCAAAGCAATTTGATACCAAACCACTTGTGGCAGTAGTAAATCTAACAACATATGCACAAAATTTAAAATGCTGTAAATCACAGTTAAACCAAAATGCCAGACTCTATAGCGTTTGCTATCGGTGAAGACAGTAGCAATAATTGCTAACATCGGTAAGACAAAAAAGCCTAACATCAACCACATAATTGTTGATATGTCATTCATTGATGTCGCTTTTTGAGATTCAGTTACACTTAAACCATGAAAAAGTGGCATCAAACCCAGTTGAGTATGAAACAGTATGCCTAAAAGAAATACTATCCATAAAGCGATAATTTTTATTTGATAATTGGCTGCCATATGATTAGGCTATCTCCTGATGCCGACTGTTTAAACAATCTTCTACACTTCTAATAAAGTGGGTTTGTCCTCAGATAAAATTACAACCTTCAGGAATTTTGATCGTAATTGATTTGATTTCCAGTCCAGATGATCAAAGATTTTATTAAGAGGGTGTTGGAAAAGTTTCAGTAGGTATAAAAATGTCATTCTTCCTGACGCGGAGCGTCAGGAAGAATCTAGGTTTTGTGGCACATACCGAGATGTTTCATTCCGCTACGCTGCATTCAACATGACAAAGAAACAGACTTTTCCAACGTCCTCTCAGACTATGGTAATCTAATTTACTATAGATAATAGGTGAAAAGTTTTTGCAAACAATCAAATATTACTGTAAAGATTCAGGAGTCAGAATACAGAAGTCAGAATAGTTCAATTCTTATACTTTGATGAGTAAGCTAATATTCCTACACCCTAATTAATTCTGACTTCTGACTCGTGGGTGCTGAATTCTTACATATTACTTTTAGGGTAGATGATAATTTATAAATAATCGATCAATCTTTAGTTACCGTTAATAAGAATTTACATTGCGTTGATAAATGATACATTCAAATGCTCTCACCACCGCTAATGCTGCTCTGATTATTGCTCATCCTGGACATGAAATTAGAGTTCACGGCTGGCTAGAATTGGCTTGTCCAATGGTATTTATTTTGACGGATGGGTCTGGATCTTCTCAAGAGCCAAGGCTGAATTCAACTACAAAAATTCTCAACAAAATTAATGCCAAACCCAGTAATATTTATGGTCGATTTTCAGACAGGGAAATTTATCAAGCGATTCTGAATCATGACTTTAATTTATTTATTAAACTGACTGAAGAATTAGTTGATATACTTAGCCAAGCACAGGTAGAGTTGGTGGTTGGGGATGCGGTTGAAGGCTATAATCCAGTTCATGATGTGTGTCGAATTATAATTAATGCTGCTGTAGAAATTTTAGAAAAAAGAGGCCAAAAAATTGCCAATTTCGATTTCTGGCTGAATCGAAAACCGGATGATTTTGCTCCACAATTATCCGAGCAGGTAGTTTGTTTAAAATTAGATGATGCTGGATTAGCGAGAAAATTAGCCACAGCCCAAGGATATGATGAAATGGCTGAGGAAGTTAATGCGGCAATTCAAGTGTTTGGCCTAGAAGTATTCCGCAATGAATGTTTTCGGCAAATTCAGATTCGTGGTAAAAATGATGCTCAGATGGCAGACACACCTTTTTATGAACAGTACGGAGAAAAGAAAGTTGTTGCTGGCTTATATCAGCAAGTGCTGCGTTACGATGAACACGTCTATCCACTGGCACAAGCACTGTGGAATTACATTGAAGGTTTGATCTGATGGGTGGTTTGCGAGTTTTAATTACTAACATTACCCTAGCTGGACGCTCTGGAACAGAGACTTATGTTAAAGATTTAGCCATCAAATTACTGAAGCAAGGCCACACGCCAATTGTTTACTGTACTCAGCTGGGTGCATCGACGCAATCAGATTCTATAGTTGAGGAGTTGCGTGTGGCGACAGTTCCTGTGGTAGACAACCTAGATGCAATCGGCGCAGTTCCAGACATTATTCATGGACATCATCATCCAGGTACAATGACAGCTATGCTGCATTTTCCAGAAGTACCAGGAATATTTTTTTGTCATGATTGGCTAGCATGGCACGATCATCCACCATTATTACCACGCATTCAATATTATGTTGGTGTTGATTATACCTGTCGCGATCGCCTAATTCTCAGACATGGAATTTCCGAAGACCGTGTGAGAGTCATTTATAATTCTGTTGATTTAGATAAATTTCGTCCCCGTTCTGCCCTGCCAAAATCCCCCCAACGGGCTTTAGTATTTAGTAACCAAGCTAGTGAACACACATACTTACGAGCCGTGCAAGCTGCTTGTGCGCGTACAGGTATAGCTTTAGATGTGGTGGGAGCGAGTGTTGGCAATATTTCCACCCATCCAGAAAAAATTTTGGGTGATTATGACTTAGTATTTGCAAAAGCTAGGTGTGCGTTAGAGGCAATGGCTGTTGGTTGTGCGGTGATTTTGTGCGATTTTCGGGGTGCGGGTTCAATGGTGACAACTGCTGAATTGAGTCAATTGCGGCGGTTTAATTTTGGTATTCGCACACTCCAAGAAGTGATATCTCCAGATTTATTAGTGAGAGAAATTGGCCGATATGATCCTGATGATGCGGCTGAAGTTTCTCGACGGATTCGAGAAACGGCCGGACTTGATGGTACAGTGAATGAAATTGTCGCCTTGTATCGAGAAGCGATCGCTAACTATCAAACTCAACCCATAGATGTCAAAGCTGAAGCTAAAGCAGTCTCGGCCTATTTACATAGATGGATTCCTCGCTATGGTGAATATGAAGTACTGCAAGCTAAGTTGAGTCATTTGCAGATTGAATATGCACGCCAACAGGTAGAGTTTAGTCGTTTGCAGACTGAATATACACATCAACAAGAACAGTTGAGTCACTTGCAGACTGAATATACTCGCCAACAAGAACAGTTGAGTCACTTGCAGACTGAATATGCACATCAACAGAGTGAACAGACAAAATTACAAACAGAGTTTGAGCAACTCCAACTTCAGACACATCAATTAGAAGCCGAACGCCAACGTTTACAAGCTGAAATGGTCGCTCTTTTCAATTCTACGACCATGCAACTACGCCACCGCTTACTGAAATTGCCCATTGTCGGCAAGATAATTAGTTTACTCCATCGATTAGCTACAGGTAGAACACCACTTTAGTTTTAAGGCTAATACAACGAGATTTTTGTGCTTAGTTAGGGCTTGCTGAAAGGCAAAAAAAGGAATCCTCAGCAATTAAGCATTCTTGATTGTCAATTACGTAATAATCAGTTAAAAAGATATTAACTGATATATTGCACCAGGCGACTGGAAGTCGCGGCTACACAGGCAAAACGGGAGCATCCACTTTTGGCAGAAAGACTCAAATAGCTAATAAACCATTGAGATAAGCACAACGAATAGAGAGGATGTGATTAACACTATCAACATTCCACTGTGCGCCAGAAATTTTAATCCTCGCACCAATTTGTTTAATAGCAGATTCAACTGCGCCAGAACCAATAGAACAAAGTTGTTCAGCCTGGTAATAGGCATAATTGACAAGACGAGAGCGATGTTTTTCAAGATAAGCAATGAAGTTCTTCGCTTGTTTACCTCGGCAATGAAGAAATAAAGCTTGAGTTTCTTCTATCTGACCTTGCCATAACAGCGTTTCAGCAGCTTTAAGCCGTTTTAAAGAACCACCAACTTTATAGAGATTTTCTTTGAGGTGATACCAATCCAAGATTTCCCAACGCTCAAAATTTTCTGTTTTACCAAACTCTTTGACTAGATTCCACACGCCATCATGACCATCCCCCAAGCACACTAACGGGTTAACCAGACGTTGGCTATTGACATAATCAACTAATGATTGGTTGTCATCAAAAAACGCACCATAGTAAATCCCTTGCAGACGAACGGTTTTATAGTCTCGCCAGTAACAGCCTGCTTTCGGTTTACCTCTGAGTCGGACTTTTCCTCCATCTACACTGACTTCTGAAACTGCTTGTTTTGCAAATGGTAGTTGAAAATCTTGTGACAGCACTAATTTTTGTTGCGTTGAGTGACCCACTTTGACTCCTGTCAATGCCTCAACTTCAATTTCTGCTTTTTGGTATGATTCGTTAGCTGACAGCCTTAAACAACACTTTTGAAGTAATGGACTTAACCGGGTTCTTGGCTTCAAACCCAGTTTCTGTAACTGTTTGGCTTTAAGAGTCAGTTCCCCCACTAAGCTTTTAATTTTCCTGGTTTTACCTACTTTTGTTCCAGTTTTTTGTTCGATAAAAAAAGGGCTATTTCTGGACTGACTAGTTCTAATATTTGACTCCGAACTGTTTTTTCTATACTTTCGAGGTCTGTCAGCTTACTTTTATCTGCTTCTTCATACAGTAGTGTTGACAATTCTTGTAAACAGGCTTTGATTCTTTCTTGTTTATCCTGGTTCATGGTAAGTCATCCACACTGTTTTATCTGTTGTTATATTCTCCCAGAACCTGTATATCTTCCAAAAGTGGATGCTCCCGGCAAAACCCGCCTGCGCGGGTTGAAAACCTTGATTTTGTATTAGTCCGCGTAGGCGGACTTTGTTTGTATCGCCGCGATTTCTAATCGCCAGGGCTAGGTGCAAGATATGAGTTAAGCAAGTAATAATCTACACTATAAAGCTCTCAGGAGAAAGACTGACACAATGTTAGTATCGCCAAACTTTGGGTTTCTAGAAATCCATGACCCCCAATTGGTGCGACTGGGAGCTTTAGCAGAAAGATATTTTAGTGATGACCCTAATACCTGCCTCATCAAACTGCGTCAGTTTGGTGAACTCCTAGCGCAACTGATAGCCGCTAATGTGGGAATGTACGACCATGAAGCACGGCAAATCGATTTAATGCGTCGTCTGCGGGATAAAGGCATTCTCAAAGGCAAAATATATGACTTGTTTGACCAGTTACGTTTAGTCGGCAATGATGCGACACACGCACTTGCAGATGACCATAGAATAGCCCTCAGCAATCTGAAATATGCTCGTCAACTAGGAATATGGTTTCATCGGGTTAATACTAAAAATCCCGATTTTAACCCTGGCCCTTTTATTCCACCTCAAGACCCAGCCAGAGAAACCCAAGCACTCAAACAAGAATTAGCACAGTTGCGGACTGAGTTACAAGCCAGTCGCACCGCCGCAGAACTAGCACAAATTACCGCCGAACAAGAAGCACAGCGTCGTATCTCTGCCCAAGAACTAGCTAAAGAAGCAGAAGCACAAAAACAAACAGCTTTAGATCACCTTGCAGCAATTCAAGCTATAGCCCAAACTCAATCAGTACAAACAATTCAAGAAACCATCCAGCGATCGCAACAAGCAGGGGATAATATTGATCTGGATGAACGGGAAACCCGCCGCCTCATCGATGCTCAACTCAGGGCAGCTGGTTGGGAGGTAGACTCAGAACAGCTTACTTATAGTAATGGCATTCGTCCCCAAAAAGGGAAAAATTTAGCGATCGCCGAATGGCCCACAAACGACGGACGCGCTGATTATGTTTTCTTTGTTGGACTTCAGGTAATGGCTGTAGTTGAAGCCAAACGTCAAAGCACTGATGTTTATGCTGCCATTGACCAAGCCAAGCGTTATAGTCGCGGCTACAAAATTCAAGGTAATGAAATCCTACCCGGTGGCCCTTGGGGAGAATATCAAGTCCCCTTTGTCTTCGCCACCAACGGACGGGAATTTTTACGACAGTTGCAAACCAAAAGCGGTATTTGGTTCTGTGATGTCCGCCGTCCTGAAAATATCCGCCGTCCCCTCACCACTTGGTACAAACCAGAAGCTTTCATTGATGCCCTTAACCAAGATGTAGACAAAGCACATGAACTGCTTGCTGAAGAAGATTTTAACTATAATCTCCAACTCCGTGATTACCAAATTAAAGCCATTCAAACAGTTGAAGCCAGATTAGCCCAAGGTGCAAGGGAACTGTTATTAGCAATGGCAACAGGGACAGGTAAAACTAAAACTTGCCTGATCTTGGTTTATCGTCTCCTCAAAACCAAGCGTTTTCGCCGTGTTCTTTTTCTGGTAGACCGCACAGCATTAGGAGAACAAACAGGTAATGTTTTTAAAGAAACACGAGTAGAAAATCTCCAAACTTTTGCTGACATCTTTGATATCAAAGAATTAGGTGAAGCAATACTAGATAGAGATACTAAAGTTCACATTGACACTGTGCAAGCATTTGTCAAACGTATCCTCTACCCAGGCGATAACACAAGTATTCCCACGGCTGACCAGTATGATTGCATTGTCGTGGATGAATGCCACAGGGGATATTTACTAGATAGGGAATTAAGCGATTCAGAACTTACCTTCCGCGACTTTAACGATTACATCTCCAAATATCGCCGCGTTCTCGACCATTTTGATGCTGTAAAAATTGGGCTTACCGCCACTCCAGCACTGCATACTACTCAAATATTTGGTGAGCCAGTTTACACCTACAGTTACAAAGAAGCCGTTATTGATGGCCACCTCATCGACTGTGAACCCCCCATCCGCATCAGGGCTGTTTCATTCCCTAAAACAGGTAAAATAGCAAGAGTTGTGGGGAAAAAATATGGGTGCAGAGCTGATAGAACAATTAAAGCAAGTGGAAGATTTTAGAACGACTGATGGACGAAGACATCCACTGTGGCTAGTGTTGCTGTTTGTCATAATGGGAACAATGAATGGATATGTTGGGTATCGTGAGTGGGGAGATTTTGTTAAAAGGCATAGACGGGTATTAATAGAAAAATTTGGCATTCAAAAACATGGGGTTCCCTCATATTCAACAATTCGACGTGTAGTCATGGGAGTGAATTTTGATAAACTGACAGAAAAATTTAATGAATGGGCGAAAAATTATGTGGATTTAGAAGTATCAGAATGGTGTGCAGTAGATGGTAAAAGTATTAAGGGTACAGTGGAGAACTATAGTTCATCTCATCAGAATTTTGTGAGCATAGTATCAGTATTTGCTGGCAAGAAAGGGCTAGTTGTGGGGATGAAGAAATTTGATAACCAACTCAAAAGCGAAATACAAGTTGTCCAGGAGCTAGTCACAGCATTGGATATAGAAGATGTTATCTTGAGCTTTGATTCCTTACATTGCCAAAAAAAACTTGCAAAATAATTATTGAAGGTGGTAACGATTACGTTATTGCTGTGAAAGATAATCAACCAAAACTACATCGACATATTCAACAGATTGCCGCTACCAGAAAACCAACTTCTCGGATAATTGAGACAGAAAAGACTAGAGATAGATTAACAACTCGTACTGTCGAAGTTTTCCATGATGTCAATGGAATTGACCCAGAATGGACGGGAATACAATCTTTAATTAGGGTCGAAAGAATTGGCACAAGAAAGGATAAGAAATATCATGAGATTGTTTGTTATATTAGCAGCTTGATTTGTACAGCGAAGGAATTTGCCATCGGTATTCGCGGTCATTGGGGTATCGAAAATTGCCTCCATTGGGTGAAAGATGTTGTTTTCAAAGAAGATAATTCGACGATCCGTATGGGCAATGCTCCCGCAAATCTCTCCATATTGAGAGCAATCGCTCTCAATATACTTCGCCGAAATGGTCATACTTCCATCACAATTGCCCAAAGATTTATCTCTCATGATATTGACAAACTCCTTCACCTTGTGGAATGAAACAGCCCTGCCCATCCGCATAGTTACAGCCCTTAGTGAAGATGGCATGATGTGGCAAGCTGGGGCAGAAATGGAATATTTTGACCCCATCACAGGCACAATTAATTTAGTTCATGCCCCGGATGAAGTCAAACTTGAGGTAGAACAGTTTAACCGCCAAGTTATTACCGAAGAATTTAATCGAGTCATCTGTGAATTTTTAGCAGCAAATATTGACCCTTCACTGCCAGGAAAAACTTTAATATTTTGTGTGAAAGATGATCATGCTGATATTGTGGTTAACTTATTAAAACAAGCCTTAATTGCCCAGTATGGCAGTGTAGAAGATGATGCAGTTATCAAAATTACTGGCAAGGCTGATAAACCATTACAATTAATCCGCCGCTTTAAAAACGAAGCTAATCCCAAAATTGCAGTCACAGTAGACTTATTAACCACTGGCATTGATGTCCCAGAAATCTGCAATTTAGTATTTATTCGGCGGGTGAACTCGCGCATCCTTTACGAACAAATGTTAGGACGGGCAACCCGACGCTGTGATGAGATTAAAAAGGAAGTTTTCTACATCTATGATGCTGTGAATTTATATCCAGCCCTGTCTCCTCTCTCCACGATGAAACCAGTGGCAATTAATCCCAAAATTTCCTTTACTCAACTGGTGGAAGAATTAAATACAGTCAACGATAGCACTGCTGTGGCTAACATTGTTGACCAACTCTTAGCCAAATTGCAACGCCAGCAAAGAAAGTTAGGGGATAGCAACCGAGATAGTATTGAAGCCGCAGCCGGGATGCCAATGGCAGACATGATTAACCACCTGCGCCAAAGTGACCCCCAACAACTCAAGGAATGGTTTAAACAACGGGCAGCGATCGCCCAAATGTTAGATGCTAGAGATGGTGGTAGACAACCTGTGCTAATTTCTCGCCATGCTGATGAACTGCGACGGGTAGAAAGGGGTTATGGTAATGCCCAAAAACCCGAAGATTATTTAGATAGTTTTGGGGCATATTTACGGGAGAACATGAACAAGATTCCAGCTTTGATAGTTGTAACTACCCGTCCTCGTGAATTGACTAGGGCGCAGTTGAAGGAATTACGGTTAATGCTTGACCTTGCTGGATATTCGGAAAAAACATTGCAGGTAGCATGGCGAGAAATGACCAATGCTGATATTGCTGCTTCAATAATTGGCTTTATCCGCCAAGCCACATTAGGGGATGCTTTAGTTCCTTATGAAGAGAGAGTGGACAAGGCAATGAAGAAAATCCTAGCTGCTCAAAACTGGACACCACCTCAACGCAAATGGTTAGAACGCATTGGTAAGCAGTTGAAGGTAGAATTTATTGTGGATAGGGAAGCGTTAGACCAAGGAGAATTTAAAACCCAAGGCGGTGGTTTTGTCAGATTAAATAAGGCATTTAATGGGCATTTAGAAGATATTTTGGTGCAGATTAATGAAGCGTTGTGGCAGGATGTGGGATGATATTTTATATCGTTTTGAATTAATGATGTATTTCTAATAATCCGATTCACCAAAGTCAGATAATCGTCTAATTCTTCATATCCGTCTAATTCGGTTTCTTCTTCGGAAGTCAGAGCCGATTCTTTTTGTTTAATTAATAAAGCTTCAATTCGTCCTTGGACTAAGCTGGATGCACGAAATATTGGCACTCCTTCTACTAACTCGATGCGAACAGCACCATCTAAGGGAACACCAAAAAATAAATTATCCCAAATTGACGGTTGGTAGGGTGCGTCAGTAGGAAGAATTTCTTGGTGTAGCTAGGTTTTCTCACACTGACGCACCCTACATTTTGGATATTTTTTTATCTGGAAGTCCCTAAGGGGAAAATATTGGGCAAGTGTGACAATTTCAGAGGTAAATTGATTGTCATCGTATTTATTTGCCAATATTTGGAATAAAATTATCAAGGGAATTTTTACTTATATCCTTAGCAATTAGCATAATTAAACAGAGATTGCTTACTTTATAGTAAATCAGAAAATAACTTTATCTGTTGTCATCCTTCTTTACGCCAATCATCACAATAATCTTAGAGGATGTTTTAAAAGTATCATGTGTAACACCAAAATCTCAAAAACCTAACCCCTAACCCCTTCCCTTGTAGGGAAGGGGAACAGGAAAATCAGGGTTTCAAAGCCTCTCTCCGTGTCGGGGAGAGGTTTGGAGAGGGGTTTCTACTATACTTTTCGACTTTTCAAACATCCTCTTAAACTTTGACAACACTACCTAATTGCGTATAATCACAAAGCAGTATTTATATAATGATTACTTATTTAAAACATTGAGCGCGACTACTGATATCGTCCAAAAACTCTGGAATCTCTGTCACGTCTTGCGGGACGATGGGATTACTTATCTCGATTATGTAACTGAATTAACATACCTACTGTTCCTGAAGATGGCGCAGGAAACAGGGACAGAAAGCCAAATCCCTGAAGGCTGTCGCTGGGGTGATTTGGTGGTTAAGGATGGCATCGAACAGATGAACTTTTACCGCACCACCTTGTTAAATTTGGGTTCTAACAGTCCCCCACGAGTGCAAGCCATCTTTGCTAATGCCCAAACAGCCCTGAAAAAACCGCAAATCCTTAATAAGCTGGTCAAAAGCATTGATGAACTGGACTGGTACTCCGCCAAGGAAGAAGGTTTAGGCGATTTGTACGAAGGACTGTTAGAGAAGAACGCCAGTGAGAAAAAATCTGGTGCAGGGCAATACTTTACGCCACGTCCTTTGATTGATTGCATGGTGGAACTCATCAAACCACAAGCGGGGGAACTGGTACAAGACCCCGCAGCTGGGACAGGTGGGTTTTTAATTGCTGGCGATCGCTATATTAAAAAACACACTGATGATTTATTTGACCTCAGTGAGGCGGAACAGTCGTTTCAGCGTTACCAAGCCTTCTACGGCATTGAATTAGTACAGGATGCCCATCGGCTGTTATTAATGAATATGCTGCTACATGGCATTGAGGGGGCTGTAGATTTGGGTGATACTCTCTCTAGTGATGGGCAACAGTTACCAAAAGCCAATGTTATCTTGACTAATCCCCCCTTTGGGACGAAAAAGGGTGGCGGACTGCCTACACGGGATGATTTTACATTTCCTACGTCAAACAAGCAGTTAGCTTTTTTACAGCATATCTATCGCGGACTGTTACCCCAAGGACGGGCGGCGGTGGTGTTACCTGATAATGTGCTGTTTGAAGATGGTCAAGGGCGGAGCATCCGCGCTGATTTGATGGATAAGTGCAACCTGCATACAATTTTACGGTTGCCTACGGGGATTTTCTATGCTCAAGGTGTTAAAACTAACGTGCTGTTTTTCCAACGGGGAACGACGGAGAAGGGGAATACCAAGCAGGTGTGGTTCTATGACATGAGAACTAATATCCCTACTTTTGGTAAGCGCACACCTTTAACTAGAGAGCATTTTCGGGCATTTAAAGAAGTTTACGGGGATGATGCTAATGGGGGAAGTCCGCGTGTAGATGAAGGGGAGTTGGGGCGTTGGCGTTGCTTTACGCGGGAGGATATCGCTAAACGCGGCGAAAACCTGGATATAACTTGGTTGCGGGATGAAAGTTTGCAGTCTGGGGATGATTTACCTGAACCAGATGTAATTGCAGCCGCTATTATGGCGAAGTTACAAACAGCGATCGCCCAAATGGAGGCTTTGACGGCGTTGCTAGAAGGGGAGGAAGAAACTGAAGCAAGTGCAGAACTTCTAGAATAAAAGCAAACCCACAGTTATAAATTGTTATGACTCAAGCCTTACCAAAAATAGTTACCTTTGACGAATTTATTACCTGGTATCCCGAAAACTCTGGGGTACGCTATGAATTGCACAATGGAGAAATTGTCGAAATGGCACAGCCTACAGGGAAGCATGAAAGGATAAAAGGATTTTCGGCGGCTGAATTGACTGTAGAGTTTAGACGATTAAATCTCCCCTACTTTATCCCCAATCAAGCAATAGTCAGACCACCGGAAAGAGAATCAGGTTATTTCCCAGATGTCTTAATCCTCAATGGTGCTGCTTTAGTGGATGAACCGCTTTGGGAAAAATCTTCTACTGTGACTAAGGGGACATCAATTCCTTTAGTTATTGAGGTTGTCACTACAAATTGGCGCGATGATTATTATCTCAAACTTGCCGATTATGAGCAGATGGGCATTCCTGAATATTGGATTGTTGAGGACACTGCGTTGGACGGGTTTCCCGGCTTGAAGCAAGTGTCCGTTGACTATGCTGCTTTGGGAGCTAGGAAATTTATTGGTAATCCTAAACAACCCACTTTTTCAGTCTATCAACTAATTGATGGGGAATACCAAGTTACTCAGTTTCGGGGTAGCGATAAAATTATATCTCTTACTTTTCCTGAGTTAAATTTGACTGCGGAACAAATTTTTAATGCTGGTTAATAATAAGTGATGAATTTACTAAGTTAGCAGAGGTAGGTAGTAAAGATGAGTGCAGAACAAGAATTATTAAGCAATTGGCGTTCTCTTCCACCAGACAAACAAGAGGAAGTTTTAGATTTTGTAAAATTTATTCATGCAAAAATGGTAAAAACTCAACCTCTAACACCTGCAAATAAATCTCAATTGGGAAAACGTCTGCGGCAAATACGTGCCGAAATCGTTTCTTCTGGTGAACATTTGTTAACTCAAGATGAACTTGAAAAAGAAATTGCTAATCGTCGCGGTGGGTTACAGGAACCTGATACATGAAGATAAGTTTTATTGATTCTGGGGTGCTAGTTGCTGCGGCTCGTAGTGTGGGAGAATTATCAGAAAAAGCTCTTTCTATTCTAGAAGACTCTGAACGAGAATTTGCTTCCAGCGTGTTTGTTAAGTTGGAAGTAATTCCCAAAGCAATTTTTAATCAACGAACAAAAGAATCTGAATTTTACGAAACATTTTTTAGCGGTGTCACTTATTGGGCGAATGATTTAGACAAAATTGTTCAAGATGCTTATCAAATTGCTGTTCAGTATGGTTTAGCGGCTATGGACGCGCTACATATTGCGGCTGCGTTGTCAGTTGATGCAGAAGAATTTGTGACGACTGAGAAGAAAACAAAGCCTATGTTTAGAGTATCTATTATTAAAGTTATTTCTATTTTTGATTAATTTTTTATTGTTGATATTCTAGAGTAATGTCTAAAGGAGAAACAGAAATGCACAGTATTAAATTATCAAAGCGTGTCGGGGCAGATGGGATTTTACATTTAGATATTCCTGTAGAAATGCCAGATACAGAAATTGAAGTCACGGTAACAATTAAAAGAGTTACACCACAACAACGGGGCTGGATGCCTGGGTTTTTTGAAGAGGTAATTGGTGGGTGGGTAGGAGAACCCCTAGAACGACCAGAACAGGGAGATTATGAAATTAGGGAGCAGCTATTTTGATTTATCTGCTCGATTCAAATGTTTGTATCTGCTTAATAAATAATAGTAGTCTGGCGGTAACAAATCGACTGGCAGCACAACAACCAGAAGATATTTTAGTTTCTACAATAACCCAATTAGAACTGTAGTATGGTGCTTACCGTAGCGCCCAACAGGAGAGAAATTTAGAAATATTACAACGTTTTTTTAGTCAGTTTACTATTATCCGTTTAGACCCAGAAGCCGCAAGGATAGCAGGGAGAATTCGGGCTGATTTGGCTGCTAGTGGTACGCCAATTGGCCCGTATGATGTGTAGATTGCAGCTATTGCAATGGCGAATAATTTAATTTTGGTTACGCATAATACGCGGTAGTTTAGTCGGGTGAATGAGTTGCAGATTGAAGATTGGGAGGAATAGGGTTGATTCAGGATATAGATGATTTTCCAATGCTTCCAAATAGTTGGATATATTCCCAAATTGAGGATATAGCCGAAATTAGTATGGGGCAAAGTCCTCCAGGCGATTCTTACAATGTTGATGGAGTTGGAATACCATTAATAAATGGGCCAGTTGAGTTTGGTTCTACTCCATTTTCTAAAACAATAAAATCTAAATTTACTACTTTGCCAACAAAAATGTGCAAAGAAGGTGATTTAATATTATGCGTGCGTGGTTCAACCACTGGACGAATGAATATTGCTGGTTTTGATGCTTGTATTGGTCGAGGTGTTGCTGCTATTCGCTCACACCTGTATCAGCAATATTTAAATATTTTTATTCATTTCAATCAATATCAAATACATAGATTAGGAACAGGCTCAACATTCCCCAACGTATCTGCTGATATTTTAAATAAAATTGTTATTCCCCTCCCACCCCTGAACGAACAACGCCGGATAGTTGCGAAAATAGAGGCACTGAAGGCTAGGAGTCAGCGAGTGAAGGAGGAGCTTGAGGATATTCCTCAACTGCTAGACCAGTTCCGTCAATCTGTCCTCGCCGCCGCCTTTCGTGGCGACCTCACTGCTGATTGGCGGGAGCAGGATAACAAAGAATTTCTTGATTATGATTTTCCTTCGACTTGGAAGAAAGGGAAATTAAGTGATGTGGTTGAGGGTTTAAAACAAGGTTGGAGTCCTAAATGTAAAAATTTTCCATCTTCTTCCGAAGATGTTTGGGGAGTAATTAAAACAACTGCTGTTCAATCACTTCGTTTTGTAGAAGAAGAAAATAAACAGCTTCCGTCACACCTTGAGCCTAGACCTGAGTTAGAGCTTATGGAAGGAGATTTACTAATTACACGTGCTGGGCCAAGAGCTAGGGCGGGAGTTACCTGTTTAGTTTCTTCAGTTCGCTCAAAATTAATGTTCTGCGATAAAGTTTACAAGTTTCGCGCTAAAGAGTCGTATGTCCTGCCTCTTTATCTTGCATATTTCCTAAATTCTCCCTCGATTATTTCTTTGATTGATCAACTAAAAACTGGTATATCCGACAGTGGTGTTAATCTGACTCAGGAAAAGTTCTTAGCTCTTCCCTTGTGGTTGCCGCCAATTGCTGAACAACAAAAAATTATTGAACGAGTTAAAACCCTATTCAAAATTATCGAAGAAATAGAACAAAAGTACCAAGAAGCCAACGCAAACCTAGATCAACTCGACCAATCAATCCTCGCCAAAGCCTTTCGCGGCGAACTTGTACCCCAAGACCCCGACGACGAACCTGCATCCGTCCTGCTAGAACGCATCCGCGCAGAACGCGCCAAACTCCAAACCAAAACAGCCAAAAAATCCACCACCAAAACCAGCGCACGACGTACCAAAAAAACACAAGCACAACAGGAAGAACCAGTACAGCTAGACCTGGAGTTAGAGTAGCGAAGACAAACTAGCTTTTGTGGCACATACAGAGATGTTTCATTCCGCTACGCTGCATTCAACATGACAAAGAAACAGACTTTTCCAACGTCCTCTAAAAGAAGATTTAGTCTATTTCGCTGCTTCATTTAACTTGGTGCGTAAATTTTCCCAACTTACACCGGCAAGGCTGGGGAGGACAACATGAGCCGCACCTACACGCTCAACAGGGCCAAGTCCTACAGCCCACATTCCCCCAGCTAAAGCAGCTTCAACACCTGCGGCTGCGTCTTCTACAACTACACATTGTTGTGGTTCTAAGCCTAATTGATGGGCGGCGTAGAGGAATAAATCGGGTGCTGGTTTGGGTTTTTCCACGCTGTAACCATCAGCGATCGCATCTACTTTATCAGCAATGCCCAATCTTTGGATCACTGTCTTAGCATTTTTGCTAGCTGAACCAATAGCAATTTTTATCCCAGCTTGCCGTAGTTCTTCTAAGAGTGGCACAGCCCCTGGTAATAAATCTTGAGGTGTAATATGTTCTATTGATTCCACATAGTAGCGGTTTTTACGTTCCATCATCTCTTGAATTTGTGCTTCGGAATAAGGTCTATCCCCAATAATCAGCATCAAGGAAGCGCGGCGAGATACACCCCGCAAGGCTTCATTTGCTTGGCGATTAAAAGGTATGCCCTCTTCATCTGCTAGTTTTTGCCAGGCTAAATAGTGGTATTCTGCTGTATCTGTTAACACACCATCTAGGTCGAAGATAAATCCTTGGATGGGGGAGTGGGGAGTGGGGAGTGGTGAGTGCTGAGTGGTGAGTCCTGAGTGAGGGAGTGAGGGAGTGAGGGAGTGAGGAGGGTATGAATAATTTTTTCCTTGTGCTTCAACTTCCCCAGTCAAATCAAACTTGTACCACTGTCCACGCCAGTGTAGTTGAAACTTCAGGCGTGTCCAACCAGGGGGGAGATGGGGGTTGGCGATGGGGCCTTGTTCGGTGAATTGGATACCACCAAAGCCAAAAATTACTGCTTGCCAAACACCGCCGGCACTTGCGCCGTGGATGCCATCATTGGTGTTGCCTCGGCTATCTGCTAAATCTACCATGAGGGCTTGCATAAAGCGATCGTAGGCTGTGGCTGATTTGCCTAAGTCGGAGGCTAGGATGGCATGAATGGCTGGCCCCAGGGATGAACCATAGGTGATATCTGTTCTGGGTGCATAATAATCCCAGTTAGTTTCTAAGGCTTGTTGGTTGTAGGGAAATTCTGCGGAGGGGCGCATCAAGTAGAGTAACATGAGGACATCGGGTTGCTTAAGAACTTGGTGTTGGTTAGCTCCATCAATACCCAAGATGGCTTGCATTGATTTCTGGCGTGGTTCGTAGTCTTGTAAATTGATATCTTTCAATTGGAAAAATCCCTCAAATTGCTCAATTAAACCAGTTGAAGAGTCGGAGAAAAGGCAGATTTTTTTGATGATGTCTTGCCAATGGGCTGAGATTTCTCTGGTGATTTGCAGTTTGTGTTCCAGTTCGTTAGCTCGTTCGGGGAAAGTGTGCAGCAACCAGTAATGGACTTTGAGTGCCTTTTCCAGATGCCATTGCACCATGCGGTTAGTGAAGGTATTGTTGTGAACAAATTCGTGGTACTCGTCTGCACCAATTACGCCACGAATCTCATATCTATCAGCCTGGGAATTAAATTCGACTCGGCTACTCCAGAAAATAGCAGTATCTAAGATGATCTCTGCACCGTAATCGCGCATCCATTCATCATCGCCGGTAGCTTGCCAGTATTGCCACACAGCATAAGCAATATCTGCACTGTTGTGAATTTCGCGATCGCGACACCATATTCTCACATCTTCACCATAATAATCATCTGGCAACGCCCAACGTGGTGTGACTTCATCACCTGTATCAGCACTTTCCCACGCAAACATCGACCCTTTAAACCCGTAGTGAGAGGCTTTACGTCTCGCGCCATTGATGGTGTGATAGCGGTATGTGAGTAAGTTTTTGGCTATGGTTGGTTGAGTAAAAATAAAAAAGGGCAAGATAAAAATTTCTGTATCCCAAAAAACATGACCACGATAGCCAAATCCTGATAGAGTCTTAGCGGGAATACTCACTTTGTCGTCATACCTGGGGGCAGCGATGAGGAGTTGAAAGAGGTTGTAACGCACGGCAAAGGCGGCTGTCTCATCCCCTTCTATTACTATGTCGCTTTGTTGCCACACTTCATCCCAGGCTTGTTTGTTAGCTATCAGTAAAGTGTTGTATTTTGGTAGTTGCGTCAATTTTTCTCTAGCTGCTGCAACTGGTGTATCTACTTCTCTTGATGTAAATACTGTTACCAGCTTCTCAACAGTGACAGTTTGTTGTGATGCTGCCAAGAAACTGGCGCTGATGGTGGGATATCCAGGTACACTGCTGACTTGTAACGAGGCTTGTGCGCCGAATATGTCCACCTTGGTAGCCATACCAATTTCCATGCGTGAGCCACGGGTATGACTTTGAAACCAAATACCTTGGTCAGTTTTACCTTGCTCTAAATCTTCCCAATGGTTGAAACCTTGGTTTTCTGCATAGCCGTTAATACTAGCTTGAATTTCAATGACCGCATCACTATCAAGAGGTGTAATTTGACAGCGCTGACCCAGAATATGTTGATCTGCTAAACTGGCGAAGCGTTCAAAATGAATCTCGATAGTTTTGCCACTAGGACTACGCCAACGTAGGGAACGACTGAGCAAACCTTGACGCAAATCCAGCTGACGCTCATATTGTAATACTTCTCCCTGATCCGTACGGAAGCGATCGCCATTAATTGTAACTATAAGTGGTAACCAATCAGGACAATTTGCTAGCTCTGTATACACCACCGGCACATCATCATAAACCCCATGAATAAATGTTGCAGGCAAAGCATCTGTATAGCCTTCCTCTAAACTACCTCTTGTGCCTAAGTAGCCATTACCAATGGTAAAGACAGTTCCTCTAGAATGTAACTGCTGAGGCTCAAACCTAGTTTCAGTTAATATCCAGTCTTGATAGATAAAATCACGAAAAGGACATTTTGTATTCATATAGGAATCCGATTTAATTACTGAAATAATTTACGTAGGTAGGCAATAGGGAATAGGCAATAGGCAATAGGTAAGAAGTTTCTTGACTGGTACTGATTTTTTTCAATAATCGAATATTAGTCTTATGGGAGTCATGAGTAACGAGTGCTGAGTAGAGAGTGAGGGAGTGAGGGACAAGAAGAGAACCTTTTGACTATTGCCTATTGCCTATTCCCTATTGCCTATTTATTGCCTATTGCCTCTGACTATTGACCATTCAAAAGCTTTTCGGCTCTAGGTTTATAGATGAGATGAAAGAGACTTTCCATGTAACGGACTCTGGCTTCGCATTTTTCTGGGCTGACTAAGTTCCAGAAACTGTACATTTTAGTTAGAGATAAGAGTTGGTTGGTATGGAGTTGCCAATTGTATTTTTGGTGAATTCGCTGGCTGACCCATGTGGAAATTTCTTGCCAATATTCGGGATGAGTATCACACTGCTCTAAGAATGCCAAGATTCTTTTGGCTGTGCCTGGAAAATCTGTAGGATTAATGTAGAAGCGATCGCTGCGATCGTCGATAATTTCTAAAGAACCTCCAAATTTCGTGGCGAAGGTTGGTAAACCAGAAATCATCGCTTCTAAAATGCTTCGTCCAAAGGCTTCAAATAAAGCAAAGTGGACATAAATTCCGCGATAGTCTGCCACAACACGGTAAGCTTCACCAAGTTCGCGGCTGAGTAGGCGCATCCCTAGCCAGCGAATATGTCCGTGGAGATGGTAACGGTTAATAATATCGTGGAGTTTTTGAATTTCTCTTGCTTCTTCTGGGTTGGTAGCTTCATCTAGGTTGAGCTTACTTGTGAGGATAATCAAGTTACAGTGTGCTTGTAATTCCTGACTTTGACCGAAGCATTCAGCTAAACCAGTCATATTTTTAATTGAGGTGATAGGTGCAACAGCAAAAATGGGTTGTTTATACGGTTGTTCTAAATCACCAAAGATTTGTGAGTCTTGCTGATGAAACAGGAGATTTTGGACTTGTTTAGTTAGCTGAGGATTTCGGTCTTCTATTTGGCTATGGGGAAAGAAGACTCGTTCATCAACTCCTGGTGGAACCATGTTGAATTTAGGACTAAACAGGTCAATGCCATCAACTACATGATATAGATGGGGCATCGTAAAAAACTTGTAGGACTCGTACTGTCCCAAACTATCCGGTGTACCAACAATCTCTTGATAAGATGATGTGATGATAAAATCTGCTGCATTCATCGTGATTAAATCGGCAGTAAATTGTAACGAGAAGTGGTATTGAGTTTCAAAATCTTGCCAATATAAATTGCTAAATAAGTATTTGGGTTTTTCTAAAGAATGGGCAATATGGCAATGGGTGACTTGTAGCCGTCGGGCAAGTAGAAATGCCACTAAGTTACCATCGCTGTAATTACCAATAATTAAATTTGGTTTACCGGAGAATTGCACCAGCAGTTCTGTTTCGGCATCTAGGGCAAAGGTTTCTAAGTAAGGCCAAATCTCAGATTTAGATATCCAATTATTAGTAATTTCTGGATTAAATTCGCCAAAGGGAACACGCAATATCCAAGCATTTTCTGTATCCTTGACCTTTTCTAAGCGCAGATTACAATATGTACCCTCGCAGTTAGGAATCAGCCGGGTGAGGATAATTACATGAGGTTTAATACCTAACATATCCAGACCCGCAAGTGTGATTTCTTCTCGCAGTTTATTTTCTAAACTACGTGCTTGTTCTAAAACATAGATGACTTGACCTAAAGTTTCATCCCTACCCATCACATCCTCTTGGGCTACCCAGCCGTGGACAGAAACTAGAACGACTCGAAAGACTGCGGGAACACGGGCGACAAATGCTTCTAGTAAAGCTGGTTGCGGGCTATCAATAAGTTTTTCTAATAGCGTCAGGGTTTCCAGGACTCGGTGAGCTGTATTACCCCAGCCTGGTTCAAATCCCAGTTCTTGCAAATCAACTCGGAATTTGGCGTAGGGTTCTTCAGGATGTTGCTCAGAAAGAAACTTGATAGCGTGGTGAATTTGTCTAGCTAAATGTATCCCGGAAGGAATACTTTTGCCTATGAGTAAGGGAATGCCATCGTATTGGAGTTTGCTTAAAGCTAAATATAGCAGTTCAAACCAATAATGAGGGTCAGTCACCATTTGACTGCACAGATAGCGGTTGAGGAAAGCTAAACCTTGACCGATGTTTCTAGGGTCGCTAATACTGGGGGATGCTTCGTAAAACGAGCTGAGGTCGATTTCTAAGATATTCGGTTCGTCGGCATTAACTAGGCGATCGCTCACATCTAACAACGCCTGCGGTGACATAAAATCAAACTGAGACAATTCTGATGTCAGTCGCCAAACTTCTTGGCTAGCAATTTTCGGTCGCACCACCAACCAAGTACTCCCTTCTGCCAAAATCATTTCATGGGTGTATTGAATAAGTTTCCCAATTGAGGAAGAGTAGTAAAAATATGTAGGCTTTTGAGATTGATGACAGTATTGAGAAAAAGCCTGCAAAATCTCATTTCTCAAGAAGTAGCGTTTACCTGAACCATCCAAGGCAAATATCAACTGTTGCAGAGCATCTTTTTCTTCACTATTAGCCAAAATAGCCTGAAGTAGTTCATACATGACAATTATCACCACTCTATCCAGGTCACGACCTCATTTTTTTCTCCTCATCAACTCTAGTTTTCGTAATGGCGCACAGAGGTACATTTCCCTTGTTGACCTTTGTATAGTAGATAGACTTTAATGCTTGTGGCTTCTAGCTTGGGGATGAAAAGGCGAAGAGATGTAGAAATGTAGGGTGTGTTACGGCTGTGCAAGGATTTGGAAGTTTGAGAAAGTAAAAATGAGCCGTAACGCACCATGTTTCTATTTCACATTTAAAGGAAATTGGTATTATGCCGCAATGACATAGAAAAAAGTGGGATACTCCCAATTAGAGGTAGACTAAATTTTGATGATTAATATTCATGCCCACCTACTGATAATTCATGTCTTAAAGTCACTCTAGGGAAAGAACCCTTTATACATTTGATTTTTTAGATTGTATGGGTAAACATAAAAATTTTAATTCTTGAGCTAGCCATGAGTGCAGAAAAACTAGAAAATCAAAATCATCAACCAGAAGAAATTAGACAACCTGTTAGTGAAGATTGGCATTCCCGTGAAGAACCTAATGTCAAAGAAAGAAACTTAACTGCCAACCCAGGAGATAGAATTGCCGAAGATGCGCAATCAGTAGAAGAAAAAGCCAAACAAGTAGCCGTCGATGTTCCAGACATCACAGGTGATCAAATTACAGTACCTACCTACTTTGTGGTCGAATACCCTGATGGAGAGAAAAAAGCACTCCACCATGTCAAAGATGCAGAAGAGATTTCTGATGCCATTCGCCAAGCCAGAGTAGATGAAGACGGAAATCGTATTTGGTGGTAATCAGCACACTCAAATAACAATTAGAACTTACGGACTCAACCAATAAACCCTTCTGAGGGTGGTCAATAGTTCATAGTCAAAGGGAGCCAGCTGCTTGCGTATTTTTCCCCGGCAGTTCGCTCAAGTCAAGCCACTGCGTTGCGTATTTTTCCCCCGTTGTAGCAAGTGGCGCGGGAAACCCGCCCACGCGACTGCCTTCCCGTTGTGCAGACTGGCGTTAAAAATCAAGTTTTTTTGGACTATTGACTATTGACTATTGACAACAAAGCCAGAAAACTTAGTGACACTGCATAAGTCCTAACAATGTCCTTCCTTCACCAGCTACAGTGATTTTGTGGTAATACTGAAAAGCGGGTATGAGATAGCTGTTGATGAAGAGAGTAAATAATGAGTCTGGTCTGGCAAGCTGATTTTTATCGTAGTCCCGTGCAAACGGTAGATGGACAGATTTTCTGGGAGTTGTTGATTTGTGATGCAACTCGCAGCTTTGAGTATACAGCTACCTGTCTTCAGTCAGCAGCTAATTCTAGTTGGTTGACTAGCCAAATTCAACTAGCGGCTGGGGAAAAACTACCGGATGTGATTCAAGTATTTCGCCCCCAGTCTTTGAGTTTACTGACAGCAGCAGGACGAAATTTAGGTATCAATGTCGAACCACAACGCCAGACTTTAGCCTTAAAACAATGGTTGCAAGAAAAGCAATATCCCATAGCTGTAGACAAGCCCCCACCAGTACCGTTACCAGAAAACTTGTGGGGAGATGAATGGCGCTTGGCCACACTCCAGGCTGGTGAGATTGTAGATTTATTTAGCGATCGCCTCATTCCTATTTTATCCATACCAGAAGCCCTCAAACCGATTAATTTAGGCTTGGCATCAACAGTGGCAATTCCCGGTATAGTAATTTATGGTGGTAGGCGATCGCTACGTCTAGCACAATGGATTGCCGAAACACGTCCAGTATCACTAAATTATATTCCTGGTGCGCCCGATGGTTTGGTATTAGAAGCAGGTTTAGTAGATAGATGGATTTTAGTCACCTTTGTAGATACAGAAGTGGCGGCGGCGGCAAAAGTTTATGAACAACGCAAACAGCAAAGTCGAGGATTGCACTTTTTATTAGTACAACCTGATGATTCGGGTATGACTTATAGTGGTTTTTGGTTGTTGCAAGCAACAGTATAATTCCGGTTTTTATCGTAAGTATATTAAAACTCTAGTACAAAATCATTAATTCAGTAATTATTCTGAGAAGAACTAAAAAATATTTGCGATTTATTTACCAAGAGTCCATAGCAGCTTTACCCAATTAGGTCTACCGATTTCCTAAACTAGTGATGTAAGTTCAGCTACCCAATACAGCTAGATACTGATCGCGCTTTCTATCGTTTCCACTGCCAAAAAGTTTAATTCTGGAAGCCGTAATAGTATAAAACATCACTACAATAATAAGGAAGACCAGTAAATGAATCAGACTTTTCAGAAACTTGTAATTGGTGCATCAATGGCTGTTGGCGTAAGTGCGATCGCCACCACTCCAGCACACGCTGTCACCTTTTCTTTCAACAATCTGAATGAGATAAAAACCTACACAGGTGGCTCTAACGGTAGCTTTACAACAGGTAATAAAACCGCAGCCATTAAAGCTCTAACTGATAAAGACCCCACTTCTAATGTGGAACTTTGGCATAGCACTGAAAATCCCACAGCTAATGTTGGCTTTACTGCCACAAAAGGGCAATACTCAGCAACAGTTACTAGTGTGACTGCTAGCGACTGGAATAGTTTTGGTTCTCAATGGTTGGGTGATTTGTTGGCTAAATATCAGCCATTCCAGTCAGTATGGAATGGTTTTTCTGCTGATAGCAAGTCTCTAGTAACTAGTTCTTTTGCTTCATTGGGAATGGGCGACCCTAACGTCGGCGATTTCCGATTTGGTCAAAATGGGGGTGTAGAACTGAAGTTGATCGGTCACTTGGATGTTAAGAGCAAACTCTCAGCACTGATTTCTACAAAAATTTCTCAAAAGTGGAATGAGATTAAACCCAGTCCACAGTCACCTATCCCCACTCTGGCTGAAGTTAACACTCTGCTTTCACAAGCACAAACACAACTAAATGCAATTCCTGGACAAATTACCACACTGCAAACCCAGCTAAATGCAATTCCTGGACAAATTACCACACTGCAAACCCAGCTAAATGCAATTCCTGGACAAATTACCACACTGCAAACCCAGCTAAATGCAATTCCCGGACAAATTGCCACACTGCAAACCCAGCTAAATGCAATTCCTGGACAGATTACCGCACTGCAAACACAACTAAATCTAATTCCCAATACAACTGCTAATGCCAGTGCGAGGTTAGCAATCACAAATCAAATTACCGCACTCAACACTGCGAGGAATACAACCATACCAAATCAAATTGCTGCACTCAACACGGCGAGGAATACAACCCTACCAAATCAAATTGCTGCACTCAACACGGCGAGGAATACAACCCTACCAAATCAAATTGCTGCACTCAACACTGCGAAGAATACAACTCTACCAAACCAAATTGCTCAACTCAACACGGCGAAGAATACAACTCTACCAAACCAAATTGCTGCACTCACATCATTTAAAGATGTACTCAACTTGCAAGCTGCTGTAAACAACTATGAAGGCGAAATTGGTGCTAGTGAAATTGCTAAGGTAGTTGTAGGTGATCAGACTTACTTCGCTTATAGCTTTGACTCAATTGCATCTGGTATTACTGCTTCTGATGATGGTGTATCCTACAGTGCTATCTACAATTGGAGTACACCTGATTATGTGGCTAGTTCTACCTCAGTTCCCGAACCTTCTATTGTGCTGGGTTTAATGGGTGTTGTTGGTGTGTTTGCTACAAAACGCCAGTTTAAAAAAGTTTCTGGCTGAGACTGAGATTTCTTAACCAAAAAATAAATCGATCAAAGGGGCAATTGGCTCCTTTTTTTATGGGGACGGAATCAGAACCTTGATTTCTTTGAGAGGTCAAGGTTCGGAAATTTAGTCATCAATACTACAATTAGTTGAAATTTTAAGTATATTTACTTGACTGAGGCGAATATCATAATTTCTAGAAGGTGCTTTGGATTAGTGGGAAGAACCCCAAAAATCAGAGATTTAAATAACATTTTGCGGAATTTTATGTATTAGAATAATCTTATTAATTGCTGACAAAAACAAAATTTAAACTTATCAATATCTGGTATTCCATTATCTAAGTTTATTTTTGAATACCTTGGTGGTTAAATTCTCTAAAACCTTGATTTCAGTATTTAACGCAAGTTATTGATTGTGAACTTCAAGTAATATGTAAAATGACAGCAAATCTACTGACAAGATATCAGCAATTTCACTCATGTCCTTTAAAGCGGATTCTTTTGGTTGAGGATAATGATATCAATAGAATGCTGCTGAGTGATTATCTAAGCTATTGTGGATATTATGTTAAAAGTCTATCAGATGGTTCAGATTTTTTAATGACTGTAGAAAAATTTCGACCTGAGTTAATCTTGCTAGACTTAAAACTTCCAGATGTTGATGGATATTCCTTACTGCAACAAATGCAGCAACATCCAGATTTTTCTAATATCCCAGTGATTGTTGTTTCTGCCTTGGCTTTTAAAGCTGATCAAGAGAGAGCAATAACATTAGGCGTTCGTAGTTATTTTGTTAAACCAGTGAATCTCAATTCTTTAATTATGAAAATTGAAGAAGTTATAACTTGTAACTCCTAATAATTTTTGAAATACATTTATTCTGATTTTTGCTCATTGACAAATGCTTCTACCGTTTCGGTGATACGCTGTACAGAACTGCCCAGCGTGTAGATTTGGCGTTGTGCTTGCTCTAAAAGCAAAACTGCTGATTGCAGTTCATTCAGTACTTGGACGATCGCTTCTCGATAATCAGATTCAAAGTCATTTACGTTCATTTTTTGGTTCTCTAGATAATCTCAAAATTATGATATTTTCCATAATAGTCGGATTATTTTGTTTACTGAATCCGTTAATGTGCTTAAAATGTAATATAAATTACCAGTAAACAATCCCTGCTTAATACTAAGAAAATATGAATAATTTGACTAGATAAATAGCAAAATTAGTATTGATTAGCAGCTAGATAATTTATTATTAATAAAATAGTATAGTTCATGAAGAAAATAAATTTTCAATCCCAAAAAATATAAACTAATTTAAAAGCTAGGAAATTTTTTATACAGAATGAGCAAAGTGGTAGATACAGAATATGATCAGTATTCACTTCATATTTGCTTGATAAAAACTGGGGTTGGTCGGCATAAACCAATGATTTTTCTTAAAATTAAGTATAGGTAAATTTGGAAAATTACCTAGATTGATATTGTGACAACATCTGCTCAAACACTACCACTAGTCAAAGACCCAGAACGTCTAGAAGCCCGTCTAGCTGAGATTCCCGCAGAACCTGGAGTCTATTTTATGCGAGATGGGAGCGATCGCATCATCTATATAGGGAAATCACGGAAATTGCGATCGCGTGTTCGTTCCTATTTCCGGGACGGATACAACAAAACTGAACGCATCACCACAATGGTGAAGCAGGTGACAGAGATTGAATTTATTGTCACCGACACGGAAGCGGAAGCTTTAGCTTTAGAAGCTAACCTGATTAAACAGCATCAGCCATACTTTAATGTGCTGCTGAAGGATGACAAGAAATATCCCTATGTGTGTATTACTTGGTCAGAAGACTATCCGCGCATTTTTATTACTCGCAAACGCCAGTTAGGGAAAGAAAAAGATAAGTATTATGGCCCCTACACTGATTCTGGTCTGTTACGTTCAATTTTACGCATATCTAAGCGCATATTTGCATTGCGACAACGACCCCAACCCCTATTTAAAGACCGTCCTTGCTTAAATTATGATTTAGGGCGCTGTCCTGGGGTGTGTCAACAGTTGATTTCACCAGCAGAATACCGCAAAACTGTGCAAAAAGTTGCGATGGTATTTCAAGGACGAACTCAAGAACTGATTGATATCTTGACAGAACAGATGGATAAAGCCTCAACAGCCTTGAATTTTGAGGTAGCGGCGCGGGTTCGGGATCAAATCGTTGGCTTAAAGTCGCTGACGGCGGAACAAAAAGTTTCCCTACCCGATGATACTGTCTCACGAGATGCGTTGGCGTTAGCCTTGCCGTCAGGTATCGCTCTAGCCGCAGATGCCAAACACGCCTGTATCCAATTATTTCAGATTCGGGCGGGACAATTGGTGGGACGCTTGGCTTTTGTGGCCGAATCCCTAGCCGAACCAGGAGCAATTTTACAACGGGTATTGGAGGAACATTACCAAACAGCAGAATCGGTGGAAATTCCCACAGAAATTTTAGTCCAGCATGACTTACCAGATGGGGATATTTTAGCTGATGTGTTGACGCAGCGTAAGGGGAAGAAGGTAACGATTGTCACGCCTCAGCGCCAAGTTAAGGCAGAATTAGTAGAGATGGTAGAGCGTAATGCCCAATATGAATTGCAAAGAATGCAGAAATTTGGCGATCGCAATCATCAAGCCATGCAAGATTTAGCTGCTATCCTCGATTTACCCGATTTACCCCACCGCATTGAAGGTTACGATATTTCCCATATTCAAGGATCGAATGCGGTAGCTTCTCAAGTCGTGTTCATCGACGGATTACCAGCTAAACAATATTATCGCCACTATAAAATTAAAAATCCCACTGTCACCATCGGACATTCTGATGATTTCGCCAGCTTGGCAGAGGTGATTCAACGGCGTTTCCGCAAATATGCGGAAGATCCGCAATTACCACGAGTTGATCATCCTGACTGGCCTGACTTAATTATGATTGACGGCGGTAAAGGACAGTTATCCTCGGTGGTGGCGATTTTGCAAGAGATGAATTTATTAGAAGATTTGCGGGTTGTGAGTTTAGCCAAGCAACGAGAGGAGATTTTTTTACCAGGTGAATCTTTACCCTTACCAACTGAGGCTGAACAACCGGGAGTCCAATTATTACGGCGGTTACGCGATGAAGCACACCGATTTGCTGTGAGTTTCCATCGTCAACAACGCAGTGATAAATTAAAGCGATCGCGTTTAGATGAAATTCCTGGTTTAGGACATCACCGCCAAAAGCAGCTTCTAGGACATTTTCGTTCTGTTGATTATATTCGCCAAGCTACACCTGCCCAAATTGCCGAAGTTGCTGGAATTGGCCCCCGTCTAGCCCAAGCTATTTACGATTATTTCCATCCAGCATGATTGCAAACTACTGGCAGGTTCACAATATCAGTCCCTGGGCATAAATTAAGAATACTTTATGGGTAATTGATAACTAAAAAACCATCATTTACTATCGATTACCTATTCCCATGACTCCATTGCTAGCCAATATCCTTAATCAGTAATATTGAAATTTTTATTTAAATTATCTGCTCGATATTTAATTAACAAAATATTAAGTAAATCTTAAGAAAGGTGTTTTGTGACTTAAGATACAGTATTTTCTTGATTTTAATTTTTGAATACAAAGATACCCACTTTATTGGTTTTCCATAGAAAGTAACTACGTATCTCAACCTGTTCTAGATGGGGATCACTAGCTCTCTAGAAAATCTCTATTGGCTTCAATGATTCATATATCTAGAGTGAGATGGTAAGATTGTCTTAATATGAGGATAATGTTTTTAGTACTCTAAGATTTTTAAATCTAAATTCTTAGTTAAATTAAGCAATCAAAATCGTCACTCTTTGTTAACTTGGTTGAAACCCAAAAGAGAATTTATTCTTATTTGGAATTTCGCCATCAAAAATTTAAACACCGGGGTTTTTCAATGCAAGTAATTCAAAAAATCTACTGCCCAAATTGTGGCAGCAATGCTGAACGCTATTATATTGCAGATAGTCAATTATGTCGGACACAATGCCCAAGTTGTGATTACTTGATGATTAGCTGCACGCGCACGGGTAGAGTGATTGAAGCTTATGCTCCTGGTATTCATCTACATCGCTAAATGTTTAATAAATTGCGGAAATTTTTCCTATTACTTCACTAAAAGCTGATGAAGAATAACATCAAAGCATCTACTACGCCAACAAGTTTTGATGTGAAGTAATTAAGCTGAAAAATACTTAGTCACACTATAAAAATAGTATAATCTGCTAATCACGCAGTAGACTAAACAAATTATCTTGTGACACCTAAAAATTCTTGGGATGCAGGCTTATATCAAGATAAACACGCCTTCGTGTGGCAATATGGCGAAGACTTGCTGAAATTGCTCAATCCTGAAGTGGGAGAGTTAATTTTAGATTTGGGTTGTGGAACTGGACAACTGACAGAAAAAATTGCCCAGTTTGGTACAGAGGTGTGGGGAATTGATAGTGCAGCAACGATGATTGCTCAAGCAAAACAAAACTATCCTCATTTGCGTTTTGATGTTGCTGATGCGCGCAACTTTCGTGTAGATAAGCCTGTGGATGCAGTATTTTCAAACGCTACGCTGCATTGGGTAAAGGAAGCGGAAGCAGCGATCGCCTGCATACATCAAGCATTAAAATCAGGAGGGAGGTTTGTGGCTGAGTTTGGTGGTAAAGGGAATGTCCAGCATATCCTCACAGCTTTACACCATGCGCTACAAACCCTCGGTATCTCCAACCTCCAAGCGATGAATCCCTGGTATTTTCCCAGCATTGGTGAATACGCTACCATACTAGAAGCACAAGGCTTTGATGTTATCTATGCTAATTTATTCGACCGTCCCACTCTTTTAACTGAGGGTGAAGCTGGTATGGCAAACTGGATACAAATGTTTGCTGGTGCTTTTTTGACAGAGTTATCTGCTGAACAACAAACACAGGTAATTGACGCAGTGGAAAAGTCTTTGCAAACAAAACTGTATCACAAAGGAACTTGGACAGCAGATTATCGACGAATTAGGATAGTTGCTATTAAAAATTAATGACTCAAAGCTGACAACTAACTAATGACTGAAAATTATGCTAGGACATAAACTTATCTTATTACTCACGTTCATACTGAGTAATATTGCATTTTTACCAATTGCATCTACTTTAGCTCAAACATCATCAGTACCCCTACCTTCAGATGCTCCTTTAGAGTTAGATTTATTGACTCAGCCCAAGAATGTAATTACAGCTAGCACTATTAATCTATCAGGATTAACTACACCTAGTTTGTGGTGGGCAAAAGAAAATTCGGAAAGTAAGCTATTAGATAATTGGATAGCATATCCAGCATCAGATACAGAACCTGCCAGAGTAGATTTAATTGTCAATCAGCAAATTTGGACTTTACTTGATTATTTAGAACGGTATGATTTTGTCAACCGCTTGGGTAGTAGCGCCAGAAAAGATGGTTATAATATCCGAGTTTTTAATTATCAAAAAGAACAGTTAGCAAGTTATACCTGTGACTTTAAGTCCAATTCCACAAACTGCAATATTAGTTTGAATGCTCAATATAAGTTACGCCGTCCTCAATAAACTGCTAAATAATTAACCAAGCGACTAAACCCCAAAAAGGGATAAATCTAAGCCAACGTTTTCTACTCCCGATTGGCTCAATTTCTCCGATGATTACTGCTTGGAAGATAGCAAATAAAATCAAATCTACACAAAAGGCAATAGTCAGGCGATCGCTCATTAAACGCGCTAAAAAATAATTATATCGTTCGGCTAAACTTCCCACTTCTGACCTACCAAAAAATAACCAAAATATAGCCATAGTTCCAACTATTAACCCTACACAACCCAATATCCGCGCCAGTAAATTTTTCTGCGGACTTTCTTTTTCCCATACCAGAGGATTTATAGCACGTACAGCCATGTAGGGAATCAAGAAGGTATTAGTCAAAAACATTGCCAAACCCCAAATCAAGAATTTTGGCAGTTTTTCACCTCTAGAATCAGCTAACATCAATGGTAAAAACATCAACATCCAAGCCTCTGCTAAGTTGAAAAGAGATTCTAGCCAAGGATGAACAATGACTATGGGAATATTTGCCACACCCACAGCATTAAGAATAGGCAAAATAAAAAAGAAGTTGAGTGATTCATGCCAAATTTCTTGTAAAGTCTGGGGTTGAATTGCCCAAACTGGTTCTCCTGGGAGTAACTGCCCTGGTGGTGATAGTAAGAGAATATATATGTAAAGCGCTGAAAGTAGCCAAAGTAATTGAGAAATGAGACGCTGCTCATTTGGGCGTGAATTAGGTTTGTGAGATGGTGTCATGGCGTTGAATATTTTCTGAGAAATATCACCTGTAATAATTTTTCCATTAAAATTTACGAAGTAAAGGCAAAGTGTTAACCATGACTACTGAAACCAAACTGCCAGGAAACATCCACAATCACAGTTCCTCGGATAGCTTAAATAACGAGCAACTGCAAACAGAGACAGGAACATTCTCATGGACAAAGCAGTGGTATCCCCTAGCTGTGGTAGAGTATCTTGACCCTGGGCGTACCCATGCCATGCAATTACTAGGCAAAGATATTGTCTTGTGGCGTGATGGTTCTGGTCAATGGCGTTGCTTTGAAGATTTCTGTCCTCATCGCTTAGTCCCGCTTTCCGAGGGGCGAGTTGAAGCCGATGGTACATTATTATGTGCTTATCATGCTTGGCGTTTTGATGGTGAAGGCAACTGTGTAAATATTCCCCAATCTCAAGATAAACAGACAGCAGCCAAGCATTGTGAAAATCAGAAATCCTGTGCGGTGACTTATCCTACCCAAGAAAATCAGGGGTTATTGTGGGTGTGGGCGGAAACAGGTGAACAAGCAAAGGTAGAAAGCCAATTACGCCAACCCCGCATTGTTCCAGAACTGGAAGATAAATCGGGTAGGGTAGTGCAGTATTTTTGGAACTTCCGCGATTTACCCTATGGTTGGGATTACTTCATGGAAAACGTTTCAGATCCTGCCCATGTTCCAGTCTCTCATCATGGGATTGTAGGCGATCGCTACAAAGATGCCAAGTACTACGATATGCTGCCTGTGCGGAAAATATCTACTCAAGATGGGTTTGCTTTTGAAATTCAAACTCAACCAGGCGATACCCCAACAGGAATTCATGACTTCCAACCCCCCTGTCACATGAGAATCGCCTCGACTCCCAAAGATGGTGGACAATTGATTCTGGCTTTGTACGCGACACCAACTCGTCCTGGTTGGTGTCGTCACATTGGTTGTCAGATATTTGTCAAAAATAACCAAGGGAAAATGCCCCAAGGTTTATCTTTCTTTGGGCTACCATTACCTACATGGTTAGGTCATGTGTTAGCATCTCTATTCCTACATCAAGACATGGTATTTCTGCATTACCAGGAAAAAACTATTGTCCAGAGAAGAAAGGGTAAATGGCTAGGTGCAGTCTTTACACCCAATCCTCAAGACAAGATGGTAATCACATTTCGTCAGTGGTTGGAAAAACGGGCTGGTGGTGGTATCCCTTGGGCGGAGGGATATAGTAACGATTTCCCAGCAGTTAAAGATAAGCAAAAACTCTTTGATGTGTGGACAACCCACACTCAACACTGTACAGTCTGTCAAGATGCTTTAAAAAATATTCATCGTCTGACGGTGTTTGCTTACGTAGTTGCGGCCTTATGCTTATTTCTAGCGGTAATCATAGATGCCAGAACAGTAGCAGGTGCATCTATATTCACAATTCCTCCCAGAGAATTTTGGCTAGCCTTGGGAGCCAGTATCTTGTTAGCTATGGGAGGATATCAGTTGCACAGGTTTAGTCGATTATTTTATGTCTACGAGTTTGAACACGCTCGCAATGATTAAAATGATCAAAAGGATGGACAATGCTGCCCATCCTTAACCAAGATAATTCTGGGATTTGATTAACCCCGTGCAATCCCTTCTTCCCGTGCTGCACGTTGGACAGCAGCAGCCACGGCGGTGACAACACGCTCATCAAAGACGGAAGGAATGATATGTTCCCGATGTAAGTCTGAGGGGTTGACTAAGGAAGCGATCGCACTAGCGGCTTCTAAGTACATCGTCGTAGTAATTGTCTGGGCGCGACAATCTAAAGCACCACGGAAGACTCCAGGGAAGGCTAAAACGTTATTGATTTGGTTAGGATAATCACTGCGTCCTGTCGCAATTACTGCCACATCTTTACTAACTAATTCTGGCTGAATCTCAGGAATGGGATTAGCCATAGCAAAGACAATCGGGTCTTTAGCCATAGATTTGACCATTTCTGGTGTCAATACTCCAGGAGCGCTCACACCAATAAACACATCTGCCCCTTGCACTGCACCAGCTAAAGTTCCTTGGGCTTTGACAGCAAATTCTTGTTTCTCTTCGTTCAAATCTGTGCGAGTATTAGAGATAATACCTTTGGAGTCGCACATCCAAATTTTATCAGCCCCGGCTTTCCGTAGTAACCGCGCGATCGCCACACCAGCCGCACCCGCACCGTTAATGACAATGCGGATTTCTGCCATTGATTTCTGCACTAATTTTAAGGCGTTAAACAAGGCTGCTAAGGTGACAATGGCTGTACCATGTTGATCATCATGAAAAACTGGGATATCCAATTCTTGCCGTAATCTCTGCTCAATTTCAAAGCAGCGTGGTGCAGCAATATCTTCTAAGTTTACTCCCCCAAACACAGGAGCAATATTTTTCACAGCTTGGATAATCTCTTCTGTATTTTGTGTTGCCAAGCAAATCGGAAAAGCATCCAGCCCAGCAAACTCTTTAAACAGCATGGCTTTACCTTCCATCACTGGTAAAGCTGCATGGGGGCCAAGATTGCCTAGTCCTAACACTGCACTACCATCGGTGACAATTGCCACAGTGTTTTGTTTGATAGTTAAATTGTAAACTTCTGCGGGGTCTTGAGCGATCGCTGTACAAACTCGCCCGACTCCTGGTGTATAAGCCATTGCCAAATCAGACACACTCTTGAGGGGAATGCGGCTAGTGATGCTGATTTTGCCGCCACGATGCAGATTAAATGTGCGATCGTAAACACTCAGCAGCTTAATATCTGCTATTGCTTTGACTGCTTGCACAATAGTTTCTGCGTGTTCGGTACTAGCTGCATCAACAGTCAAGTCACGAATGGATATTTGCCGAGTTTGCTCAATTAAATCGATTTGACCAAGATTACCACCACTGGTGGCGATCGCTTGTGTGATTGATGCTAGCATTCCTACACGATTAGGAATTTGCAACCGCAGGGTGACACTAAAACTAGAATTAGGAGTTAAGTCTGCCATCTTGATTTAGGATTTGAGATTTTAGATTTTATATTGAATTGTTACAGTAAACTCTATTTCTGCGATAAAACCTAACATCCTAATTCATTGTTTAGCGATCGCGTTTGTCTTCAGGCGCTGATTGCTCACACCAATACGACCTCAACTGTATCCTGTGGGACAATTTCACCACGAGCTTGTAGAACTTCAACATAAAGAGCGATCGCTTCTGCACGAGTTTTTCCTTGACTGATACAGCCTGGCAAACTGGGTACTTCCACAACAAAATAACCATCTTCTCCAAGATACAGCAGTACTTGACGTTGAGATTTTTCTTGAGGTGCGCTCATGCTTCAAATAGCTGCTCAATTGTTTCATCTAAATCTTACCATCCCAAAACAAAAAAGCGCTCTCTAATCCAGAGAACGCTACAAACCTACAATAACCCTAAAACTAACCATGATAGCCGGAGCCACGGCAGTACTACCAGCCAAATCTCAGGGAAAGTCGTGAGCATTGCGCTAGTGCATCACTTCTATACCCAAGCTGGCGCGGTGAGGATATCTGCTTATGTATTAATTACCCGATATTGAGAATCAATTACGGATTTCTGAAAGTTAACCTGAGTTCTACAGAACTAAAAAAGGGCAAGATATAGACCAGGCAAGTCTTTTGAATAAATGCCAATATATCACTCTCAGGCGATCGCTAGTATTTGTAATACTTTTCCCACAATCGCTCTAGCTTAAATGGTATCTGGATCGATATTTAACTCACGCAGTTTTGCTGCTAAACGTTCTGCTTTTTCTTGTGCTTTTTGTGCTGTTTCTTCCAGTGTCGGTACTAATTGACCATCTGAGGTGAAAAACCTTAATAATCCCTGATCAATTCCCAAATATAAACCTAATTGTTGACTCCATAAATAACCTTGTTCTGAAGCTTGTAGAGGTTGATATTTTCCATCTACTAAATGAAATCCCGCAAACTCTTGTGTAAAAGGGTCAAACCAAAAATAATCAGGTGTGCGGAAAGTATCTTGATAAATGTCTTTTTTTAAACCTCTGTCTGTCTTCGCTGTTGAGTCAGATAGTATTTCTAAAATGACGTGAGGATATTTTCCTGCTTCTTCCCACACTACCCAACTTTTTCGGGTTTTGCGCTCTGTTCCTCGTACGACAAAAAAATCTGGACCTCGAAAATCTTCTGATTTACGTTGGTATCGACTATGGTATATGGTCAAGTTTCCTGCCGCATAGAAATCACTTCTATCTCGCCACAACCATTCTAGGCATTGTAAAAGAAGGATGATTTGTCGGAGATGGAGTTCTGTTTCCAAAGGAGGTTCATCACTATACAAATCACCAGGAGGAAATATCACATCTTGAGAGATGTCTGCTTGAGATTCTAATTCTTGAGCAATGGTCATAGAATCCATCCGGCATCTATCATTTCTGCGTTGATTTTAGCATTTTCCCACCCAAATAAAAAAGCGCCCCTAATTAGGGACGCTTTTTTATTTAACTAAGCTTGATGATTAACCGTTGATAGCAGGAGCGCTGATAGCAACAGGAGTAACATTAGCAGCAGCTAAGTCTAAGGGGAAGTTGTGAGCGTTGCGCTCGTGCATTACTTCCATACCCAAGTTAGCGCGGTTGATGATATCAGCCCAGGTATTGATTACACGACCTTGAGAGTCGATGATGGATTGGTTGAAGTTGAAACCGTTGAGGTTGAACGCCATTGTGCTTACGCCCAATGCGGTGAACCAGATACCAACAACGGGCCATGCAGCTAGGAAGAAGTGCAAGGAACGGCTGTTGTTAAAGGAAGCGTATTGGAAAATCAAGCGACCGAAGTAACCGTGTGCTGCAACGATGTTGTAGGTTTCTTCTTCTTGACCGAATTTGTAACCGTAGTTGAGAGATTCGGTTTCGGTTGTTTCACGAACCAAGGAAGAGGTAACCAAAGAACCGTGCATTGCAGAGAACAAGGAACCGCCGAATACACCAGCCACACCTAACATATGGAAGGGGTGCATCAGGATGTTGTGTTCTGCTTGGAACACGATCATGAAGTTGAAGGTTCCGGAGATACCCAAGGGCATACCGTCAGAGAAAGAACCTTGTCCGATTGGGTAGACCAAGAATACTGCGGCAGCAGATGCCAAAGGAGCAGAGTAAGCTACACAGATCCAAGGGCGCATTCCTAAGCGGAAAGACAGTTCCCACTGACGACCCAAGTAGCAAGCACAACCAATTAGGAAGTGGAATACTACTAGTTGGTAAGGTCCACCGTTGTACAACCACTCATCCAAGGAAGCTGCTTCCCAGATGGGGTAGAAGTGTAAACCAATAGCGTTGGAAGAAGGTACAACTGCACCAGAGATAATGTTGTTTCCGTAGATCAAGGAACCTGCTACGGGTTCACGGATACCATCAATGTCTACAGGAGGAGCTGCAACGAAGGCGATAATGAAGCAAATGGTAGCGGCTAGGAGTGTAGGAATCATTAATACACCGAACCAACCGACATAAATACGGTTCTCAGTGCTGGTGATCCATGCACAGAAGCGCTCCCATACGTTGGCGCTTTGGCGCTGTTGTAAGGTTGTGGTCATCTTTCTATGATTGCTTTGGACTGTTAATAAATCAGGTGTATTAAACGTACGCCTGTAACGTAAAGTCTACATGAATTTACGCTAATTTAGTTATTATTTTCTGTATCTTTTTGTAACTGATTGTTGCATTCTCTTAACATATAGGTATGATTTGTAGCAGTCAAAAATACTTAAAAGCAAGCGCAGCAAGAACTTCAACTAAATGGAAATATGCACAAACTGTTGGAATTATGTATCTAGTCCAAAAATCAAAGTCTAGAGATTTAAAATTTTAAATCTCTAGACTTTTGACGGTTGACAGTAAAGTAGGAAAAATCTGTCTGTGCCGCAGCATCCACCCTAATTAACTAATGCTGAATTACTGCTCTAATAGCTTCATTTTTTGCCACCAACTATTTAGAGGGTAGTAGAGTACAGGGGCCCAGAGACTGCTGAGAATAGCAGAGGCTAAGGTAACTCGTTGATAGTATGCCCAAATATCTGTTGTCTGGCGATCGCCTGCTAAAGTTAATTGCATACCAAAAACCGTTTCTGCCAAAACTGCCATACCAAAAACAATCAAGGCAACAGAAATAAAATCCTCTTGCATGAAACGCTGCTTTTGCATCATTCCCGTCAAAAATCCGACTATTCCTAAAGTGATGGCATGAGATGGGTGAGGATTAGTCATGGCATCTTGAAGTAACCCTAAAATAATCCCTGCCAAAGTTCCTGACCACACTGAGCGCTTAATGCTCCAGGCTACTACCCAAATTAACAGCCAATTGGGGCCAATACCCAATAATTCCATACCAGGTAAGCGAGTTGGTAACAATAGCAAACACAAAAACACAGACCCTGCTGTCACCATCCAGTCAAGCAATTGTCGCCAACCAGGATGCCAACGCGCTAAAGGCAGATACCGGAACTTAGTTTTTCGTTCTGACGATTTTGATTTAGTACTAAATGAAGGTAGCTTCATTGTCTTAAAAATTGGGCGAGCATCTAATTAGACTTTGGCGATTGTGGATTTACCGACTGGGGATTTTCTCCTGCTTGATTTGTCGGCTTAGGATATACAGCTACCCAATCTAGAGAACGAATTGCCGGAAACAGTTCAATCTTGGCGATAGATGTTGGTAGTTTCTTCAAATCCAAAGATTTTATCCGCCCCACCGCCAAACCAGCCGGAAATTTTTGACTGTATGTGGAGGTAGAAACCAAGTCACCTACCTGTACATTAGGCACTTTCTCATAAAATTCTAATACCGCTTCTGCCGAGGAATCTCCGCGCAAAACCCCCTTAGCGGAAGTGCGACTAATTGTTACACCTACTTGACTTTTGAGGTCACTAATTAAGAGAATACGACTAGTGTTAGGTGTCACACTATCAACCAAACCAACTAACCCACCCTCAGATTTAACCACATAACCTGGTTGAATACCCGCATTGGAGCCACGATTGATACTCACTTGTTGCCACCAATGATCAGCACTGCGTCCTACTACTCTAGCCAGAATTGGCTGCGATGCAGCTGGCTCCTTAGCGACATAGCCTAATAAATCTTGGAGTTTGCGGTTTTGATTTTCCAACTCAGCTATGCGCGTTTGCATTTCCATAAACTGAGCATTTTTCAGACGTTCTTCTTGACGTTCTTCTAGAGATGGCCCTGTTTGTAACATTTGCCAAGGACGGGTAATCACTTGATATGCTTCCAATAGCAATCCACCTTGGGTTTGACGCAATACCCAAGCACTACCCAACACTAAAGCGAGTAATCCGACTTGCAACCCTTTACGATCCCACCAACGGCGTACAGTAACCATTTATACCTATTTTAATAAATTCAAAAGATACTGGATTCTATTTATATAGAACCCAAATCATAGGCAAATAGAACCCAATATCTCATATTTTTTGTTACATATTGCGAGAACGTCCGCTAAACACTCGTTCTAGCTGTTTAAAGTTTTCTAACACACGACCTGTTCCCAGTACAACACAGCTGAGAGGATCAGCAGCTATATGAGTAACAATGCCTGTTTCGTGACTAATTAGCGTGTCTATACCTTTAAGCAAAGCACCACCACCGGCTAACATGATGCCTCTATCGATAATATCTGCTGCCAGTTCGGGAGGTGTGCGCTCTAATGTCCGCTTCACAGCTTCTATGATGACAGATAAGGGTTCTAGCATACTTTCACGAATTTCTGGCCCTTTTAAGTTGACAGTTCGCGGTAAACCAGAAAGTAGATGTAAGCCTCGGACTTCCATCATGGCATCATCGTCATCATGAGTGGGATAAGCAGAACCAATGCGGATTTTGATATCTTCTGCGGTACGTTCGCCAATCACCAAGTTATGTACTTTTTTCATGTACATAATGATGGACTCAGTGAGTTCATCCCCAGCAATGCGGACTGATTCGCTAATTACTGTTCCTTGAAGACTCAAGACAGCGACTTCTGTTGTTCCGCCACCAATATCAATAATCATGTTACCAGTTGGTTCAGCCACTGGTAAACCTGCACCAATGGCTGCGGCTACTGGTTCATCGATTAAGTATACTTCTCTCGCTCCGGCTTGAGCTGCTGCATCCATGACAGCTCGTCTTTCTACTCCAGTAACGCCACTGGGAATACCAATAACGATCCGGGGTAAAATTAAAGACTTACCATCATTTACTCTTTGAATGAAGCTTTTGAGCATCAGTTCAGCCGTATCGAAATCAGCAATTACTCCATCACGTAAAGGACGGAGAGCAATAACATTTCCTGGTGTGCGGCCTAGCATTTTTTTAGCTTCTTCTCCCACTGCCAAAGCTACCTTTTCATTTTGATCGATAGCTACTACAGAAGGTTCTTGAAGTACAATACCTTTACCAGATACATAAACGAGGGTATTTGCTGTACCAAGGTCGATACCCATATCCCACGATGAGCGAAAGTTCCTAAAAAGACCCACGCGCCTCTACGCCCCCTATTTGTGACACTTCTAGACTACAACTGAATCATGAGAATCGTGCTGGATTCTATTATGTTTTCGATCCTGAGTCCAGCCAAATAGGCAATTATTACTTAGTTTCGGCTTAATCTCAGGTATCTTAGAGCTTACGCAATCAAACTGTTGACGTTGGGAAGTTGTAAGGGTGTGGGGGTATGAGGGTGTAACGGTTGGTAAACCTTGACTTCGATACCCTGGCATCCGTGGCTTCAATCCTCGATTTTCCGGTTCCATGCGTAAGTTTATGTGTTATTTCTTGGGTATTCTGTGACTGTTTAAATATATCCGTATAGTTTTTGAGTTTCTCCTAGTAATTTTGCATACTTTTATACTCTATTTTGTTGTTCAGTTTCTAACACATTTTCAATCAAGTCACAATTCGCTATGATCAAAGTCGGAGTGTAGCAGTACTTATGTACTAAAAGGAACGGATATGAGTATTAATATAGTTACCTTAGTTGGTCGTGTAGGCACTGATCCAGATATTAAATATTTTGAATCTGGTAGTGTCAAATGTAGACTAACATTAGCGGTGAAAAGAAGAAGCCGCAATAGTGATGAACCTGACTGGTTTACACTAGAACTGTGGGATAAGACAGCAGAGATTGCGGGAAATTATGTCCGCAAAGGTAGCTTAATTGGCATTAAAGGTTCCTTAAAGTTTGACTCCTGGAGCGATCGCCAAACCGGAGCCAACCGATCTACACCTATTATTAGGGTAGATCAACTTGAGCTATTAGGTTCAAAACAAGATCGAGATGGTGGTGGGGGCGACTTTGCACCAGAAAATTTTTAGTCGGTCAATGGCCAAGAGTCAATGGTCAAACGTCGCCCCAATGACTAATGACCATTGACTAATGATTAATAGCTAATTTGCAACGTCACTGATGCTTCCACTTGTTGTTCACCGCCAACGATGGGAGTAGAAGCGTCAGCATTGCCGAGTTTGGCAACTTCGGCTCGATACAATACAGGTGGTGGGGGCGGAGTAGCACCACCGATTTGAATACTGACAACTTCTTTGGGTTTTAGTCCCAGAGTATTAAAAACAGCGTTAGCTTGCTGTTGTGCGTCTTGGGTAGCCTCTTTGAGGGCTTGTTGTTTAGCTGAGGCGATCGCTTCATCACTAGCGACAAAGCTGATACTATTAATTTGAGTCGCACCTGCTTTGACTGACTCATCTAGCAATGTACCAGCCTGCTCAGTGGCAACCCGAAAACTGACAGTATTATTAGCCGCATATCCAGTAATGCGTTGGACATTATTGGTGTAACTGTAGACTGGATTCAGGCGAACGCCCGTAGTTTGTAATTTTTCCACATTCCGGCTTTTGAGTAGAGCCACCACAGCCGATGATTTGCGTGCAGCTTCTTGTTGTACTTCCTGGGCAGTCTTCCCTTGAATTTCCACCCCTAAACTCACTTCTGATAAAGTGGTGGGAATTGATTCTACACCGCGACCATTGACAGTCAAGGTACGCCACAACTTCTCTTTTTCTTGTGCCAGCCCAGGCTGTACAAAAGTCACGCATACTAATAACACTAATGGTAAACTCTGCCAAAAGTTGCCAGCAGACAACCGGGAACCGAATAAAGCGGTTCTCACCATAATTTATACTCCTCTGAATTTACACAGATAATTTTGTACAAACGTATTTTAAAGAGGGATGTGAGGGTTTAGGTGTATAAGGGGTGGATATTTGCCTAATATCCTACACCCATGCTCAATATTTCCCTATGCAGTTATCAATACAATTTGTATGTTCTTACTTTGACACTGCCATAGTCAAAAGTGAGAACTGTTACATTTTTGGAAACTGAAAAATTTTCCCAATCATCCGGTTGAAAGCCTTTTATACCATTTCACTTTAATAATGATACAAATACGTGAGTCCGTCAGTCCGTCAGGGATTGTAAATCCCTGTCTCATAGCTAAAGTCCTCTCAAGAGGACTGAATATCAGAGTCCATTTTAATGGACTTAAGCTATGAGACCACCGTTTTAACGGTGGGCGGACAATACCCAACGAGTAAGCTATATGTATCAGGATTTTTGTGAATTGGTATTACATCAGGGAAGTCAAAAGTCAAAAATGAAAACAACAATTTTTCCACTGAATTGGAGCGTTCGCGTAGCGTCTCGTAGAGAAGCGACTTGACTAAATCCCCAAACTCAATTCCCAACTATTGAGTTGGCCGACATCTTGGGGTGCGTAGTCAATTATCCATAACTGCCAATTGCCTTTGGCTGATTGGGAGAGTAATTGTTTAAGGATGGGATGCGATCGCACACTATAATTGGCTTTTAATTCCTTGCGGTTTCCTAATGTCCGATTTTGTAATAAGACTTGTTGATTATTGGGGGCAATTAAATAAATCTCTACATCGCCTAAAAAATCGTGAGTCAGATTCACTGTGATTTGAATATCTTTAACTGCACTTGCATCAGTTACAGCGATCGCACTTTTAATGCCTTGGCGATTGTTATCAGGAATTTGGATCTGGTTGGAATTGCTAAATTTTACTTGTTTACTAGCGCCTAATGCCGTCGCTCGTTGTTGCAACGCTGCTTGTACTGCTCTGGCTGCATTCACTTTGCCATAACCAAACCATTGGGAGTGTCCATTCTCATCATATTTACCTGCTTGTAAACCCAGTTGTGGGTCTGGTTCCGGGTCTACGATTTTATCAGCCGTGGTTTCTAGAATCCGTTTAACTTGTTGGGCAGTTAAGTCAGGATTTGCTGACAAGACTAAAGCTGCTACCCCAGCCACTACAGGCGTAGCACTGGAAGTTCCGCCAAAGTTACTGGTAAAATTACCAGGGGTGTAACCTGCTGCGCCGACAATATCAGTAGTCAGCATTCCCAACCCTTTGAGGGAAGTAGCGATCGTTGGTTGGGTGTATAAGAAACCCTTCTCAGGGAACGACATTCCCGGTGAAGCATTATTACTGGGAGCAGCCAGCGAAATATTTGCACCCCAATTACTATAAGCAGCCTTTTTGCTCATACTAGTGGATGCAGCGATCGCCATCACATCAGGATGGACAGCAAACCCGCCTAACCACTCTGTCAGACCTTGTAAAACATTATCCGGCCAATCCTGTTCATACACAGCACCGCTAACCGGACGATTAGCATTACCCGCCGCGAATAAAATTACACAACCCTTACCATTGCGTCCTTGAGTCGCAGCCCTAGTAATAGCCGCCCGTTGCCTTAACGACAACGGAAAATACACAGCCGAAGCCCCCCAACTGCAAGAAATTACACTAGCACCCTTGTCAATTGCCCAGTTAAATATCTGCTCAATCGATTCATCATCCAAAAACCCAGTACTACGGATAGGCATCAGCGCACAACCAGGCGCAACCCCAACAATTCCTGTACCATTTTCTTCCGCAATTGCTAACCCAGCGCAGGCAGTACCATGACTGGTTTCTTGTTCTCCTGGCAAAGGTAAAAAATCATTTTCCCGCAAATCTCTAGGAGCAACAATCTTGCCACTACCTTGAAAATCTGAGTGGTTTAAATCAAAAGAATCATCCACCACAGCCACAATCACTGAACGCACCCCACGAGTAATATCCCAAGCTTGTTCTACAGCGATATGGGAACCCAAAACTAACTCATCACCACCATTATGATTGAGATACCATTGCTGTTTGTAGAGCTTATCACTAGGTTGATAATGAGTTTCACTCTGAATTATCACATTAGGTTCAGCCACTAATACTTCTTTCATGGCCTGCAACTGATTAGCAATTTTAATGGGATTTTCTGTGGCTTGTTTACTCACCAGAAACACAAAAGCATTAGATATTCCCAAAATTGGTTTGTCTTGGACTAGGTTGAACGTAGAAGCAATGAGATTAATTTTCGCCGCATCCACTCCAGAGGCAAACTGAATGGTGATTTGCTCATTTAAATATACAAAAGTCTCTGGATTATCCTTAACCGTGTAAATATGACTAGCAAAAGCCACATTTTTATCAGCACGGGCTTGATTAATCGCTGTCTCTAACTGTGCTGGTGCCACCTGAAACACTTGCAATCGTGCTTGAGAAATACTACGCTGCCAAATACCCCAACTAACCTGAGATAATTGTTCTACAGGAAAATCGGTAACTAAACGGATGGTGAAGCGGTCTAAAGCTTTTTCTAAGATCAATTCTTCACCACCTCGTTGCAGAACTAATCCCAAGCTACTTGTTGGTACACCTGTAGTTGGCTCAGAGGAGTTTTGGCGTTGATGCAGTCTACCGTAGTTATCGTTCATAAAGGCGATTGTGGTTAATGCACGGGCGATGGGAACTCAGTTAAACCGATTTTCTGTCTAAATCAAGGAAACTGTATACTTAGCTCCACTTTGTCAAAAACGCAAACAGAGTTAAGATACCCGAAGTTTCCCTAGATTGATCTGTTTCTTAATAGTTGTTGCACAAATTGACCCCATGAACTTCGCGGCCCCTGCTTCTGTAATTCGTTTGACATCTCTCTCGGTAGTAGTAGCCCTTGGTCTACTTGCACCTGTCAACGCTCAAAATCAAGCCCAGCCCATCGATCCTAATAGCCCTAATAACCTACGTCCCACAGCCCAAAATAACAGCCTGTTGAGCATTGAGGGTGGAGAACGGTTAATGAAAGAGGCAGAGCAAGCCGTCGCTTCTCAAAATTACGCCCAAGCAGCTAAAAAACTGCAAGAAGCACGTCAGATATACAATCAGCTATCAAATTTTTATCAACAGCTAAACTCTAGCTTTTCCGGTATTGATAACAGAGTTTCTGATTCTCAACGTCAAAAAGCCCTATTAACAGCCCAAAAGCGCGACGAAGCTACATATCAGTTAGCCTTGGTACATCGCGCTCAAAACCAACCAGAATTAGCTGTACCCTTGTTGGTGCAAATTATCCAGAGTCAAAACCCTACACGAGAACTAGGCAAGAAAGCTTACCAGCAATTGTTAGAGTTAGGTTTTGTCGATGCTCCCTATCCTAGACAAGGCGGTAGCAGTTCTTCATCTTCTTCGCCTAAGAAGTAAAGGGGGTAATGGGTAATGGGTAATGGGTAATGGGTAATGGGTAAGAATTTACTCTCAATTACCAATTACCAATTACCACTATCACAGACTCCATCTACATAACCAGCAACTTGGGTTAATAATAGAAAAGTAAGTTTTTTTGGGAATTGCGATGATCAGTCCGCAGCAGGTTGAGGCAATGATCAAGGTGGCATTGCCAGATGCCGAAGTTCAGGTGCAAGACTTGACTGGTGGCGGTGACCACTATCAGGTGACAGTAGTCTCATCGCAGTTTGCAGGTAAGAGACTTGTGCAGCAGCACCAGTTGGTTTATGGCGCATTGCAACAGGCTATGTCAACTGAAGCTATTCACGCCTTGGCATTGAAAACACAGACTCCCGAAACTAGTCAATAGTCCAGAGTCAGTCAAACGATTAATTAGCTATTGCCGATAGACTAATGATTATTGAGGCAAAACTAGGAAACAGAAAAAACTATGACACCAGAAGCTCAAGAGAAAATTGATAGTTTAATCACACAAAATAAAATTATGGTTTTCATGAAGGGAACCAAATTAATGCCCCAATGTGGTTTCTCTAACAACGTTGTCCAGATTCTCAATACCTTGGGTGTTCCTTTTGAAACTGTCAATGTTTTAGAAGACCAAGAAATTCGGCAAGGGATTAAAGAATATTCCAACTGGCCGACAATTCCTCAAGTGTATGTTAACGGTGAATTTATCGGTGGTTCCGATATCTTGATCGAACTTTACCAAAAAGGTGAGTTACAGCAATTGGTGGAAGTAGCGTTAGCTTCTTGATGAAAAAGGGTTAGAGGCTAGGGACTAGGGACTACAGGCTAGAAAAAAGTAAGTCTCATCCCAGCCCCTAATCCCCCCAATCCCCAATCTCTATTTCCGCATTTGACTGACCAAGTGAGTAATTTCTGGCAAGATGAGCTTTTCCATGCCTAAGCGCACAGCATTGCTAGAACCTGGGAGAGAGAAGATGAGCTTATTTTGATAAATGCCGGCAACAGCGCGAGAGGCGATCGCTCGTGAACCAATTTCTTGATAACTTAGAAATCGGAATAATTCGCCAAATCCGGGTAGGCTCTTTTCTAATAATTTTTCAATAGCATCATAAGTGGTATCCCTGGGGGCAATACCTGTACCACCGTTAAAAATTATTACATCTACATTGACGCTTTGACCAAATGATTCTATCTCTGCTTGAATCTGCGCTGGTTCATCTGGGATAATTTTGTATGCGCCTACAATGTGGCGACTACCAAGTAATAATTCTTGGATTAAATGACCACTCTTGTCAGTTTCCAGGGTACGTGTATCGCTGACAGTAACAATCGCACAAGTTACTGTAATTCCCGGTACATCTGGATGGGGTTGTTTTTTCATACAGCTTGTCAGTTGTTAATTGTCAGTGGTCAGTTCTTGTTTGTGCTATTGACTACTGACCAATGACTCTTGACTAATTTAAGATTTACTAAACCCTAAATCATTCTCTTGAGCATAACGTTCCATAAAGCGGATGAAGCGATCCCATTCGTCACTGGATTTCATGAGATACAGTGCTTCCAATGCTTCGGGTCTACCATTGATGAATTTAGCTTTCACTTCGCGGGTGATTATTTCCCCTTCTTCGTCAATTAAATACATTCCTGTAATATCGTCTGTACTACCTTGATCAAGAATTTTGGGATTTGTAAAAATAAACGTTGCTGTGCCACTGTCGCCACTGCGCGATCGCGTCAAACGCACTTCTGGAATTACTTCTTCGTCGAGTCCCCTAGAAAACTGAATCTTTGCCATGATGAATGACTTTAAAGTTTTGTGATCGTTAGTTTAATATTCTCTCATCATTTATTACTCTCTGACGTGGGGATCGAGGATTGGCAAAGCTACACAAACCCGTCGGCGTTGCAGAACAGGGGGATGAATTTAGGCAAGCAGGGGAGGCAAGGGGGTGCAGGGGAAGCAGGGGGGGGAAATTTTATAACTTGCTATCAGCAACGCCACCCAGTCTGCCTCCCCAGACCTCTCACATCTGGGTAGGTTGAGAAACAGTAGAGACGTTGCATTGCAACGTCTCTACATAATTCATGTGTATCATGATTAACGTGAAATGGTATAAATCCCCGTCACAAAACATAATTACATAGGTGCAAGCCTTCCCGTAGGGTATCACGTAGCTTGCTTCTCGCATGAAAGCAAGTATTACTTAGGCGCAAGCCTTCCCGTAGGGTATTACGAATTACGAATTATTTTAATAATTAGGCTTTGCCGGAAATACTTGATTTAAATCAACAGACAAATGAGGAAAACAAGGTAAAGCTATCAACTGATTAGGCAAGACAATTCGCTTATTTGCATAACCATACTTTCCTTGACTATCTTGATAAGGCTCACCATAACATTCTAAATAGTTATCAAACAAATTGAATATCCAATAATCAGAAATACCTGCTTGAGCATAAAGTGGAATTTTGATATCTTGATCATAAGTTAGGGAAGAGTCTGCAATTTCCATCACCAGCAATACATCAGCCGGACTGGGATGAGCTGATAGATAATCATCACTGCGGTTTTTAATAATAGCAAAATCCGGTTCTGGTTCGCTGTTGGGTGGTATGGTAATTGGCGCTTGAGATTGTAAAGTAGCCCTATCTCTGATAATTCCGGGGAGTTCCTTCAACAATTTTCGTAAACAAGTCGCATGGGCTGTACCCTTAGATGCCATTTGTATCAGTTCCCCGTTAATTAATTCAATGTGGTCATCTTCGTGGAAAAAGCCCAAATCCGTAAGTTTGCGGTATTCTTCTAGTGAGAAGCGTTTAGCTTGAGTGAGACTCATAGATTTTCCTCATTTAAGACTATTTTTGAGCGATCGCACTATATAAAATCCCCAATATTTTTTTTATATCTTTAATATAATATTCACTCAAGTCAATGCTAACAACGTTACCATCTAGCTTGATAAATTGCCAAATTGTCCCAATAGTCACAGCACCATAAATTGTTTTGCTCTGATTGCCACTTTTGTCATTAAAAATTTGATCTGCCACCATTTCTGCAATACATTGTGCTAAACCAGAACGCAAATTTTCATTTTTACTCTCTACGAAAACCATGATCGGAATACAGATGAGTAATTGCTCTGAAGAAAGGCTCAAGATAAAATCACAAAATCCATTTAATCCCCGTTGAGCATCAACAGTAAAATCGACTCCAGAACACAAACTAATTTTATAATTATATTTGCGGCGAATCTCCAGTAAAATCGGACTGATAATCATTTCACTGCGAGCTTTTTCCGAACTAATGGCGACCGCTAAATCTACATTTTCTTGTAATATAGTAGATAATAAATCACTACATTCTTGTTCTGGCACATGAGCAAATAATCCAGAAGCTTCGTGGATAACTAAACCAAAAGAGTCAATAACTTCACTTAGTTTAAAGTCACTGTAAGCCATAAATAATTATTCTCATACCTGATGCAGTTGTACATTGTCTATGGCAACCGACATCTGAGGATGTACTATAACTTTATTCTAAATGTGCCAGAAATTGATATGCTAAAAGCCGAGACTAAAGCAGTGTAGCTGTTCCTCTTGCCTTCTCTCTATTTGCAAATCCATGCCTGCGCCTACCCTAAATCCCACAATCACTAGCTTTCCCTTGACAGCCGTAGTCGGTCAAGAAGCGATTAAATTAGCCTTACTGTTAGCAGCAGTCGATCCTGGTTTGGGAGGAGTAGCGATCGCAGGTCGTCGCGGTACGGCAAAATCTGTGATGGCGCGTGCTATCCACGCTCTCTTACCACCAATTGAAGTTGTTCAAGGTTCCATCAGCAATTGCGATCCCAGTCGTCCAGAAGAATGGGATGACCAATTGTCTGGAGATGTGGCAGACAACGTTGATCATATCCCGACAGAAATCATTCCCGCACCCTTCGTGCAAATCCCCTTGGGTATCACCGAAGATAGGCTCCTGGGTTCTGTAGATGTGGAACAATCAGTTAAACAGGGAGACACAATATTTCAGCCAGGGTTACTCGCCACAGCTAACCGGGGTGTGCTGTATGTGGATGAAATTAATTTATTAGATGAGCAAATCTCTAATCAGTTATTAACAGTCCTCTCAGAAGGACGCAACCAAATCGAACGTGAGGGGATTAGTTTCCAGCATCCTTGCAAATCCCTGTTTATCGCCACCTATAACCCAGAAGAAGGAGCATTACGAGAGCATTTACTAGATCGAATTGCGATCGCTCTTTCAGCTGACGGTGTTCTCGGTCTAGATCAAAGAGTAGCAGCAGTTGAGGTGGCGATCGCCTATTCCACATCGCCGCAAGAATTTCTCCAGCAGTACAGCGAAGATTTAGATTCCCTGAAAACCCAAATTATTCTGGCGCGGGAATGGTTAAAAGAAGTCACCATCACCCATGAACAAATTGCTTACTTAGTCGATGAAGCCATTCGCGGTGGCGTGCAAGGACATCGGGCTGAATTGTTTGCAGTCCGTGTGGCTAAAGCCGCAGCCGCTTTAGATGGACGCACAACCGTAAATGCCGATGATTTACGTCGGGCTGTGGAGTTGGTAATTGTCCCACGGGCAACCATTGTGCAAACACCACCACCAGACCAACCCCCACCACCACCGCCACCACCACCCCAAAATCAAGACGAGTCAGAGGAAGATCAACAAGAAGAAGAGGAAGATAACGAAGATAAACCAGAGGAACAAGAAGAACAAGAACCACCCAGCATTCCCGAAGAATTTATCTTTGACCCAGAAGGGGTAATACTCGATAACAGCGTCATGTATTTTGCCCAGATGGCAAAACGCCAAGGTAAATCCGGTAGTCGTAGTATTATTTTCTCTGATGACCGGGGACGTTATATTAAACCCATGTTGCCCAAGGGGAAAGTCCGCCGCATCGCCGTAGATGCTACCCTGAGAGCCGCAGCCCCCTATCAAAAAGCTCGGCGCGAAAGAAACCCTGATAAAAAAGTCATTGTTGAACAAGGAGACATTCGCTCCAAGCGCTTGGTACGTAAAGCCGGAGCCTTAATTGTATTTGTGGTAGATGCTTCTGGTTCGATGGCTTTAAACCGGATGCAATCAGCCAAAGGTGCAGTCATGCAGCTACTAACTGAAGCTTATCAAAACCGCGACCAAGTAGCCTTAATTCCTTTTCGGGGAGAACAGGCTGAGGTGTTGTTACCCCCGACTCGTTCGATTGCTTTAGCGCGGAACCGTTTGGAAAGATTACCCTGTGGTGGTGGTTCACCTCTAGCTCATGGTTTAACTCAAGCTGTGCGTGTCGGTGTTAATGCGCAAATGGGGGGAGATGTTGGACAAGTCGTCATTGTTGCTATCACCGATGGCCGAGGGAATATTCCTTTATCACGCTCCTTGGGTGAACCCCAAGAACCAGGAGAAAAACCAGATATCAAAGCCGAATTGCTAGATATCGCGGCGAGGATTCGCGCCCTGGGAATGCAACTATTAGTGATTGATACCGAAAGTAAATTTGTCTCCACTGGCTTTGCTAAAGAACTAGCAAAAACATCGGGAGGTAAATATTATCATTTGCCCAAAGCCACCGATAAAGCCATTGCTGCCATGACTAAGGGAGCGATCGCTGATCTAAAATCTAGGTAGTTAGCCCATCCTACACATTTAACACCTATGGTTCAGTCTTCTAATCAACGGCTCACCTTGGAAGAATTTCTCGCACTTCCCGAAGGTGACATTACATACGAATTTGTCAACGGTGAAGCTGTCCCCAAATACAAAGACGATGAAATGTCACCAAAGTTTTTTCATAGCTCGACTACTGGTGCTTTACTTATACTATTGTCTGCATGGGCGCAAGACAAAGGCCGGGTTGTCACTGAATGGGCAATCAAACTAACACGTAATCACCAAGATTGGATGCCAATACCTGATTTGACTTATGTTTCTCATCACCGTCTTGCTGCTAATTGGTTGCAAGATGAAGCTTGTCCGGTTGCACCCGAATTAGTGATAGAAATTATTTCACCGGGACAAACTTTTGGAGAGATGACGGAAAAAGCTACAGATTACCTCAAAGCTGGTGTATCTCGTGTTTGGGTAGTCGATACGAAAGCTAGAACTATCACTGTATTTGCTTCGTCTTCTTTCCCCATTACCTACCGAGATCAGCAAGTAATTACTGATGATTTGTTACCAGAATTAGATATTACCCCTAACGCCATCTTTCAACGAGCAGGCTTAAATCCTTGAAATCTGAGGGATGTTAAGGCCCTGTTACCACTGCTGGCGGTTGTAAATAGCAAATTAAATCTTGAATTCCCTTTTGCAGATATCTGGTAACTGTCATGGGACTAGTGCCAATATTTTTAGCCGCATCTTTCCGAGACAGTTCTTTTAAAAATACCATTTCTACAGCTTGTCGGGGTTTGTCTTCTAATAAACTAATAGCCCCTTGCAATTGTTGCCGTTCTTCATCTAACTGTTGCTGAGTTGTCGAACGGGGACAAGGAAGTGCTTCACCCAAAGTAATTTGGCAATCAACATAGTGAACTGCGGTAGCATCTAAACTTAAAGGCATCCGATTTTGTGCTGCTAGTTTAGTTTCTTGCCATTCTTGTACAGATACTTTTAATCTTTTAGCAATTTCCATATCTTTCGGTGGACGACCTAAAGAAATTGCTAACTCTTTACGAACTTTTTGCCCTTCGTTATATAATTCTTGCCAACGACGGGGAATTTTTAATAGAGTACTGCGATCGCGTAAAAAATGCAGCATCTCGCCGCGAATATATGGCACAGCAAAGGAACTAAAAGCATATCCTTGACTGGGATCAAAGCGTTCTATAGCTCTGATTAAACCAAAATAACCAATTTGTTCTAAATCCTCATAAGGTTCATTACATTGATGACTAAATTTATGAGCCATCTTTCTTACTAAACCAGTATGTAAATGAACTAGTCGATTACGAAGTCTAATAGAAGGATTTTGGTGGTATAAGCGTAATAACTCCATACCATCAGTTTGCATAGAGGACTCACTTGCTGCCATATAAAAATTCCTTTGTGGTAACTCCTTTTTTTGCCAAAATGGAGTTGCGTATTAAGTTCTTAAGCTGTCATTATTTTCCTTAGTCAAGCCTGAATAAACCATCGTCGTTTCACTGAACTTGTTAGAGGATTGACTTTAGTATTCAGTATTTGTACGCATGATTTGCAGATGCTTTCTTTAACAGGCTTTTTTATTTTTTCAACAAAAAATACTTTATGTATGGTCTTGATTTTTGCCAATAAACTCAACTTTTTCTGCTGGAAAATACATACATAAGTTGGGCAATCAGTAATAAGTAATAGCTAAGAAGGTGCTTTTATTTGTACTGAGTTTTTCTAAAAATCAAGCACTAGTCCTATGACAGGTAGGAGGAAACTACCCTCTAGCTTTCTTGATAACTACTGTTTTTGAGCGCAAACGGTATTTTAACCATTTGTTCTGTTTGACTTATTTTTTTCTTAATCTTCAAATTTCAATATCTTATTTGCTAGCCAAGTTCTCTGATAGTGTTCCCGTCAAAGTCTCCATTGGGAATTTAGGTAATCCATACCTCTAGTTAGAGTGACATTGCTTCAGCAGCTGATGACTACAAACTTCAGAAACCGAGGATGGTATATCTACTCCCAAGCCACTTAACAGAGAGAACTTAAATAGCAGCAACACTCAAAACCCAGTAAAAATACATTAAATATGGCCATCCAGAACGGAAAAACCACAGCATCTTCTTACGTTAATAACGTAAATAATTCAGATAATACAAAAATAGTACCTTTATTGACTGTGGGAGATGAAGTACCCTTACTACTGAGTACGTTTAGCTCCATTGAAGCACCCAAAACAGATGCTACAGAAAAATATGCCTTTACTGGTATACCCGATGGCACAGGAGCCAAGCAAGTAACTGTCAATGGGAAAACTTATAATTACGTTTGGGTCAACCACGAGTTAGGTAGCAGTGTATCCACAGATATTTCTAGCACCTTCCCTGGGGAAAAAATTAATGGTGCTAGAGTTTCCCTCTTCGTTTTTGATGAAAGCTGGAATGTTATCGGTGGTAAAAATCTGATTCAAACCGCAGTAGACAGTACTGGTACTTACACCTTAAACACCACGACTGGTCTATATACTAACACGGCAGACTCAACCAAAACCCTAAGCTTTGATCGCTTCTGTTCTGCTTACCTTGCTGCATCTGGATTTGTTGATGCTAATGGGCAAGAAACTCCTATTTTCTTTGCTCCAGAAGAAGGCAGTGATAGAAGTCGGGGTTGGGCTGTCACACCAGATGGTACAGCAGTAGCAATAGACGGACTAGGGCGCTACAGAAAAGAAAATGTACTCGCAGCTGCTCAATATCGAGCTGTCAATTCAGACAAGACGGTACTAATCTCGGCAGAAGATAATGCTGACGGTGAATTGTATTTGTGGGTAGGTACACAAACCGCCGAAGACCCCAATGGCTTTAAAAACGGAGATTTGTACGTCCTGAAAGTTGCTGACGCAGACTATGAAGGGCAAGTCAGCGAAGGTATCAAGAAAGCGGCTACCTGGACAAAAGTTGATAAATCAGCTGTTTTCAACTCAGATGGTACACCAAAAGCCAGTGGAAATTCTGCTACTGACTCTAATGACTTAACTGACTTTGTAAATAGTGTAGGTAAATCCACCAACTTCCAACGCATTGAGGATATTGCCGAAGACCCCAGTAAACCAGGAACCTTTTATTTCGTCACAACTGGGACTAAAAACAAACCAGGAACAGTTGGGGCAAATCCTACCGACATTGCTGCAACTCCGGCGGAAGCAGAAAATCCCTATGGTAGACTCTATCGCTTTAGTTTAAACACCTCAGATCCTACAGCCGCGATTAGTGACTTTGAACTGCTGTTGACTGGTGGCGCGGGTAAAGGCAATAGCTACGACAACGTTACCGTCGATAAATCCGGCAAAATCCTGATTCAAGAGGATGAAACATCCTTCGGTGGCGAGCTGATGAAGGCTGAGAACCGCGAAGCTTCTATCTATGCTTTTGACCCCACTACCAAAGCTATTACCCGTCAGTTTGCTTTAAATGAGGACGCTGCTGGTACTCAATTCAACAACCCTGATGTTAAAGGCCAGTGGGAAAGTTCAGGCATTATTGAACTACCAGCCCAATCTTTACCAGGACAGGGTGCTTATCTGTTCGATGTGCAAGCTCATACTGTACAAAATTCCCCCAGTTCCACCACTACTCTGAACGGTAATCATGCTGAAGGTGGTCAATTATTAGTTGCTCTACCTGTACCAAAAGTTGAGTTAGTTGGCTTTGCTTCTTTACCTGCTGATACCTTTAGCGACGGGCCAGCTTCTGGTAATGGTATTTCTGGCAATGGTAGAACAGGCCCCTTCCCAGGACAGCCAGTACAGGGTTTTAGCGCTGTACAGTTCGCCAACAGTAACTCTTTCTACTTCCTCTCAGATAATGGCTACGGTGCTAAAAATAATAGTGCTGACTTCTTGTTACGTATCCAACGTCTAGACCCGAACTTTAAGGGAACCGAAAACGGCGATGGTAGCGTTAAGTTTTTAGACTATATCCAACTGTCTGATCCTAATAAGAAAGTTCCTTTCCAAATTGTCAATGAAGGGACTGCTGATAGATTACTGACTGGTGCAGACTTTGATGTCGAGTCCTTTGTCATTGATAAAGATGGTTCATTGTGGGTTGGTGAAGAGTTTGGCCCTTACCTACTCCACTTTGATGCTACTGGTAAGTTGTTAGAAGCGCCCATTGCGACACCTGACCGTTTCAAAACTCTAGATGGCACAGCACCAGAAGTCATAGGTCATAGAGGTGCGAGTGGCTATCGTCCTGAACACACCCTGGCTTCTTATCAATTGGCAATTGACAAAGGTGCTGATTTTATTGAGCCTGATTTAGTTGTGACTAAAGATGGTGTGCTGATTGCGCGTCATGAACCTGCGTTGGCAGTTTTGAACGCTGATGGTAGTGTGAATCTGAGCAATACAACCACAAATGTCTACCAAATTGCGAAGTTTGCCGATCGCAAAAAAACAGTCAGCTTAGATGGTACACAAATTACTGGTTGGTTTGCAGAAGATTTCACTTTAGCGGAAATCAAAGAATTACGCGCTGTAGAGCGTTTACCTTTCCGAGATCACTCTTTTGATGGTCAGTTTGAAATTCCGACTCTCAAGGAAATTATTGACCTAGTGAAGAATGTCGAAGCGACGACAGGTAAAAAGATTGGTATCTATCCTGAAACTAAGCACCCGACATATTTTGCTCAAGAAGCTACTTATGTAGGTACAACAGAGAAAATCAATCGGAACATTAGTCAGATACTCATCGATACCCTCAAAGCTAATAACTTCACTGACCCCAGCCGTATTTACATCCAGTCCTTTGAAGTCGGTAATCTCAAACAGTTGCATGATGTGATCATGCCTGCTGCGGGAGTAGATATCCCACTTATTCAACTTTTGGATGCTGCTGATATTGACATCAACGGCAAGATTATCGAAAGTCAACCTTACGACTTGCAGGTTAGTGGTGATACCCGCACCTATGGCGACTTGCGGACTCCCACAGGTTTAGCTGATGTGGCTAAATACGCTGATGGTATTGGCCCTTGGAAGCGGATGATTGTCAGCGTCAAAGGTACTGATGCTAATGGTGATGGCGTAGCAGATGATATCAATGGGGATGGAGCTGTCAATGATGCTGATAAGACTTTATTACCTCCCACGACCTTAGTTCAAGATGCTCACAACGCCGGGTTGCTGGTTCATCCTTACACCTTCCGGGCTGAAGACCGGTACTTAGCCAAAGATTACACAGTTAATGGCAAAGGCAAGTTAGCACTGGAAATTCAGCAGTTCTATCAATTAGGTGTAGATGCCCTATTCTCAGACTTTCCCGATATTGCCGATCAAGTACGGGATCAACTCAGAGATAATCCTTTGTATAATGTAGTGCGATCGCCACAAAATCCTGATGTGCTTTCCGGAAATGCGATCGCTAATTTGGGCGCTTCTAAAGGCTTTGAAGGTGGCGCTATCAATGCCAGCAAAACCAAGCTGTATATGCTGTTGGAAGGGACTGTCCAAGGCGATACTCCTGGTGCTTTGCGGATTAACGAATTTGATCTTGCTAGCCACAAATACACAGATAAGAAGCTGTACTACAGACTGGATACTCCCGCAAATGCGATCGGTGATTTAGCTGTCATCAATGACAATGAATACCTGGTCATTGAACGGGATAATGGTCAAGGAGCCTCAGCTAAATTCAAGAAAATCTACAAAATAGACCTGTCAAAAACCGACTCCAACGGTTTTGTGTCGAAAGAAGAAGTTGTGGACTTGTTGAATATCCAAGACCCCAACGACCTCAACGGTGATGGTAAGACTACCTTCGACTTCCCATTCCAAACAATTGAAGATGTTTTAGTTGTTGACAAAAACACCATTTTGGTAGCTAATGACAACAACTATCCCTTCTCTACAGGTCGTCCAGGCAACGATCCACAAAATCCCAAAATCGACAACAATGAGATTCTGTTGTTGAAGTTGGATAAGCCCCTCAACCTGGCTCCCGGTTTAGGTCAGCCCAAAGCCGAAGACATTAAGTTTGGTTCCACCGGCAGTGATGACATTACAACTCAACCCAATCAAACCTTGTTGACAGGTGATGGTGCAGACTTTGTTGAGTCGAATGGCAACAACACAATCAGCACAGGCAACGGTGATGATACTGTAGTTACAGGTAGCAACTCATCTGTATCCACTGGTAGTGGTAACGATCAAATTGCGATCGGTGCTAATGGTCCAGCCAGCAACACCAATGCTGATGGTGGTAGCGGTGATGATGAAATTACCGTCGTTGAAGCCAATGGTAGCAACAACCTGTTTGGTGGAGCCGGTGCTGACAGCTTGACTGTAGTCGAAGGTTCACGCCAATCATCCTTCGGTGGTTCTGGTAAAGACACCCTTACCAGCAACGGTGACAAGAATCGTCTCTATGGCGGTTCTGGAGATGACAAGTTGTTCTCCAACGTCAATGACTCCCTGTTTGGTGGTGATGGTGATGACGTGCTATTTGCTGGTGCTGGCGGTGGTAATCGCTTGACTGGTGGTGCAGGAATTGATCAATTCTGGATTGCTAATGGCAGTCTACCTACGAGCAAGAATATCGTGGCTGACTTCACTATTGGTGTTGACAAAATCGGATTGGGTGGAATTGGCGTAACTCAATTCAGTGCCTTAACTTTGGTGCAACAAGGTAGCGATACTTTAGTGAAGAGTGGAGCGACTGAGTTAGTTTCTTTACTAGGAATTACTTCTACTAATCTGACAGCTAGCGATTTCGTCTTCTCTGCTAGCGTTATCGGTTAGGCATGATGAAAGTTCATTTTTAAAGTCAGTTAATTTCCACTGATTTCTGAAGGCGGGGTAGTATTGCTATCCCGCTTTTTATATTTTTCAGGAGTTTTTTCCAGATAATCTATCTCCCCAGACATACTTATCACTGAAACAAGCTGATTATTTGAAAAAATTAACTTTTTTATAATCTTTTCTAAATCTTCAACAATTATTTTTTGTGAGTAACCAAAAGTAGATGAACTATCCACACTAATTGGATGTATAGGATTATTACTTGATTTTTGAACAGATACGTAGTGGCGTGGCAAGACTAAAATAGTGCAATAGTAGAGTGCGTTGTTGCGTACTCCTTCGGAGAACCCGCAGGGTAGCATAACGCACCGCCAATGAGATTAAGACGGTGCGTTACTTCGTTAACGCACCCTACAAAAATAAAAATATATCGCCACATTTAAAGCTTGCCATGCCACTACATATACTTAGATTTTTTGTGTAAGCACAGGCTACGCCAACAGAAATCAAATCGGATTCCTATAGATTTTAAGCATTTTGTAGCCGATTACAAATAATGGTTCTGTGGTCAAAAATTTGCAGTGCGGATTTGGGAGTAATTAATAACAGTAATTAGTAACCTAATTTTCTGATTCTCCACAGATACACAAATGCTGCGATTAGGCAAACAGCAAGATATTTAGGGAGTAGTTGGTATGACTGATACAAATGGCAACGCTAAAAACGTCATTATTTTTGTTGCAGATGGATTGCGTCACGGTTCTGTCAATCCTGTTGATACCCCAACTTTATACAGCATCCGTCAGCAGGGAGTGAGTTTTACTAATAGTCATTCACTGTTTCCTACATTTACCACACCGAATGCTTCGGCGATCGCCACAGGACATTACCTGGGTGACACTGGTGATTTCAGTAACACTATTTATAGTGGCTTTCCTACTCCTAATGCTAATGGCAGCGTCACGCCATTTATTGAAAATAATGCTGTTCTGGGTGATATCGATGAAAAGTTTCCCGGTAACAACTTTTTGGATGAAGATTCTCTGCTATCTTATGCGCGATCGCAGGGTTTTAACACAGCCGCAATTGGTAAGTTAGGGCCAGTTGCTATCCAAGATGTCACCCAAGTTAACCGAGAAGGTGGGACTGCGGGGAATATTCCCATCCCCAAGACTGTCATTATTGATGATCGCACAGGTGCAGCACCTAATCCTGTAACAGGCTCCCCCCAAGCTGTACCACTTGACCCGGATATTATCGCTCGTTTACAGGCGGCTGGCTTACCAACAACCACCCCTAGTAGAGGCGCAAATGGTGTTTCTGGCAATAATACAACTCCAGGAACTACAGTTGCGAATGTTGACCAACAAAAGTTTTTTATCGATGCCACAACTAAAGCAGTTCTACCCGAATTTCAGGATGAGGGTCAACCATTCGCTCTAGTTTACTGGTCAAGAGACCCTGATGGTAGTCAACACAATCAAGGTGATAGCCTCAATAGCCTCACCCCAGGTATTAATGGGGACACTTCCAAAGCTGGTGTCAAGAATGCTGATGATAACTTAAAGCAACTTCTCGACTACCTCAAAAGTACAGGTTTAGACAAGACTACTGATGTTTTTATCACCTCTGACCACGGTTTTTCTACCATCAGTAAACAAGCGATTGATAACCAAGGTACAAAAACTAACAGTTATGCGGCTACGCTAACCTACGCTGGTGTCAATCAAGGATTTCTCCCACCGGGTTTTGTGGCCATTGATTTAGCTCATGATTTAGGTCTAACCTTATATGATCCTGATAAAAATACAGTCGCGCCTCTAGACATCAATAATATTCAGTATGCTGTTGTTGATCCCACACAAGGTCAACGTCCTACGGCTGGGAATGGTGTCATTGGTGGTACAGGCAAGATTGTTAATGGTCAGCTTGACACGGGTACGAAGGTGATTGTAGCTGCCAATGGCGGCTCTGATTTGATTTACCTGCCGAACAACGACGTTAACTTAGCTAAACAGGTAGTAAATTTCCTCTCGCAAAAAGATTACATTAGTGGGATTTTTGTCAACGATGCTTTTGGTTCCATTCCCGGAACTTTACCACTAAGCGCCATTGGTTTAAAAGGTGATGCGAAAACACCAGTACCATCGATTATTATCAATTTCAAAACCTTTAGCACAGACCCAAGTAACCCTAACAATCCCCAAGCTGAAGTAGAGATTGCTGATACAGGATTGCAACAAGGACAGGGTATGCACGGTAGCTTTGGTCGAGGCGATACTTTCAATAATATGGAAGCTATTGGCCCTGACTTCAAGACGGGTTATGTAGACTCTGCGCCTGTGAGTAATGCTGATGTCACGACCACACTAGCCCACATTTTAGGATGGAACATACCTAGCAATGGTGATTTAAAAGGCCGGGTGATTACAGAGTCACTGGTGGGAAGTCCTGACAGCGTTGCTTATACTTCTGGCACTTTGACCTCAGAACCAGCTAGCAACGGTCAAACCACTATTTTGAATTATCAGACTGTGGGCAATACTCCCTACTTTACAGCTGCGGGGTTTAGCGATCGCACTGTGGGATTAAACCCCTTAGATGTGGAGTTTGGTACTACTAATAGTGATGATATCTCTCTCAAATCAGGACAAATCCTCTTTTCTGGTGATGGTGCAGACTTTGTTGAGTCGAATGGCAACAACACAATCATTACAGGCAACGGTGATGATACTGTAGTTACAGGTAGCAACTCATCTGTATCCACTGGTAGTGGTAACGATCAAATTGCGATCGGTGCTAATGGTCCAGCCAGCAACACCAATGCTGATGGTGGTAGCGGTGATGATGAAATTACCGTCGTTGAAGCCAATGGTAGCAACAACCTGTTTGGTGGAGCCGGTGCTGACAGCTTGACTGTAGTCGAAGGTTCACGCCAATCATCCTTCGGTGGTTCTGGTAAAGACACCCTTACCAGCAACGGTGACAAGAATCGTCTCTATGGCGGTTCTGGAGATGACAAGTTGTTCTCCAACGTCAATGACTCCCTGTTTGGTGGTGATGGTGATGACGTGCTATTTGCTGGTGCTGGCGGTGGTAATCGCTTGACTGGTGGTGCAGGAATTGATCAATTCTGGATTGCTAATGGCAGTCTACCTACGAGCAAGAATATCGTGGCTGACTTCACTATTGGTGTTGACAAAATCGGATTGGGTGGAATTGGCGTAACTCAATTCAGTGCTTTAACTTTGGTGCAACAAGGTAGCGATACTTTAGTGAAGAGTGGCGCGACTGAGTTAGTTTCTCTGCTAGGAATTACTTCTACCACTTTGACAGCTAGCGATTTCGTCTTCTCTGCATAGTTTAGTTGATTTTACCCTGATTGTTAAATAAATATACTTTAATCTTTAGCCCAAAATGTGTTATAATTTGGGCTATTTTTATCTATTTTAACAATCCCATTTCTCTTATATGTTGAGTGTGGCAGAGCGTAACTCAAAAATCATCTTGGGTTTCATTGCGTTACACCCAAACTACTATGTAATTCCTGATGACATTTGTAATTTTGATTTTAAATTGTTTAATGCCTACAATCTATTTAAAATCTGCATCTGCCTATACAGCTCATGTTAAACTACAACCCGTTACATTGTTTGCCATCTTCCGAAGAACTGCCTGACTCTGAGGATATACCTGTGGATAATGAACTACAAGATTTAATTCCTAGTTTACTTAAAGCTTCACTAGCTTTAGTTTGGTCAGACCGTTGGGATTGGTTGTTTGGTATTAACTTGGGTATATATTACGACCCAAAAAAACCAGCTATTGTCCCTGATGGATTGCTCAGTGTAGATGTTAATCGCTTTATTGATGGAGATTTGCGCTTCAGTTATGTTTTGTGGGAAGAAAAAAAACCGCCGATTTTAGTCTTAGAGGTAGCTTCGCAAAAACATCTGGAAGAATACACCACCAAACAAGAATCCTATGCCAAAGAATTAGGAGTTTTGTATTACGTTATATACAATCCTTTTCGTCGGAAAAAATCTCCTTTGGAGGTTTATCGATTAGAAAATGGCGAATATATCCTGATGTCAGGAAATCCCGTTTGGCTACCTGAAGTTGGTTTAGGAATTGGACGAGAACGGGGCATTTATCAAGGTATAGCAAGGGAGTGGTTATATTGGTATGACGAACAAGAACAAAGAATACTCACACCCGAAGAACGGATGATTGAGGCAGAACAACGAGCTATTTTAGAAGCACAGCAGCGTTTAGAAGCAGAACAAGAAGTCCAAACGCTAAGAGAAAGGTTGAAAGCTTTGGGTTTTGAGCCGGAAACGACGGTTTAATGAGTGATGAGTGTTGAGTGATGAGTGCTGAGTGCTGAGTGATGAGTGCTGAGTAAAAAGAAAATATGTATGTTTTCTAGCTCTTAGGGTCTAGTCTAAACATATAAAATCAGCTTATATTCACGCACAGAAATCTCTGCGTGATTTTTAATTTGCATAAATGTTAATTGATTTGGTAATTCGGGAATCATATCAATAAACACACTGCCTGACAATACAATTTGTCACAGCAATTTATTGATCATCACCGGCAAATCAAGTATGGATATTAAATTAGGGTTCGGCTCTATTCCTAAACCTCAATATGTTTTTGTGAGTAAAGAAAACGATCACTGTTGGTATACGCTCTCAGATGATGCTAAACCAATACCAATTTATGATCGGGCTTTAACAGGTTTCATTACAGGAATTGAAGTTAATAAAAAAATAGAAACTTCACATGGAGAGTCTGAAAAAACTGATTTGCACATTTTAGCAGATAAACCTTATATTATTCGTTCAGGTAAGGAATCTTATTTTTCTAAAAGTTTACTACTTTCGTTAGATGTTTTGACTTGTGAACAGTTACGTCAGCCGTTAACGATCGCAGTGAGTCCTGGAGATAAGACAATTGTCTTTTGTACTATTTATAATCCTGTGACTTATCGTTCTGTAGGGGTGAGTTGGGATGGACATAAGGAGATTGATTGGCAAGCTTTAGGACAAAAAATTAGTCTCAAAATTAATGATACATATTTAGCACAATTAAATTGGAGTCCAGAGCAGGGCAGGGAATATTTGCAACAGAAATATGGCAAGCGATCGCGTTACCATCTTTCTGAGCTTGAACTGCTGGAGTTTACTAATTACTTGCGACTGCAACTATCTTGAAGAATTCAGGAGTCAGGAGTCAGAATTCAGCATGAATACTGTACGACTGACGCACGTATTCTGTTCGATCAATAAGATTTGGGTTTACTTAATAATTATGGCGATCGCTATTTGCCAAATTTACTTATAATTATACCAATTCTGCATTTTTGGCATAGTTAAGCTCTGGCTTTAACTAACAGTTACAAACCTTTAAAAAACTTAAATTATTCAGAGGAAAATATGAACAACTTGTATCAAAAGCTAGGTGGAAAAAGTGCTGTCGAGCTTGCTGTTGATAAGTTCTATGAGCGAGTTTTGCATGATGCCCGGATCAAACATTTTTTTGAAAACGTGGACATGAATAAACAACGCGAACATCAAAAAGCATTTTTGACTTATGCTTTTGGTGGCGCTCCTCAATATAATGGCAAGACGATGAGAGATGCCCATAAACACTTGGTTGAGGGTATGGGGTTAAGTGGTGAACACTTTGATGCTGTCGTGGAAAATTTATTGGAAACTCTCAAAGAATTAGGAGTGTCCGATGAACTGATTGGAGAAGTAGCGGCTGTAGCTACTGCACCTCAGCATAAAATGGATGTATTGAATGCCAGTTAAATAGACTAGAACTTACGCACTCAACCAATAAACCATAAATGAGGATGGTCAATGGTCAATAGTCAATAGTCAATAGTCAATGGTCAATAGTCAAAATCAAGTTTTTTTTGGACTGTTGATTATTGACAAAAAAGCCAGAAAATTTAGTGACACTGCGTAAGTTCTATAGACATCTGGTAAAAATGAATGTAGAGACGTTGCACTGCAACGTCTCTACCAGGATTTTGTGCAGCTTACTTGTACATGATCTAATTTTGAGATTTGAGTGTGTCGTGTAAGCAGCTTACTTGTACATGATCTAATTTTGAGATTTGAGTGTGTCGTGTAAGGTGTTTAACAATTCCTTGGCAGTGAAGGGTTTGGGTAAAACTTGCTGCACACCTACACCAGTAGCTTGGGTTAAGGCTTCTGTGCAATTAATGCCACTACAAGCAATAATTTGTACATCGGCGTTCATTTTTTGTAGGGTGCGAATGGCTGTAGCCCCATCCATTTCTGGCATCATCATATCCATGAATACAGCACTGATATGATGTTTGTGTTGGGCATAGAGAGCGATCGCTTCGATGCCGTTAGTAGCAATCAGAGTTTTATAGTCGTGATTTTCGAGAATTAGTTTGGTAATCTCACAAATTGGGGCTTCATCATCGACTACTAAAATTAATTCACCGTTGCCTTTGGGTGTTTCTGTTTCACTTACTGGTATATCTGGCATTCCTGGAACTGCGGGTAAAAATAGGTAAAATGTACTACCTTGATCAACTTGGCTGATGACATCGACAAAACCACCATGACTTTTGATAATTCCCATTACAGTCGATAGTCCCAGCCCTGTACCTGTGGTGATGTCTTTTGTCGTAAAGAATGGTTCAAAAATTTTATTTAATACTTCCGGTGTCATCCCCACCCCGGTATCACTGACACTGATTTTAATATAATGTCCCACTTTTGCCTCTAGATTCATCCTGGCATAGGCTTCGTCAATGAAGATATTGTCGGCAACAATGTGAATATGTCCTCCATCTGGCATGGCATCACGGGCATTAACTACCAGATTCATCAGTACTTGGTGCATTTGAGTGACATCTCCACAAACAGTCCACAGTTCTTCTGGTGAGCTGGTGGTAAACGTAATATCTTTGGGAAATGTCTGTTGACCAATCAAGACTATATCAGTAATCAGGTGCTTGAGTTGGATGATTGTGCGCTCTCCTTTAAAGCCTCGAGCAAAGGATAAGACTTGTTTGACTAGAGATGCGCCCCGTTTGGCGTTACTTTCGATGATTTCTAGTAGGTGGGGCGATCGCTCTTTATTTTGATTTGTGCTAACTTTTAATATCTGCGCAGCTGCCAAAATTGGTGTCAAAATATTATTCAAGTCGTGGGCAATACCACCTGCCAATGTTCCTAAGCTTTCTAATCTTTGAGCGCGAAAAAATTGCTCTTCTAGTTGTTTTTTCTGGGTAATGTCGGTGTCAACCACCAAAATCGATTTTGCTGCCCCATGAGCATCACGTAGCAATGTCCAGCGACTTTCAACAATAATTTCCTTACCAGATTTAGTTACTTTTGGCAACTCCCCTTGCCATCCCCCAGTTTCTACAACTGTTTTTAGCGCTTGTTCATCCAGGTGATAGGCATTTTTGGCACACAATAGTTCTTGGGGATTTTTGCCCATAGCGGCTGATTGTGACCAACCATAAGTATTTTCTGCACCTTGATTCCAAAAGACGATCGCTTTGTCTAAATTCCTGACAAAAATGGCATCAGTCGCCACATCAAGTAGGGCTGCTTGCTCACGGATTTTTTGTTCTCGCTGTTGGCGTTGCGCAGCCGCCGCCACGGCATCGCTAATATCCGAAAAAGATGTGACTACTGCATAGGGAATGGTTTCATTATCTCGCAATAAGGGTTGAGAATTAATGGTCAGCCAAATTAATTGTCCATTGGTTTTATAGACTCCCATAATCACATCCGTACAGGGTTCACCAGTACGTAAAGTCACCATTGCTGGATGTTGTTCTCTAGAGAAAAGAGAACCATCTTCTCGAATGGTACGCCAACGTTCATCGATACAGGTGCGTTCCATGAGCTGCTCTTTGCTGAGTCCGAGAATATTCTCGGCACTGGTGTTACAGGCAATGATTTGGCCATTAGCTTGCTGAAGTAAAATCCCCTCACGCATTACTGTGACTACAGAGCGATAGAGTTGTTCACTTTCTCTTAAGGCAGCTTCTGCTTGTTTGCGATCGCGCAGTGCAGCTTGCTGTTCGCTAATATCTCTAATTGTGCCAATAATCCTGATTGGCTGACCTTGTTTGTTTTCATATACTTGAGTTTTACCAGTCAGCCAGTGAATGCTGCCATCTGGCCAAACCACCCGAAAATCCAGTTTTTGTCCTACTGCATTTCTGCGAGTACCAGCTATCACTTGAGTGACTAACTTGCGATCTTCTGGATGAACTAGCTTGATATATTCTTCAAAATTAGGACACAATGTCCCACTGGGTAAGCCATACAAAGGCCCCATATTATCAGACCAAACTGTTTTATTCGTCAGACAGTTCCAGTCCCAAATGCCCATGTTGGCACATTCCATCGCTAAACTGAGTCTTTCTTGACTCTCTTTTAATGATTGTTCTGCTTGTTTGCGTTCGGTAATATCTCTACCTACTCCCTGAAATTCCCGAACTTCGCCATTTTCATTTTTCACCCCAGTGGTATTCCATTGAAACCAACGTACTCCTTTCGCTGTTAATATGGGCTGCTCACTAATTGTTAAGCTATAGGGAGGGGTTGTTAATGCTTTTAAATTGGCGATCGCTTGCGGTAATTCCTCAACTGGGAAAAAATCGAACAAAGACTTATCCCGCAACTCCTCCAATTTTTGACCAAAAACCTCAGCAGCTGCGGGATTAACAAACTGAATCTGTCCCAAATCATCAATGCGAATAATTACGTCAGTTTGGTTTTCGACTAACTGGCGATAGAGTTTCTCACTCTGCTTTAAGGCTAGTTGTGTTCTGTGATGCTCGTTAACTGCTTGTTGAAAAAGCTCATGAGAAACTAATTTTTCTCTATGGTTTTCGCACTTTCCTTGACAATGATCTGAGCCGCTTAACCCATTAATCTGCTGACTAACTTGCCAGAAATCATCCTGTAGTCTTTCCAAAGCTGCAAAAATACCAACTTTATGTGTTAGTTCAAATCCTTGCATCAAACTAGTTGCAGTGACAATGCCGAGTAATTGTTCTTGCTCATCCACAATTGGTAGATGGCGAATCTGATGCTGACGCAATAAGGACAAAATTGCAAATATACCCTGGAAACGAGATATTTTCATCGTGATGACTGGTTGTGTCATCACCTCAGCCATTTTTAATGCCGATAAATCTACTTGTGCTACTGTCAGTTTGACCAAATCTCGCTCTGTAAAAATTCCTAAGAGATTACCTGCCTCAACAACTAAAACACAGCTATTCTCTTGTAAACTCCAATTGCTAAAATTCTCCGATGAGTCTAACTCAGCCTGGGGTAATCCATAACTCCGTGGCTGATTCATTAAGCTAACAGCATCGATGACATAACTATCAGGGCTAACAATCAAAGGATGATAATCAAGCATCGGATATAAATTATGTAAATCAATTGGTAGCTCGTTGAATGGCATAGTTAATTCGTCAAGTTTCATGATTCTGTTGACCGCAGAACGAGTCAGCGAAACTAATGGCGAGTAAATGGTTAATAATTGACGATGATTGCGACTTCATCCGATTTCATATCAATAACTAATAAGAGATTGATATATATATATCACTAGACAAAATCTCTGTTTTATGCACATAAGAATTAGGGTAGTTAGGACAAAGATACAATTTTATTCCTCTTCAAAATTATTCTATGGGTAAATCTGTAATAGATGAACTGTAATTTTAAAAAGATTATTGTAGTAAATGATTTAACTCAGTTAATTAGTCTAATATAGACAGAAATTGTTTTTTTGAATTGTATTAATTGGTTTTCTCTATGTATTTTTTGATTCTCTCAAATCAAGACTGATAGGTTTATTTAAGGTCACAACCACAGTCTTTTAGCAAGCCTATCTGCTAGGGTTTACCTTTTTTTAGTGGCAATAGACACTCAAAATTAAATTAAACTACTCAAGCAATAAAAATTTACTTTTAAAAACCGATGAAAAAATATTTCAACTTTCTTTTTCAATTTATCACAGGAAAATTAGATGATAATTTTGACTGTTTGATGATCAAAGGATATATCTAAAGTAGGATGAGAAGCATCTCAATCACTTTCAGAAGTTGTGGGAAAAGTCTAAACTTACCTTGACAACTAGAAGTCGCGCGCCACTTGCAACAAGTCGGGAAATCCGCCGACACTTGCTTCAATGAGGGGGAACCCCCACAACGCAGTGTCTCCCCAATGCAGTGGCTTGGCTACACAGACAAGACCCACCTACTCAGCATTTTTCACAAAACGGTAGAGGCGGGTTGACGAGATACTCGTGAATGATGGAAGTATATTGGTAAACCCGCCTCTACGCCGATACTTTTCAAATATCCTCTCAAACTAATTAAGTCAGCAGCCTTGTGAAAGTGCTTGTATTATTAACGTTGGCTTGTTAATATACTACAAGTCTATCGACTTAGCGTACTAACTATGATAAACCCTAAAAAGATTAGTGATGATCTAAGTGCATCTGGACAACTTACCCCAGAGGAATTACAGCAAGCCGCAGCTGAAGGTTTTCAGTCAGTGATCAATTTGCGATCGCCTGATGAACCAGGTTTTTTGAGTGACGAAGAGCAACAAGCCCAAAAAGCTGGACTAGAATATGCCAATATCCCTCTAAAACCGACAGAAGCAAATCAACAGCTAACAATAACAGCGCTTCAGGAAATTGCCGATTTACCAAAACCGATATTAATTCACTGTGCAGCTGGTGCTAGAGCATCGGGAATTGCCTTAATTGCCCATGCAATCCAAGCAGGTTTGACTTACGAGCAAATTCAGCAAAAAGCTGCCGATTTAGGAATTAGTCTAGAGCAACCACACCTCAAGGAATTCTTATTAGATAAATATGCTGAAAAACTTTCATAGCTATCACACTAATTCATATTTTTATTCTGCAACGCCAACTAATTTGGATTGATTCCCTGATTTTCATCATTGTCTGAAGATTTTAAAACTTCGCCTTCTAAAGCTTGACGAGCAACTTTAGTTACATAGATGGTTACAGCAGCTGTAGCAATGAAACCGATAATCTGAATCGCCCACTGTAAACTAGGGTTGCCGGGTTGCGATTCAGTCCCAATTGTGGCAATATTACCAGCTAAAGAACCAATATAAACATACATAATTGTGCCAGGAATCATGCCAATAGAAGCAAGAATGTAGTCTTTGAGAGAAACTCGCGTCACACCGTAGGCATAGTTCAACAAGTTGAAAGGGAAGATAGGAGAGAGTCGAGTTAAGAGAACAATTTTCAGTCCTTCTCTACCTACAGCTGCATCAATCGCCCGAAATTTGTCATTACCTGCAATTTTCTTAGCAACCCATCCCCTCGCTAAATAACGCCCGACTAAGAAAGCAGCTGTAGCCCCTATAGTTGCACCAATAAAGACATACAGCGAACCCATAACCACGCCAAAGACCACACCTGCACCAAGAGTGAGGATTGACCCTGGTAAAAAAGCAACAGTGGCAATGATATAAAGGATAATAAATGCTAATGCTCCTATAGCCCCCAGACCATCAATCCACTGCAAAGCATTTTTTAACCATGCTTGGGGATTAAATGCAGAAATATTTTGAGCCGATTCTTGTGCTAACGCTGTCTCTGTGGCAAATATTAAAGTAACACCAAATGCTACCAGTATCAGGCAAACCAATCTGACTAGCTTTTGCCATTGTTTAGTTGAGATATATGCAATCATTCTCTGGTGAAGTTGAGAAACTATCAAATTCATTGCCATCTATAATTGTAAGAGGACGTTTGAAAAGTCTGTTTCTTTGTCATGTTGAATGCAGCGTAGCGGAATGAAACATCTCGGTATGTGCCACAAAACCTAGATTCTTCCTGACGCTCCACTCCAGTCAGAATGACATTTTTATACCTACTGAAACTTTTCCAACACCCTCTGACTCCTGAGTGCTGAATTCTTACATATAATTTTGTAAAATTAACAAAATAGATGTAAATACAAGTATTAGTTGATATCTATAATTGTATTCTGATTAGGGCTTTGCCAAAAATAAATTATCCATCTTCTGAGGTGGTATGGACAGCCCACATGAAATATGAGGACGGGCTGTTTGTCCCATCTCACCAGAAAATTGAGGATATTTTTTATTTGGCAGTTCCTGAATTTGAGTAAATTTGAAATCATCTTTTCAATCGCGGATTATGACAGACTTCTTTAAATTTGAAGCAGATTTTGTAGATTCTCTACGCTGTATTCCAATGCTAGTGCGTTACAAACTTGATACCTGTGGTATTAAGCTAAAATTATCTGACTGGAACCATATGACTCACACTGAACGGGAAACTTTAGTTGCATTACCATGCACGACAGCAACAGAAATTCATGATTATCAAAAGTATCTTCAGCAGTTAATTTTAGAACGTACAGGGCAACTACCGAAAAATTTACCTATCGAGCCTGAACCAGCATGGTTAGACTCTAATAATATACCCACTCTTGTGCAAGAAAAAGCGCAAACTATAGGTGTTAACCTCACATCATCACAGTGGTGTAAACTAACACCTTTACAACGTTTTGCGTTAATCAAACTCAGCCTTTCTGGGCATGAAAACAGTAATTTCCCTAAAGCGATCGCTGAATTTAATTTGAGTAGTCATTAATGTGCAAAAATTGGCATCATATCGAATAATATCTTCTAAAAGTACAAGTATAGTGAAACAGTAGAGATGTTGCATTGCAACGTCTAATGATTCTCGGTGGCACAACTCAAGTGCGAATTTGATGTTCTACAATCAATGGCAGATCATCGCCTAGTTTTTTTCTGGGCTGAATGGGAATTTCTATGTAAATTTCACAACCTTGTCCTGGTTCAGAAATACATTTAATTTGACCACCATGTTGTTCCACAACAATTTGATAACTAATAGATAAGCCTAAACCAGTTCCCTGTCCTGGTTCTTTAGTAGTGAAGAAGGGTTCAAAGATTTGCGATCGCATTTCTTGGGGAATACCACAACCGTTATCAGCAATACTGATCCGAATTGTCTGATCTTCTAGAAATTTTGTACAAATTTTAATTTGGGGATGGTAGTTAGTTATTTGTGATTTGTCGATGTTTTGGTTATTTTCTACTGACAAACAACTACTGATTTGTAACTTTTTCAAGGCATCTATAGCGTTATTAAGAACATTCATGAATACTTGATTCATTTGAGCCGCATAGCACAATACTTGCGGCAATTTTCCATACTCTTTAATCACCTCAATTCCCAAAGAATTAGTATTTCTTTGTAGTCGATGTTGCAATATCAGCAAAGTACTATCTATACCTTCATGCAAATCAACAAATTTCATTTCCGCTTCGTCAAGTCGAGCAAAAGTTCTTAAAGATAAGACTAATTGAGAAATGCGTTTTACTCCAATTGTCATAGAATCGAGAATTTTTGGTAAATCATCAGCAATATAATCTATGTCTAACTCGCAGATTTGCTGTTGCATTTCGCTTTTCGATTCTGGATACTTTTGCTGATAACTGTAGAGTAATTTCAACAAGTTTTTTGTATGTTCAGTAACATAGGTGATATTGCCGTAAATAAAACTAACTGGGTTGTTAATTTCATGGGCAACTCCAGCTACTAACTGTCCTAAAGCTGCCATTTTTTCGCTTTGAATTAACTGGCTTTGAGTTGCTCGCAATTCTTTGAGGGTGTTTGCCAGTACTTGTTTTTGATGTTGTGTCTGTTCGAGTAATTCTGCTTGCTGGAGTCCTACACCCAATTGTGTACTAACTTGGACTAATAAATTTACTTCTTCTTCTTGCCAATCACGGATGTTGGTGTTTTGATAAACGGCTAGTAAGCCCCAGAGTTTTTGACCGTGATAAATAGCAATAATTATATAAGCTTTTGCTTGATAAGTTTCTAAGGTCTTGATATAGCAATCGCTAAAGCCTGCATTGTAAATATCATGACAAATACGATAAATTTCCCCTCTGACGTAGTAGCCACCTTCTGTATCGCGTAAGTAAGTATCAACAACTGATGTATTTCCTAAATTTTTAGCACTACATTCGCTGATATTTTCCTTTAATTCCGGTTGTAGCAACTGTTGATCAATCATGGAAATCCAGCCTTCTCCTACTGATTCCATGACAAATTCACCACTCCAATCAGGATTGAAGCGATAGATCACCACACGATCAGCCTTGAGGAGTTTTCTAATTTCTGTGGTGCTAGTGCGAAAGATGCTGTCTAAGTCTAGAGACTGGCGAATTTTTTCAATAGCGATCGCTATTGTTTTTTGCCACTCTATTGCTTTTTCTCTGGCTTTTGCTTGTGCTAGTTGCTCAGAAGTTAGTGGTGTGGGTTGGTTTTTCATGCCCAAGGGGACTTTAAGTATTAAACTTATGATTCCCGGACTATGGGTGGATATAACAATTAGGGGATAGGCAAATAGGCAATAGGCAAATAGGCAATAGGGAATGGGGAATGGGGGATAGGGGATTAGGCAATAGGTATCTGGTGAAAATGAATGTAGAGACGTTGCAGTGCAACGTCTCTCAAAAATTTAGGGACATGATAGTTAGTTGCTATCATGTCCCTGAAGGGTTATCGCCGCTTGGGAGTGCTGCTGCGGCGGAGTTCGCGTTTTTCGTTTTCTTGGAGTCGGCGATCGCGCCAACCTGCTAACGTTAAATAACCAACGCCACCTGTTACTGCTACTAGCAGCACCAAGGCAACTAAAGCCAAAATACTCAGGAATGGACTTTCCACGATGCTCCTACAGTCCGTTACGTCCCCAAACTACCATTGCAATCGACCAAGTAAACACAACTAACAGTGATACCCATCCAAGTGTCAAAATCGCCATAGTCTTTACTTTTGAAATTATTTACAAAACATCTCTAATATTTATCATACTGGGGACTGGGTACTAGGGATTAGGGATTGGGTAATTTTCTCATGTGTTGATGGAGGAAAAAGGCTAGAGGCTGGGGTATGGTTCAATGTTGCTATGAGTGTGAGATTGGGACATGAAGGGAATTTTCGAGCCGCAATTAATGGTAGAACGGTTAGAATCTCTGAAAGCTGGTCTGATTGGGGGATTGGCTGTGGTTTTTGCCTTTTTAATCAGTAGTTTTGTCAATACTCTGTTACTCGCAAAGTATTTTCCGGCACTTGTAAGTACACCAATAGATGTTCACTGGCGTTGGTTATTTAGTGGGGTAGTTGCTGGTTTTTCTGGCTTGCTGTTTGGTGTGACTTACCGCTATGTGATCCGCAGCGACCAAAATCCTCAACTCAAGACTGGTGCTGTGATGGCTTTTGGTTTGGTGCGGGGGTTGACGCAAATAGAGTTGGGGTGGAATGCTAATAACTCAGTTTTACCTTTTTTTGTCTTGGCTGGTGAAAGTATATTTTGGTTTGTTATGGCAGCGATCGCTCTTGATGTGGCTATACAAATCGGTTGGGTAAATCCGTTTCCATCCAGATAGATTAGCATCTTTGTAATATGCAAGTTACAATAAGATACAAACATTAAGAAAAACCGGAAAATTTTTAAATAAAGAATATGAACTCTGACCAAAAATCATATTTTTTAATTGTTGATTTAGAGGCTACCTGCTCTGATGATGGCAGTATTCCTCGGCACGAAATGGAAATAATCGAGATTGGGGCAGTGATGCTCAATCGAGTCACCTTAGAAATTGATGCCGAGTTTCAACAATTTATCCAACCAGTTAGACATCCACAACTCACCAAATTTTGTACTGAATTAACAACTATTCGCCAAGAAGATGTTGATCAAGCACCACAGTTTATTGCTGCAATGACTCGGTTTAAAGAATGGATTTATCCAACTTTTAGTAATCATATTTTTGGTTCTTGGGGGAACTACGATAAAACTCAATTCTTGCAAGATTGCAAATTTCATCAAGTTCCCTATCCTTTTAATTCCGAACACATCAATATCAAAGAAGAATTTTCCGCATATTTGGGAATATCTAAAAAATTTGGTATGGCACAAGCGCTGAACCATTTAGGATGTAATTTAATTGGTACACATCATCGTGGCATAGATGATGCTCGGAATATTGCCACTATCTACAAAGTGATGCTTAAGGATTCAGGAGTCAGAATACCCTAAAGGAAGCAAGCTACAGGAGTCAGGATGAGCAGAACAAGTTACACTGCATATTAAACTCAACATTGTTTTGAAACCAATTAAGAGATTAAAAATCAAATGCAACTACCGAATCTGCTGAATAAACCTGCTTTTCTTCAGAGGCTACAATGGGTGATTGACCCTGTAGGATATATGGAGAGTGCTGCACAAAAATACCCAGATATTTTTACGGCGGAAGTAATTGGTTTTGGCAACACCATCACATTTGTCACCCATCCCCAAGCACTACAAGAAATTTTAACTAACGATCGCAAAAAATTTGCAGCGCTAGGAGAAGAAAACAAACTCCTAGAACCTTTGCTGGGTAATTATTCCATTATTATGCTAGAAGGCGATCGCCACCGTAAACGACGACAACTAGTCATGCCTTCTTTTCATGGCGATCGGATGCGAACTTATGGGGAGCTAATTCAAAATATTACAGAAAAAGTGTGGAGTCAGTTACCAAAAAATCAAACTTTTATAACTCGTAATGCTACACAAGATATTTCCTTACAAGTTATCTTAAAAACTGTTTTCGGTGTTCATGAAGGAGCAAAAGGTGAAGCACTCAAGCAAAAACTGGCTGCAATGGCTGATTTGTTTCGCTCACCCTTAACTTCCAGTTTCCTGTTCTTCCCCAACTTACAAAAAGATTTAGGCTATTTGAGTCCTTGGGGAAAATTTTTGCGCGATCGCCAGCAACTAGATGAGTTGATTTATACTGAAATTGCCGAACGTCGTGCAGAAAATAACACAGATCGGATCGATATCCTCTCCTTACTGATGTCATCTCAGGATGAAGCTGGTAATCCTCTCACAGATCAGGAATTGCGTGATGAATTGATGACTCTGCTATTTGCTGGATATGAAACCACAGCTACAGCTATGTCATGGGCATTATATTGGATTCACAAACAGCCGGAAGTTAGAGAAAAACTGCTGCAAGAACTTGCCACCCTGGGAGATTCCCCAGATCCCATGAACATTTTCCGCTTACCTTATCTCACAGCTGTGTGTAATGAAACCTTGCGGATTCATCCTGTCGCTATGTTAACATTTCCCAGAGTTGTACAAGAACCTGTAGAACTACTGGGGCATAAATTAGAGCCAGATACCATCCTAGTCGGCTGTATGTACCTGACTCATCAACGGGAAGACTTATATCCACAACCAAAACAATTTAAACCAGAACGTTTTCTAGAACGTCAATATTCTCCTTATGAATTTATCCCCTTTGGTGGTGGTGTTCGACGTTGTTTAGGTGAAGCTTTAGCTTTGTTTGAGATGAAACTAGTTTTAGCAACAGTTTTATCACGTTATCAACTCACCCTAGCAGATAGTAAACCAGAAGTACCCCGCCGTCGGGGAGTCACCCTGGCCCCTGTTCGTGGTGTGCAAATGAAGATTACAGGAGAAAGTACCTGTCAACAATCAATATCCAGCCTAGCCGCAATGACGACAATATGAGTCATAAGTAGTTGCACAAAATTAAATTCATTGGTGGAGGGAGGGAATAGTCATTGGTCATTGGTCATTGGTCATTGGCATTTCTTCTTCTCCCCTGCACCCCTGCACCCCTCACTCCCCCACTCCCTCACTCACCACTTACTCCCCCAAAAAACTACTTGCGAATAGGTGTACCACAGGGATAGGTTGCTACCTCGCCATTGGTAGTAACTTTCTCAGTCGGTTGATCTTTGGCTGCTAAATAGTCTAGGCGGAGTTTTTCTAACCATGCTTCACGCTTATCGTACAGGCGCTTGAGGGGACGAGGTGAGCATTGGTTGAGGACATATGCTGTTACTAGAGGTAGAGCGATCGTGCTATCTGTATAACAGACGATGGTACTGGGTAATTCATCTGGGTCAATCTTACCCCAGCTGACAGCTTCCGAGGGAGTCGCACCCGATAGACCACCAGTATCGGGACGTGCGTCAGTAAATTGCACAAAGAAATCGTGTCCCCGTTCTTCTAATCCCAAAACTTCGTGAATTTGTGGTTGGGTTTGTAGTAAGAAATTCTTCGGACTACCACCACCGAGAATTACAGCTGCACTTCTACCGTCTCCTTCTCTGGCATTGTAGGCGATCGCTGCCGTCTCATTCACATCAATCGCTGGATCTATAATCAACTGAGAACCTTCTAACGCTAAAGCGGCTACGTTCATCCCTATCGAACTATCACCGGGGGAGGATGTATAGATAGGTACGCCATACTCGTAAGCTGTAGCTAGCAAGCAAGAATTTTTCACCCCTAATTGCTTCTCAACCTCGTAGACATATTTACCCAATAAGTGATGAAACTCAGCCGTTCCCATCCGTTTCTGGAAAGGTTCTGCTTGCAACACCTTACGGATAAAAGCATCGGTTTCTAACAAGACATCATAACCAAAGATAATGTCATAAATTCTGATAGTCCCTTCATCACGCAACTTGACATCATCTAAAAACGGGTTCCCCGCAAATAACTCAAAACCCAAACCGTAGTGCATATCATGGTAAAGATTTGCACCAGTGCTAATCATCCAATCGATAAAACCGTTACGAATTAGGGGTGCAAGTGCAGACACACCAAATCCAGCCGGTGTCATCGCCCCAGAAAGACTAACTCCCACCGTCACACCATCCTGGAGGACATCACGACTCAGCAGTTGACAGACTTCCCGCAAACGTGCTGAGTTGTAAGCGGTAAAATAATTATCAATCAAATCAACCACACTCACATCAGTGGACATGGGTACAGGTGCAATTTTCTTCCCTAAATGTTTTGCCAAGGTAGAGACTCCCAAATAGTAAACACGCGACTCTAATCTTAACTAGACTAGAGGCTAGAGACTAGGGACTAGAGGCTAGTATTTTTTCAGATGAAAGTCGTACGGATTACTTGCAATCTTTGCAAGATTGTCAGAAAGTGACCATTATCGATCATTTTTGCCAAATGACCACTACAAAAACGTTCTTGGCGAACGTGATAACTGCATAATTTCTGTATTGTAGAAATATCAGCTAGATTTAGTCTTTTTGGATCAGTTACAAAACTCATAGCTTCACTTCGCCAAGTTAGCCAATCAAAGGGAATCACGAAGTTTTCTTGGCTGAGTGCGGTGATAAATATATTGAATTCTGGAGAATAGTGATAGGGGTCTAAAGTTAATGGTTCAATGTTTATCGCATATAATTGCGCATCTTGACTGGAAAATAATGTTAAGAATGTGAGGATTTTATCAATATTTTTCAGTGTAATTTGATTAGACATGAATAACACACAAATAAACTGAATCTAACAAGATATCAGGTTAGAAAAACTAGCAGTTAACCAACTAAATCTTGAACGCCACATTTCTATAGGACTCGTAAGTAGTCGCACAAAATTAAATTCATTTGTGGAAGAGAGGGAACAGGTTACAGGTTACAGGTTACAGGAAGACGATATGTGTAATTAATTTTGTTTAGGTACTTATTTGATTTTTGACAAAACTCACTACAACTCAAGAAACTTCTAACCTATCACCTATCACCTATCCCCTATCCCCTATCCCCTATTCCTATCAGTTGTAACATTTATTTTCTTCTCCTGATGACTTTAATGACAAACGATACACCAGAAGCATTAGAATCAGATAAGGAAATTGAGCGTTTGATTGATGAAATAATGACATCAACCCAAAACCTTTCTGATGAGCAATACCGTCAAAAAATGCAGCGCCGCAAGGAAGTACAAGAGCGCCGCATAGCACAAGCCGTACCCGAAAAAGGATTAATTATTGTTAACACGGGTAACGGTAAAGGTAAAACTACAGCAGCATTAGGTATGGTATTGAGATCGCTTGGTCATGGGTATAAGGTAGCGATCGTGCAATTCATCAAAGGCTCGTGGGAACCCTCGGAAAAAACAGTGTTTAGCCATTGGGAAGATCAAATCGAGTTTCACGCAATGGGGGAAGGCTTTACTTGGGAAACCCAAGACCGCGATCGCGATCTTGACAAAGCCCAAGCCGCATGGGATAAATCATTAGAATTCATCCGCGACCCAAATTTTCAGCTAGTACTGTTAGATGAAATTAATATTGCCTTGAAAATGGGTTATCTGCAAGTCGAGGATGTACTAGCGGGTTTAGCACAAAAACCAGCGACTAAACACGTGATCCTCACTGGTAGAGGCGCACCAGCCGCACTGATTGAGCGTGCAGATTTAGTCACAGAAATGACTCTGATTAAGCACCCTTTTCGGGATCAAAATATTAAAGCACAGCCAGGAATTGAATATTAATTCGTAGGTGTCGGGATGGGGGTAGGTGATTCTGTGGGTGATTCTGTGGGGGTTGGTGTGGGTGTGCTAGTTTCTGTGGGTGTGGGTGTCAGTTCTGGTGGTGGGGTGGGATTTTCGACTGTGAGAGTCAGTTGATAATCTGCGGTTGCGGATGCAGTGGAGACGACAACGAACTCGTAGAAGCCTGATTCCGGGAGTTGAACGGATAAACTGCGTTCAGATGAATCTTCTAAAAAGATGATTTTGCCAGAGGGTGAGTAAACTGAGAGTAGAACTTTAGGATTAGCTTGGAGTGTGAGTTCTAAAGATTGGTCTTGAGCTAAATCAGCAATAAAAACTTTACCATTAGTCGGTTTAAGAGTACCACTGACTGTTTTGCTTGTCGCACCTGAGTCAAAAACAATCTTTTGGAAAGCGCTACCTGCTTGAATAGCACTGAGTTTATCACTGACAAAGGCGTGCCAAATTTGCCCGATGGGTTGATCAATAAAATTTTTACCTTTTTCTTGGGGAAAAGCTTTGAAGAAAGGCGCATCGCCTAAATCGTATAAAGAACGACTACCCACATTGATTTGGTTAACTTCCACCTTCCACTGATCGCGTTCTGCGGCAGTGTAAGTACCTAGTTGTCGGCGCGCTTTGGTACTCAGTGGTGTCAGTTTATCTAGCAAATCACTGGCTGTTTGATCCCATTGCGCCCGCAAACTCTCATCTTCTACACCATCGCTGAGAGTACGTCCGCGTAAACTGGGGTTTTTGTCCCAGAATATTTCATTGACTAAATTAATATAAAAGTTACCATCTATCCCCAACTGTTGACGGCGATCGCTTAATCTTTGTTTACGTCGTCGTTCCTCTGGGGAGTACTTATCTAGGGGATTGGTGGGTTGAGTAATAGTTGGGGTGGGGGTGGGTGTAGGATTAACAGTGATAGGGTTGCGATCGCCTTGATTAAGTCCCCACAAAACTAACCCAGCCGTACTAGTTAATACTAATGCGGTGACGAAAATTTTTGTTGGTGTCCACCAAGTTTTTTGTGGGGGAGGTAAGGGAGGTGGGGGAGTTGGAGAGACAGCAACCGTTCCCGATGTTGGTTCTGGGGTATAGATGGGGGGTTGAGTCGGGGGATAACTTACTGGTGCGGGGTTGAGTGCTTGCAAAACTTGTTGGGCTGACTGATAGCGATCGCCCGGTCTAGGAGCTAACATTTTATCTAGTACTTGTCCTAACATTTGGCTCACACTAACTTCTCGCCGCCATTGCCAAGACAGATTATAATTATCGATTAATTCTTGGGGTTGCTTACCTGTGAGTAAAACCAATGCTGTCACAGCCAAAGCATACAAATCACTGTGGGGAGACACCGAACCCGTTTGCATTTGTTCTGGGGGTGCAAATCCGATCTTACCTAGTAAGGTAGCAGCTGGAGGAGATGCGGATACACCGGGTTGATAATATTGAGAAGCAACAACAGCGACAACCTGCTTGACACCACCAAAGTCAATTAATACTGGTAATTGGTCAGAATTGCGGAGAATTAAATTATCTGGGGAGATATCCCGATGAATTACACCCAGAGAGTGAATATATTCTAAAACAGGCAAAATTTGCTGCAACAGTTGCTTAACTTCAGCTTCTGTAAACCGCAAACCATGCTTAATTCTTTCATTTAATAAATAACTATAATTCTGTCCTTCTACATAATCTTGGACGAGAAATAAATATTCTTTACCTGCGATATTGACGCGGAATAATTCTCGAAACCTGGGGATTTGGGGATGCTGTAACTTGTAGAGAACACTAGCTTCCCGTTGAAACAATTCCTCTGCCTTTTGTAAAACATAGGCTGTTTGCACTTGGGGTGAAAACTCTTTTAAAACACAAAGTTCCCGGAAACGATTCACATCTTCAGCCAGATAAGTACGTCCAAATCCTCCTTGTCCAACTTGACGTACAATTAAATAGCGATCGCCTAAAATTAACCCTGGTTGAATACTCCCACCGAGATAATTATCCACTAAATTTTCCCCACACTTCAGGCAAAAACGACTTCCAGGGGAATTTTCATGCCCTTTTGAACAATATAAATTGGTCATTGGTCAATAGTCATTAGTCAATGGTCATTGGTCAATGGTCATTAGTCATTAGTCAGTACTCTCCAACTTCCGACTCATCACTCAGCACGCGGCTCATCGCCCCGCTACCGCTAACAGCACTCAGCACTCAGCACTCCCTCACTCAGCACTCAGCACTCATTACTCACTACTCCTTCATTTCTTTGACTTAGCTTTACTCACTTGATCAGATGCGATCGCATACCAGATTTGACCGAAGGTTTGTTGATTCAGTTTCCCACGCTGTTGACCAGGAAACAACCGATCAAACTTTTCGTTAGTGTCTTTATTTATTTGACTAATTGTGTAATTTCCCAGTTGTCCAGAACGTGCTTGTCGTCTCCATTTTTCATAATCTTTTTGAGTATAGTTACCTAGTTTTTGGCGAGCTGCTGTACTGAGGTTGGCTTGCTCTATTTTATTTAAAAAATCTCCGGCGACAACGTACCATTCATCTCTTAAACCAGCATCTTCTGGCTTAGATGTGAGGCTGCGTCCTTTTAACTCTGGTTTTTGAGCATAAAATAAACTATCTACTGTCTGTGTAAAAAATCCTTCGGGAATTTCTAGCTGTTGACGACGAGAGAGAACTTCGCTACTAGTATTTTTATTTTTGTCACTGACTGGTTTAGCAAAAGGATTAGGTAAGGATGGGATTTGGGGTAAAGAAATTGATGGTGGAGTGATAGAAGAGACACTCCGCACCACAGAAGTTACCAAAGCCCAAGTACCCGCACCAGTTAAAATCACTAAAGCTGTTCCCCCTAGACTGACAGCAAAAGGACGTAGCCACATAGGCATAGGTAACTTTTGTGATACAGCTTTTGTGCGGTGATGAATTTTGCTGACAGCAGCGATAGCTTTACCCCCAGGGGCAACCACCATCGTTTTAATCTTGGTAAGATGAGTACTTGGTGCTTTAGTCACCGATGTCGAGGGTAAATCTTGCAGAACTTGAGTAGCATTTTGATAGCGATCGCTCGGTTTATATGCCAGCATCTTTTTTAACACCGACTCTAACTTAATGCTGACATTAATTTCCTTCCCCCAGCGCCAGATACCTTGATAGGTGTCGTATAGTTTTTGTGGTTCTTTCCCTGTGAGTAAGACTAACGCCGTCACCGCCAACGAGTACAAATCACTGTTGATAAATACCTGTCCTTGGCGAATTTGTTCTTCTGGTGCGTAACCTTTTTTACCGAGCAAAGTATTATTCCCAGCCAATTTAGTGAACCAAAAACCTTGAGAAGCTGGTAATTGTTTCACACCCCCAAAATCAATCAAGACAGGTAAATTATCAGCACGCCGCCAAATCAAATTATCAGGAGAGATATCACGATGCACTACATCTAGAGAGTGAATATAAGATAAAACAGGTAAAATCTGTTCTAGCAGAGTAATAATTTCCTCTTCAGTAAAAGTCTTACCCTGACTTTGACGCTTTTCTAATATTTGATAAAAATTATCGCCCTCTACATAGTCTTGTACTAATAAAAATAAATCTTTACTGCCAATCTTCACTTGTAAGGAGGTATGAAAACGGGGAATCTGGGGATGTTGGAGTTTTTTCAGGACATTGGCTTCCCGTTCAAACAATTCCTGCGCTTTTTGTAAATCTTGTTGTTGTTCTATTTGCGGTGCAAATTCTTTCAACACACAAGTTTGATTAGCTTTTTTTATATCTTCTGCTAAATAAGTCCGCCCAAAGCCACCCTGCCCCAACTGATGTATGATGCGATAACGATTATCCACAACTTGCCCAACACCCAAAGGCATAGGTTCACCACAGTGGATACAAAAACGATTACTGCCATTATTGGCGTGTTGCTTACTGCAATAGACTTGCATGGTGCTGTAGGTATAGATGGGGGTTTTTATAAATTACTACAACTGATGTAGTGTCATTTACGAAATCTAAGGAGTGATGAGTGCTGAGTTCTGAGTGCTGAGTAGGGAGTGAGGGAATGAGAGAGTGCTGAGTTCTGAGTGAGGGAGTGCTGACCAATAAATGACCAATGACTAATGACTATTGACCATTGACCATTGACTATTGACTATTGACTATGAAAAAAATAATTCAGGCTTGGGAAGATTTTGTATCTACCCCTTTAGAAAGTTTGCTAGAACAGCATCTCAATACTTCTAGTGAATCAACCGTTTTGAGTTTGTTTCATGATGTCGCAGCTAGCGTACCTGCTTACAAAGCTTTTTTGGCCCAGAGACAGATTAATCCTCATGCTATTCAAACTTTAGAAGATTTTCAGAGATTACCAGCGATCGCTAAAGAAAATTACATTTCCCATTATCCTTTAACTGACTTGTGCCGCAATGGACAGTTATCAGATTGTGATATGATAGCTGCCTCCTCTGGTTCTACAGGTAAACCCACATTTTGGCCTCGCTTCTTCACCGATGAGTTGCAAATAGCCACCCGCTTTGAGCAAATTTTTCACGATAGTTTTTTTACTGACACCAGACGCACCCTCGCAGTAATTTGTTTCACTCTAGGTACTTGGGTAGGGGGAATGTTTACTACTAGCTGCTGTCGCTATCTGGCGAGTAAAGGTTATCCCATCACTGTAATTACACCGGGGAACAATAAAGAAGAAATCTTGCGCGTCGTACAAGAACTTGGGAGAAATTTTGAGCAGGTAATACTCTTGGGATATCCACCATTCCTCAAAGATGTGATTGATACAGGTGTTGCGCGTGGTGTGGAGTGGCAACGCTATCAAATTAAACTGGTGATGGCGGGTGAGGTATTTAGTGAAGAATGGCGGAGTTTAGTTGGGGAAAGAATGGGTTCCCAAAATCCCTGCTACGATTCAGCATCACTCTATGGTACAGCCGACGCAGGTGTGTTGGGAAATGAAACGCCTTTAAGTATTTGCATTCGTCGTTTTTTGTCTCAAAATCCCGAAGCAGCCAAAGCTTTATTTGGTGAATCTCGCTTACCTACACTTGTACAGTATGACCCAGTGAGCCGCTTTTTTGAAATCGAAGATCATCAACTACTATTTTCCGGCAATAACGGCATTCCTTTAATTCGTTACAACATCTTAGACACTGGCGGCATCATTACCTATGATGCCATGCTCCAGTTTTTATCCAACTGGGGATTTAACCCATTAGCAACCCTGACTTCCAGAGGTGTACATAAGTTACCCTTCGTCTACGTTTTCGGACGTTCTAATTTTACCGTCTCCTATTTTGGCGCGAATATCTATCCAGAAAATGTGACTGTCGGTTTAGAACAACCAGTGATTCAAGAATGGGTAACTGGTAAATTTGTCTTACAAGTCAAAGAAGATGCTGACAAAAACAGATTTTTATCTGTGGTTGTGGAATTAGCACCAGGAATAGAAGAGAGTGAAGATAAGCGCCAAACCATAGCATCATCAATTCTCACCCAACTATTGCGACTAAATAGTGAGTTTGCCAACTACGTTCCCCCAGAATACCAAATGCCACAGGTAGCCTTAGCACCAATGGGCGATCGCGAATATTTTCCCATAGGTGTGAAGCATCGTTACACACGTAGATAGTTAAATGAAGAGTGCTGTGTAGCTACAAATATTCTTAACCGAGTAGTATTGACCCCCTAATTCCTGACAATACCCAATCTCGTAAAAGTGGATTAACTTGATCTGGGACTTCATCATGAGGACAATGACCAGCCTTGAGAAAATGTTCTGTTAATTGAGGATAATATAACCGAAACTTTTGCGATCGCTCTCTCGCATTCATCCAAGGATCAGCCTCTCCCCATAATAGCAATAAAGGACAAGTTAATTGTTTCAATAACACATCAACTTTCTCGCCTTGGGGTGTGCTAAAAACAGAAACAAATACATCTAAAGCACCCGCATCGTAAGCAGGACGAGCAATTTCTGCTACTAATTGATCTGTGATAGCAGTTTTATCTAAATAAACTTTTTCTAAAGTTCGCCGAATTACCCAACCTTGTCGCACATATTGAAATAACAAAAACTGTGCGAAGGGTTGCCCAAACATCCACTTCACACCATCACCCAGAAGTTTTTGTAAAGCTGAGGGTTGTTTGGGTGGCTGAATTTGTGACTGTAAAGCTTCTGGTTCCGATGTCGGTTGAGTGACGCTAAATGGCCCAGCACTATTGAGTAACACCACACCAGCCACACTATCAGGATGTTGGGCGGCGACACACAAACAAGCATAACCCCCCAGAGAGTTACCCGCTAAAACTGCTTTGTGACCAATTACTTCACTAATAAAATCATGTATCTGGTCGCGCCACAAATCCCCACCATACTGCAATTTAGGTTTAGCCGAACGTCCAAACCCCAAAAGATCGATCGCAAATACTTCAAAATCATCACACAATCCTGTGATATTCTTACGCCAGTGATCTGTAGAAGCACCAAATCCATGTACCAACAGCAGTGGCGGACATTTCCCTTCTCTTTTCCCCGCACGAACATAATAAATTTTATGCCCTCGCCACTGCCAATATTGTCCTGGAATAGGAGTTGTCGAGGGGGCTGTAATTACTGACATATTTTAAAGAAATGTTAAGTATCTTTTGATAATTGTAATGTAGGGAAGGAGAGAATCAATTCAAAATTCGTCTTGAAAAGTTTGCCGGGCGGGGGAAACCCCCCTCCGGGTTCACCAGTCCCCTACGGTGGGAAACCCGGCTACAAGGCTGGATTCACCGCACGCAACTTTCCGCAAAATTCAAAATTCAAAATTAGACAATAAATCCTTACAGCGTTTCTCAGTTAAGTGAAGTACATAATTTTTAGTCAACAGAGGCTACCCGCATTTCTCACAAGCAGTAGGGGCGGGTTAACAGATATGCTGACATGATTCACCAATATCTCACTTAACCCGCCCCTACGATCTCTGGACTAGACAGGTGTACTTCATCGGCATGAAAATCGCTGTATCTCATGAATGAGTCTTAAATACTCACGAGCAAGTATCAGAATCTCGTAAATGAGTCTTGAATACTCACAAGCAAATATCAGAATCTCGTGAATGAGTCTTGAATACTCGTGAGCAGGTATCAGAATCTCGTGAGTGAGTTTTAAATACTCGTGAGCAAATATCAAAATCTCATGAATGAGTCTTGAATACTCACAAGCAAGTATCAGAATCTCGTGAGTGAGTTTTTGAACCTCAGCGATGAGTCTTGAATACTTGACGATGAGTATTTGAGCCTCAATTAACAAATATATCTAACCATTTCTGAATTTACAGGTTAAAGCGTGTAGTAGAATTTGCTCAACCCCGTAAAATTACACATGGCTTTAGACTTTTCCGGTCAAAATCTCCGAGGACGCAACTTTAAGGGTAGACAAGACCTTGTAGGTGCAAACTTTAGCTATGCCGATATTCGAGGCGCAAACTTTAGCGGTGCTAATTTGACGGGTGCAAAATTCAGTCACGCCAAAGCAGGACTGCAACGCCGTTGGGAAATTGGTTTATTTCTTGTCTCGTTCTTATTGTCAGGACTGTCGGGATTCCTCTGGGCTATGAATGGTTACATAGTGTGGCTGATAGTTAACTCATCCAATCAAGAGAACCAGATCATCGGTTGGGTTGCTTTAATCATGTTGATTCCCTTCTTCTTCCTAACCATTCGGCAAGGATTAACATCTGGTTTAGGATATCTCGCCGTCGCCGTCGCCGTCGCCGTCGCCGTCGTCACCGTCACCAACTCCGGAGCCAGAGCCTTTGCCGTTGCCGGAACCGGAGCCGTCGCCTTTGCTGGAGCCGTCGCCTTCGCTGGAGCCGGAGCCTTCGCTTTCGCTGGAGCTTTCGTCTTCACCGTCGTCGGAGCTGTCGCTGGAGCTGTCGCCGGAGCCTTCGCCGTCTCCGTCGCCGAAGCCGTCGCCGAAGCCGTCCTCGGAGACGTGGGAGCTGTCGGCGGAGCCTTCGTCTTCACCGTCGCCGGATCTGGAGCCTTCGCCTTCGCCGGAATACTATTGAACATTTACATCGCTTGGCAAGCGATGAAAGGAAACGAGAAATATTCTCTAATTCGTAATGTTTCCATTGCCTTCGCAGCTACTGGTGGTACAAGCTTTCGTAACACTAACTTAACCAATGCTGATTTCTCCCAAGCCACGCTCAAAAGTACAGACTTCCGCAACGCTGTCCTTACTCGTACTCGTTGGCATCAAGTTAAAATGCTTGACCGTGTTCGCCCAGGTTCAACTTATCTGCAAAACTCACAAGTACGTCAACTGCTAACTACAGGACAAGGACAAGACAAAAACTTCGACCGTCAAAACCTACGGGGTATCAACTTACAATCAACAAACTTAGCAGATGCTAGCTTCATTGGCGCTGACCTCAGTGAAGCAAATTTGCAAGATGCGGATTTATCCAGAGCCAAACTCAAACAAACCCAACTAGACGCAACTGATTTAACAGGTGCAACCCTCACGGGTGCATTCATTGAAGACTGGGGAATCACAAATACAACTAAATTACAGGGTGTGAGGTGTGAATATGTCTTCATGCGCTTACCCACCAAAACCAACCCCGATCCCCTCCGCAAACCAGATAATCACCAAGAAGTATTCCAAGACGGAGACTTTGCCGACTTTATTCAACCAATTTTTGACACCCTCGATCTTTACCATAATCAAGGCGTTGACCCCCGCGCCATTGCCATTGCTTTTAAAAACCTCGCAGCCAACCATCCCGAAGCCGAGTTAGAAATTGTGGCAATGGAGAAACGCGGCGATGATAAATTCTTACTCCGTGCCAAAACTGCGGAAGGAATTGATAAATCTCAACTGAGTGCAGAATATTTTGATGACTATAATCAACTCAAAGCTTTGTCTCAGAGTCAGCAATTACGATTGGAAGAAAAAGATAGTTATATTCGTGATTTAACAAATATGGTGAATACTGCTCTCAAGCAGCCCAAATATCATATAGAAGGAGATAACAAAGTGTCAGATATTAGCGGCATCAATATTCAAGGCAGTACAAATGTTAGCGGTATTGCTGGCAGTGGTTCTATTGCTAATCTGGGAACAATTAGCGGTAATGTTAATATTGCCATTAATCAGTTACCTGATTCTTCAGATAGTGACCAACCAGGAATTAAAGAATTACTCACACAATTACAAGCGGCAATTTCCCAGTCCTCAGATTTATCTGATGAAGACAAAGCCGAGGCTTTAGCACAGGTAAAAGCTTTAGCACAAGCCGGGAATAATCCTCAAGAACCCACCAAGCAAAAGACGGCAAAGACAGCCCTCACGATGTTAAAAGGGATATTCTCTGGCTTACCCACTGTTGCTAATTTGCTGGAATCAGCTAACAAACTATTACCGACAATTTCTCAACTATTCGGTTTGTAATAATTTCCTTAAGTAGTAGCCAGTAGGGTGCGTTATGGCAACGCTTAACGCACCGAGAAACATGGTGCGTTACGGCTCATTTTTACTTTCTCAAACTCCCAAATTCTTGCACAGCCGTAACACACCCTACCTTTGATTAATGACCATTGACCATTGACTAATGACCATTGACTAATGACCAATGACTAACAACATGATAACTGGCAAAACTAAACTATTAGGAGTAATTGGATATCCGGTGGAACATTCGCTTTCACCGGTCATGCACAATGCCGCAATCGCTCAACTAGGATTAGACTATACCTATATTCCTTTCCCCATTGAACCAGATAAATTAGAAATAGCGATCGCTGGCTTGGCGGCTGTTGGTGTTATCGGTTTTAATGTGACAATTCCTCACAAACAAACAATCATTCCCCTCCTGGCAGAAATTACTCCCTTGGCGCAAACTATAGGTGCAGTTAATACAGTTAGCCGTCAAAATCAGCAATGGGTGGGAACGAATACAGACATAGAAGGATTTATTGCTCCTTTGCAAACCACCTACAAACAAGATTGGAGTGAGAAAATAGCAGTCATTTTAGGGAATGGAGGCGCAGCTAGGGCTGTAGTTGCAGGTTGTCAGCAATTGGGCTTTGCCGAAATTCATGTAGTAGGGCGGAATTTCCCAAAGTTAGAAGAATTTCGCCGCAGTTGGGAAAATTCACCCATAGCTGAAATTTTAGAAACCCATACATGGGATGATTTGTCAAGACTCATCCCGCAAACTCACCTGTTAGTGAATACAACACCCATCGGGATGTATCCCAAAGTCGATGAATCACCTGTGAATGCAGATGAAATGGCAAATTTATCCACAGGTGCGATCGCATATGATTTGATCTATATTCCTCAACCAACAAAATTTCTCCAACAGGCGAAACAACAAGGAGCAATTGCCATTGACGGCTTAGAAATGCTAGTTCAGCAAGGAGTTGCCGCTTTAAAAATCTGGTTGCAGCAAGACAATATACCCGTAGATATCATGCGCCAAGCCTTGCAAAAGCACCTGGGTTTAAACTTGTAGAGGACTTCCAGAAAATAAAATATTCAATGGGTGAGAGCAAATATGATCATGGGATTTTTCCTCCCCTGCTTCCCCTGCTCACCAAAGCGATTGTATATTTTTTTAGTTGGAAGTCACTAGGCTGGGGATTCTCTGGGGATATTCATCATCCATTGAGGTGTGAAAAAAGAACATACAGCCACTATTAGTATGAGGGCTATGGACTGAACCTGGTTCAGAACGGATGTAATCACCTGGCCCGTAAACCTGATTGTCAACTACCAAGTCGCCTGAGAGGAGATAAATTTCTTCAATCGCTGCATGACGGTGAATAGGATAATAGACACCAGCTTCAGCACGGAATACACCGATAATTTCGCGCTTGACTTCATCAGTGTGTATGATAGCGATAGAGACACCGGGAGTGTCATGAGGTTGCCAATTTAACTCTTGCGATCGCACGGCAAAAAATGGCGAGTCAGGGATAGGATGATCTACAGCTTGAGGTTCAGGATTGTCTAATTCTAGACGTGCAAATAAGCGATTTTTTAGGTCTATAGCAATGGGGACATGAGGAGTATCGTAGGCAATAGCTGTCACCGCAGACTGATATTCGGCTAACTCTTCGGCTAATTCTGGACATTCTGCTAATTTCTGTTCTACCCAAATTTGCTCTCGTTCATCTAATAAGTCGAGGGCATAAAGGGGAGCTAACTCACAAAAGCAGTAGTTTTCAGTGTTGATGTGCGTCATTAGCGTTTAGTATAACTTCCTACTCTCCAGTTGTTACCAGTCTTGCTCACTATTGAGAATAGACTTCAACTTGTTTAATCCTAACCGAATTCTCGTTTTGACTGTACCTAGCGATATGCCAGTCTTGGTGGCAATTTGACTCTGAGTTAGCCCTTGATAATATGCTAATTCAATCACCAGTTTTTGTTCAGTGGGTAGATTTTTTATCGCTGTCATCACTCGACTACGACGTTCCGCAATTACGACTTCCTCAAACAAATTGACGTTATCAGCTTTGGGTTGAATCTCGGCTGCATCCATAGACAGAGTATTAGCTGGAGAAGTTCGTTGTAATTTCCGTAGACGATCCAGAATACGACTGCGTGCTAAGGTAAATAACCAAGTGTCAACTCTGCCTTTTTGAGTGTCGTAGCGTTCAGCAATCCGCCAAACCTGAGCAAACACATCTAAAACCACCTCTTCACTTTCTTCGACAGATTGCAGACTTTTGAAAGCGATCGCATAGATAATTTTGGCATAGCGATCGTAAAGAGCAGATAGCGCTGATTGGTCACGCTGGGCAATTTTAGTTAAAAGTGAAACATCAGCAGTAGGTAAACTCTCCATTCAGAGACTTGATGATAGCGATCAGTACATAACTCGGAGTATAGCCACCTTTTGATTACTTTCCAAGCGTTCTGATATCAAGTTCTAATCAAAGAAAGTAAAATCAGGGTTTTAACCCGCGTAGGCGGGTTTTGTCTGTGTAGCTGCGACTTACAGTCGCTTAGTACAAAATATGACCTACTCTCCATCCCTCAATGCCCATGCTAAAAAACGCTCAATATGATACAAAGCGATTTGATTACCCATACCGTTAAATACTGCATCAAAGGAGTGTTCTGCCCAGGGGATTTTCAGGAAGATAGCTTTGTTACCTGTCGCCTGTAAACGCTGATATAGTTGCTGTCCGAAGATGGATTTTACTAGATGATCGCGATCGCCATATATAAGTAGTGTCGGTGGTAGATTGGGTTTAACATGATTAATCGGTGATGCCTCTTGATAGAGTGTGGGTACTTGCTCTGGAGAACCGCCTAACAAGGCTTGTAAAACAGCTTTGGTATTGATGGGATCAGGTGATGGCGGATCTGTATATCCTTGAAGTAAGTTTGTCGGAGCATAGTAATTAATGACAGCGCGAATGGGGATATTATTTAACTGATATGCTGCCAACGTTGCTAAATGCCCTCCAGATGACCAACCAATGACAGCAATCCGTGTTGGGTCAATTTCGTAAGTTTCTGCCTGTTGAATCATGAATTGCAAAGCTGCTGCCACATCTTGTAGTTGGGCAGGAAAGCGATAACGAGGAGCATGACGATAATCAATAGCAACTACAGTATATCCCTGAGCCGCAATGTAGCTGTTAAATCTGGCATTTTGTGTTGGTTTACCCCTCTGCCATGCACCGCCGTAAATAGCAGCGATCGCTGGATAACGTCCTGTTACCATAGGTTGATAAATCTCTAAACTTAGGGGTGTACCGTCAGCAGCCGCAAAGGTGTGGCTAGACTGGCGGACTTTGGGTTTTGCCAATCCCGTAAATAAGTCAGCTAAGACAAAGGGACGAGGGCGCATTTTGGCTTGTAAATCAGCCGGAATTTGCCAATTTCCTAATACAGCTTGCATTTGCGTCTGTGCCTGTTGGATAGTAGTTGGCAGTTGCCATAGGGGAATGCAACTCAGAATTAGGGCGAGCAAACTACAACTGACTGCTATGCGACTGAGCAGAAAATATTTAGACTGAGAAAATGATAATAATAGAGCGATTGAGTTACCAATGATCAATATGGGGCTAATTTCTGGGCTACCTACAGCTAGCGGTAACAAAGTAAAATTCGGAGCCGGAATAACAATCCAAATACTCAAGAATAGCCCGATAAAACTGAGAATTAGTCCTAACCACAATTTCATATATAGGAATCCTATTTTGTATAAGAATACGCTGTGACTGGCTACTTGGATCTCAACAGAGGCGATCGCCAGTAGATTGTGGTGATAGTCAGAGCAATTAGCGTCACTAACAAGGAAACAGTAAATTTGCTCCCTTTCTAATATTAAATAAAGATTAAATTAATACTAATTAACTCATATCAGACAACGGATTTAAATACTGAAACCCTTGATCAGAAGTCGATTTAGCGATAATCTCTTACAGATTGCTACATGGTATTACAAATTACGAATCAACAATTAATAACTGGTATAATTCCTGAGTGATTAACAAAAGCATGGATAAATAGTCATGACTAAACAATTACTGATTTACGAACAAGTCGTCCCCATTTCCAAAGAACGCCACAAAGATTGGTCATTAAAACAAGGTTCAGACTATGGCTTTGCTCGTCAAATCAATTCTGTTCCCTTGATGGCAGTTGAGTTTGCCAATGCAGTTAATGATTATGCGATCGTTTTTGTCGAAAGTGAAGCAGAAATCATGCCGATCGCTATTTTAGGCGTTAAGCAAGAAGAAAACCAATTTGTCACTGAAACAGGCAGTTGGAATGCCAAATACATTCCCGCATTCATCCGCCGTTACCCCTTCATCTTCTCTAGTAGTGATGATGGACAAACCTTTACTCTATGTATAGATGAAACCTTTGAGGGATTGAACCAAGAAGGCAAAGGAGAAAGGTTTTTTGATGCAGAAGGCGAACAAACTCAATATTTAACTAATGTTCTAGAATTTTTAAAAGAATACCAAAAGCAGTTTCAAATCACACAATTTTTAGGTAAGAAACTCAAAGAGTTAGACTTACTAGAGCCAATGAAAGCTACCTTTCAGCTAAAAACAGGAGAAGAATCCTCTTTAACAGGTTTTTCTGCTGTGAGTACAGAAAGATTGAGAAAACTTTCAGGAGAGCAATTAGTAGATTTGATGCAGACAGGACAACTTGATTTGCTGTATTTGCACTTGCATTCTATGCGTAATTTCTCCTTAATTATAGAAAATACCTAAGAGGACGTTGGAAAAGTCTGTTTGTTTGTCATGTTGAATGCAGCGTAGCGGAATAAAACATCTCGGTATGTGCCACAAAACCTAGATTATTCCTGACGCTGCGCTTCAGTCAGAATGACATTTTTATACCTACTGAAACTTTTCAAACACCCTCTAATGCACTGTCAGAAAGTCGTTATATCAATTCACTAAAAATCTGCTACAAATCCAAATATAGAAACCCTTGTAAAATCAGGCTTTCTTAATTTTGAATTTTGAATTGGTATTACCTGATCAAGTAAGCTGATATTTCGTTTGTCAATTGTCAAAAGTCAACAGTCCAACTTAGCTTTTAGATTATGGACTGTTGACTTTTGCTACCTATTATGGAAAACATACAACTTAAATAGGTCAAGTCGCCTCGCTCCAATTCAAAATTAAAGACAATCCTCTGCGCTCCTCTGCGTTTAAAAACATTGATTTCATGTCTCACTTAACTGGGTTTCCTAATTAAAACTCTATCCCTTGATGGGTAGAGTATTCTGAGTTCTGAATTCTGTTTTCTGACTCCTTTTTATTATCTTCTTGAAAAAGGTTTGGATCTAAATTAGGAGGAAATATTAAAACCTCCTTTCCTGATAGCAAAAGAATTTTATGGTAAAGCTCAACTGCTTTGGATAAGTAGCAGTATTTAATCGGAACCCATCGCTCGTCACTATAAAAGTATATAACTACGCGCTCTGATGGGTAATCCTTTAAAGGGTAAGGAATGTTCCAGGGCGAAAACATACTTTTTGTTAAGAAAATTTTAATTATTTATTTAATGTTATTAGAAAAATTCTTTTAATCCCAAAAAAAGTAGTTAAAACTATCTTTAGCAATATTTTTATCTACCTCAAAAGATGTATAAATTTACTATTGCATCCTTATATATCAATAATTTTAATTTAAAGTTGATCCGAGTATTTTTTTTTAGACGCAATTAATCACGTTGAAAAATCAATTCTTTGGTGCTGGTATAGGACTATAGGACTCATATTTGATTTTTATTGGCGTAGCCTGCGCTTATACCATTTCACTCTAATAATGATACACATACATTAAGTAGAGACGTTGCATTGCAACGTCTCTACTGTTCACATTTAAAGGAAATTGGTATTACACATACAAAACTCAGTACACCTTTATTCTTTCTTCCCAGTCCCCATTGCTCCTTCCGAGTTCCCCAATTCCTTACCTCTACGAGTGATGCAGAAATCAAATCGGATTAGTATATGTATTTTCTCCAGCTCAGTCAAAAGCCTTGAGAAAATGTCAATATTGTTGAGTACCCTAAATTAAAATGCCAACACGGACATTAAGGCAAACTTATCACCAACAGACTGATGATTGAAGTTGAACATCTAAGTAAAACCTACGGTTCCACCCCAGCTATTACTGATGTGACTTTCAGCGTTGAACCAGGGGAGATTTTAGGATTTTTGGGGCCGAATGGCGCTGGTAAAACGACAACGATGCGAATTTTGGCAGGTTACTTACCCGCCAGTAGTGGGACAGCAAAAATTGCTGGCTGCGATGTCCATGAAAATTCTTTGGCGGTACGTCAGCGTATTGGTTATTTACCAGAAACACCGCCACTATATCCAGAAATGACTGTGGAAGGGTTTCTGCATTTTGTCACACGAATTAAAGGAGTAGCAGCAGGAGATCGCATCACTAAAATCAATGCGGCGATCAAACGGTGTAATCTAGAGGATAAACGCCACGTCATTATCCGCAAGTTATCTAAAGGCTATCGTCAAAGAGTCGGCATAGCACAAGCCATAGTCCATGATCCCCCAGCTATTATCCTCGATGAACCAACGGTGGGACTTGATCCTAGACAAATCATCGATGTGCGGAATTTAATTAAGAGTCTGGCTGGGACACACACCATTATTCTCTCTACTCACATTTTGCCGGAGGTGAGTATGACTTGTAGCCGTGTAGCCATTATCAATGGTGGCAAGATAGTAGCCACGAATACACCAGAAAATTTGATGACTCAGTTGACAGGTGGCTCAGGTTATGAAATCGAAATTGAAGGAGAAATAGCTTTAGCCAAACAAGTCTTGCAAAATGTCGTTGGTGTGAGTTTGGTAGAATCTATTACTGGTAATCATCACCTCAGAGAAAATCGCGCTTACCTGCGAGTGATTTCCCAACCAAGCAGCGAACCAGGAAGAGATATTGCCACAACTTTAATTCGTGCTGGCTTTGGTTTGCATGAAATGCGGCGTGTTAGCGCTACCCTAGAAGATGTCTTTTTACAACTGACTACACAAGAAAAAAATCTGGCATCCCTAGCCGACTCAGCAGACAAAGAAGGAGAAGCAGCGTAAATGGGTATAGTTTTGAGTAATATTCTTGCCATTTATCGCCGAGAATTACAGAGTTATTTTGTCTCGCCTTTAGCATATGCGATCGCTGGCGTGTTTTGGTTCCTGGCTGGATTATTTTTGGTGATGATTCTCTTGGGGCCTGATGGAATTTTGCCTTCAGTCGCCTATTTAGATTTACAAGGACAACAATTAGGCGTACCAGTTCCACCCATTGATGTTCCTTACGAATTTATCCGCGCATTTTTAGACCGACTGGGTTGGCTACTCTTATTTATCCTGCCGATTCTCTCAATGGGACTGTATGCTGAAGAACGCAAACGCGGGACATTGGAACTTTTAGCCACCTCACCAGTCACTAATTGGGCCGTCGCCGTGGGTAAGTTATTGGGAGTGCTGACATTTTTTATCAGTCTAGTTGTACCATTGCTGATATTTGAAGCGATCGCTATTAATGGCGCAACTCCCCCAATGCCAATTACAATCCCTTTATTAGCTCACTTGGGATTAATCTTGTTAGCAGCTGCTATTCTCTCTTTAGGAATGTTTATTTCCTCCTTAACAGATAGCACGATTTTGTCGGCTGTTCTCACATTTGCCCTAGTTTTATTATTGTTATTTATTGATTTAATCGCTAAAAATATAGGCGGTTCTGTAGGCGAAATCATCGGTCACTTTTCCTTGTTGAAACATTACACCACCTTTATTCAAGGGATTTTTGACACCAGCGCTTTCATATTATTTGCTAGTTACATCTTTTTGGGTATCTTTCTCACAGCCCAATCGATTGATGCACTGAGATTTCAACGTCATTAGTCATTAGTCATTAGTCATTAGTCAATAGTCATTAGTCAATAGTCATTAGTCATTAGAGGATGTTTGAAAAGTTTTGGGCGATTAGAAATAGCTACTACACAAACAAAGTCCACCTCTGTGGACTAACACAAAATCAAGTATTTCAAACCTGCGGAGGCAGGTTTCGTCTGTGTAGCCAAGCCACTGCTTTGGGGAGACACTGCGTTGTGGGGGTTCCCCCCATTGAAGCAAGTGTCGTCGGGTTTCCCGACTTGTAGCAAGTGGCGCGCGATTTATAATCGCTGGGGCTGGTATTAATTTAGACTTTTCAAACACCCTCTTAGTAAAGACAAGTGACAGGAGACAGTGACAAAGAACAAATGACAGGAACAAATGACATGAAGACTATTGGAAAAAAACAACTTGGAATATATCTGATTTGGCTAGGCTTGTTTTTGATTGTGGCTGGTTTAACTGCGGGGTTAGTGGCAGATACTTGGGGTGTGATTCCTCTAGGGTTGATAATCAGTGGCGTTGTCGTGATAGGGTTGTGGGTAGTTTGGCAAAGTCGTCAGAGTCATTGGTGGAGGCGGCGTTCGACTCAAGCTAGCACTAACGCTTTAGTCGCAACGCTAGCCGTGTTAGTAATTTTGGTATTGGTGAACTTTTTGAGTACTCGTTACCAAGTGCGGACAGACTTAACCGAAACCCAACTGTTTACCCTCTCACCCCAATCACAGCAACTAGTACGTAACCTCAAGCAACCAGTGAAAATTTGGGTGTTTGATGTCACACAAAATTCTCAAGATAAAGAACTATTGCAAAATTATCGCCGTCAAAGCAACAAATTCCAGTTTGAGTATGTTGATCCTCAAGGTAGACCAGGAATAGCCGAAAAATTTGCAGTCAAAGAATACGGTGAAGTTTATGTAGAATCAGAGAACAAGCGGCAATTAGTGCAAACAGTCAATGTTAATGAACGCCTATCAGAAATTCAGTTAACTAATAAACTACAACAAATTATTAGCGATCGCACAGCTAAAGTGTACTTTCTCCAAGGTCATGGCGAACACCCAATTACTAGCGGTGAAGGTGCAATTTCTCAAGCAATCAAAGCATTAACAGATAAAAATTATAATTCATCAGCGTTGAATCTCGCAGAAAATGCCAAAGTTCCCGATGATGCTAACGTCGTAGTTATCGCAGGCGCTAAACGGGGATTATTTGATGGCGAAGTCAAAGCTTTGCAAGACTACCTCAATCGTGGTGGTAACGTCCTACTCATGATTGACCCCAGTACTAACCCCAACCTCAACAGCTTACTTCAAGAATGGGGGGTACGCTTAGATGACCGTCTAGCCGTCGATGTTTCCAGAAGTAGTGTTAATCTCGGCCCAGCCGCACCCATAGTTACAGATTATGGACAACACCCAATAACCCAAGATTTTGGTAATGGTACTTCCTTCTATCGCCTAGCCAGACCATTAGAAATTACCCCCGTCTCCGGAGTCCAGTCTACACCCCTACTCAAAACCAAACCCTATCCCGATAGTTGGGCAGAAAGTGACCTCAAAGACGAAAATTTGCAATTTAACTCCGACAAAGACCTCAAAGGGCCTCTCACCTTGGGTGTAGCTTTAACAAGGAAACTCCCCACCCCATCCCCAACAACTCAAGCCAGCCCCACAACCTCACCCACCCCATCCCCAACAACTCAAGCCAGCCCCACAACCTCACCTACCCCATCCCCAACAACTCAACCCAGCCCCACAACCTCACCCACCCCATCCCCAACAACTCAACCCAGCCCCACAACCTCACCCACCCCATCCCCAACAACTCAACCCAGCCCCACTCCCACAGCTGCGTTAACTCCACCAGCTGAACCAAAATCCGACAAAACCACCACCGAATCACGAATGGTAGTAATTGGTAACTCTGATTTCGTCACAGATAACATATTTCCACAACAATTAAATGGAGATGTATTTCTCAACTCAGTTACTTGGCTAAATCAACAAGACGACCAAATTCTCTCAATTCGTCCCAAAGAACCAAAAAACCGCCGTATCACCCTATCCACCTCACAAGCCAACCTCTTAACCCTATCTTCTCTGTTATTCTTACCCTTACTAGCCTTTATCGCCGCCACCGCTATTTGGTGGAAACGACGATGATGAGAGTGATGAGTAGTGAGTGATGAGTAGAGAGTGAGGGAGTGAGGGAGTGCTGAGTGCTGTTAGCGGTAGCGGGGCGTTTAGCCCGTGCTGAGTAGAGAGTGAGGGAGTGAGGGAGTGAGGGAGTGCTGAGTGCTGAGTAGAGAGTGAGAGAGTGAGAGAGTGCTGAGTGCTAACTAATGACCAATGACTAATGACTATTGACCATTGACTATTGACCATTGACTATTGACCATTGACCATTGACCATTGACCAATGACTAAACACACACTAATTTTGCTATTGTTAGCGCTAGGGTTAGGTGGTTTCGTGTATTTCCACGAAATTCAGGGTGCAAGTGTACGTGAAGAAGCTAAGGAAAATCAGCAGCAAATTTTCTCTTTCACAGAAGATGATGTGCAGTCTCTAACGGTTCAGACTAAAAACCTCAGCATAAATTTAGAACGTAACCCCCAGTCTAATAACCCCAAATGGTTGCTAAAATCTCCTGTATCAGCACCTGCAAATGACGCGATAGTTGGTTATCTCATGGATTTGTTGGTTAAGGGTAAGAGTGAAAGAACTGTATCCACTCCAGCTAACCAAGTAGCAGAATTTGGTCTAGACCAACCCCAAGCAACTATTAATATTAAACTAAAAAATCAAAAAACCCAACAGTTGATTTTAGGCAAGTCTGATTTTAATCGTCGTTTTGTCTACGCCCTAACTAACTCCCAAACCCAAGCAAATGGGAATATAAATGTACTGTTAGTATCTACAGATTTTGCCAATGCTGTCAATCGAGAATTATCAGAGTGGAAACAGCCTGATAATATAAAAAAGTGATGTTGAAGTTAATTTTCATCATCACCAATTCCGACTTGTGTGGGATTTCTTAATAAATCGATATCTTTTTTATGTTTTATATTGAAACTCAACAATTCTAAATAGGCAAATGGTACAACTATCGGCCACAAAAGCGTAGCAATGGCTAAAATGATACGAGAAATAGAGCGATCGCTTGGACTCATTTCTTCATCATGAAGGAAGAAAAATATCCATTTCTTACATAACAAGTAAGCCATTACTATGTAAAATATAATGATGGGATACACAAAAATCAATTTCCACATGAAACTTCTATGCGTCAGTTATCAATCAAATCAATCAATTTATATAAATATCATTAAACAATGATGAAGTTATTCAATTACTAGAAAAATCAAACTAAAGGCTGAGGCAGCTAAAAATTTAAAGAACCATATAACCAAGCTAAAAATCATCTAGAGTAGTTATCTATTACACATTTAACTTACCTCTAAATTGCTTATGCAAACTACAGACCCTTGATTATCAAGAGTCAAAAATCCCTATTATTTTACCTTTATTTATGAATAACTGTACGGCAACTTTGCTAATTTCTTGTCCCGACCAAAGAGGATTAGTAGCAAAAATAGCGAATTTTATCTATGCCAATGGTGGTAATATTATCCACGCAGACCAGCATACAGACTTTGCTGCAGGTTTATTCCTGACTCGGATTGAATGGCAATTAGCAGGGTTCAACTTACCACGAGAATTAATTAGCCCCGCATTTAATGCCATAGCCCAACCTTTAGACGCTAAATGGGAGCTACATTTTTCTGACACAGTTCCCCGCATTGCCATTTGGGTAAGTCGCCAAGATCATTGTCTTTATGATCTAATTTGGCGACAACGTGCCAAAGAAATGGCAGCAGATATTCCCCTAATTATGAGTAACCATCATAATTTAAAAACAGTAGCAGACCAGTTTGGTATAGAATTTCAGCACATCCCCATTACTAAAGAGAACAAAACTGAACAGGAAGCCCAGCAATTAGAAATACTACAACAGCACCGAATAGATTTAGTAGTATTGGCTAAATATATGCAAATTGTTAGTGCTGACTTTATTACAAAATTTCCGCGAATTATTAATATTCATCATTCATTTTTACCAGCTTTTGTGGGTGCAAATCCCTATCACAGAGCTTTTGAAAGGGGTGTAAAAATCATTGGAGCCACAGCCCATTACGCCACTGCTGAATTAGACGCAGGGCCAATCATTGAGCAAGATGTAGTGAGAGTGAGCCACCGCGATGAAGTTGAAGATTTAATTAGAAAAGGCAAAGATTTAGAACGAGTAGTCCTAGCTAGAGCAGTGCGGTTACATCTGCAAAATCGCGTTTTAGTTTATGGTAATCGCACTGTCGTTTTTGAGTAAAAATTGATGACTTTACCAGTCCAAGTGGGTAAGTCCTAAAACTGTAACACGTCATCGCTTGTGTTTTTCATCCACACCTGTATAGCCAGTCGCCACCCAAAGCAAAGCCCTAGCTCCATCACGGATGGATTTCTCAATCGGTTCTGGTGATGTTTCTGAAGGTACGGGTATGGGTTGAAACTTAATACCTCGACTACCTAAAACAATCTCGCCAATGACACAAGCACGGCGCATATGAAAATCTGAAGTAATTAAATATACATTTTCAATCCCACGGGCTTGCAAATCATCTACTAATGTAGTAAAATTTGTAACAGTATCTACAGCTTCATAGTCTAGATGTAATCGTTTGGGGTCAATACCAGCCTTAGTAAAAACTCTCTTCGTATATGTAGGTGGACTACCACCAGAAATCCAAATTGGTAAATTCGGATGTCTCGTAGCAAATTTTGCGGTAAATTTTTCTCGTTCTAGATTTTTGGTCGAACCACCCAAAACTATCACAGCTTCGGGTTGTGTGTAATTATTTTGTGCTTCTTTGTATCCCAACCACATCAATAGGGGTAGAGCAAGAACCACAAATTGCAATGATTTACCTTTAAACAATAGATTATTCTTCAAAGCTCTACAAATTTGTCTGTTGGGGGCGTAATTTTCTCTAAAAATAGGAAAACATCTATGTTAGGTTAGCAAACTTTGGCAAAATTTACCCTGTCAGAAATTTCCCTTATTATGCTATTACGCAATCAAGCGCAAGTATTCAAAATTTTTGACATAATTAGTAACCATCCTTAGTTAAGGACTCCTGACTACTGAATCTAATTCAACTTTGTTTAGATGACGGGACTGGTGCGACTTGAACGCACGACCTGTCGCTTAGGAGGCGACCGCTCTATCCAACTGAGCTACAACCCCAGCTACGAAGCATATACAATGATAGCAGTAGTTCTAGCTAGACTGCCAAGAATTGCCCCAAGAGCCGCCACCTATTTCTAAACCACAAAGATAACTGTCTGCTTTCAGGATGACTAGAGGGTTTTTGCCCCTTATTTGTCGTAATTCCAAATGGAGTTGTCCTTGCATAGTATCTCGACAGCAGAACTGTAAACCCTTAGCTGTGGGCGCACGCAAGGGTGTACCTGGTAGATGAGTGGTTCCAGTTAATTCAATCTCATAATCTAGATTTGTTGCCTTCATTTGCCATCTACCCCAAGGCTGAATATTCCACTCTACTTGAGAATTCCAAGGAACAAATTCATAAAATTTCCCTTGATAGTGCAAACCAATCATCGCTACAGATTCCATCCACCACAACACACCACGCCTACCGCCACCAGCAGTTAATGCCAAGTCTGGTTCACCAACAAAGCTATTACAATTCAGCCAAAACCATTTTTCAGGGAACGCACCACCCCAATTTTTCTCACCGTAAGCGGGCGCATTCTCAAATTGATATACTGTGCCATTCCAATCTATCCAACCACTAGCCCAACCGTGAGCCATCAAAATCTGCCATCCTGGCTCAAAAATCTGCAAAAATGATAGCCAACCAGCCGTTGATTGTTGCATCCCATCTTGATTACCCCAACCGTAGACTGGCTGAATTTCATATTGCCAACGACAATAAAAACCAGTAGCCGCATCTCGAATTATACCTTGATTGAGATTAGCTGTAGCTTGATAACCTTGTTGGACATCACGAGCAAACTCTTGAGGTAATAGATATATAGGTGAGATATTGAGATGAGTCTCACCCCAATGACCTAAAGCCAGAACATCTGGACTAGCCCAAAATTTATTCACATCAGGGAAAGTCCGACAGATATATTCATCATTTGCTCCCAGAACTTGAGCCGCACCACCACTATAAGGTTGTCCCCCAATGGGATCTTCAATGGAATACATGAAAGCAAAAGTTTGACCACAATCTGGTAAAGTGACGCGATAATACCAGCCTTCAAAAAAACGGCGATCGCTACCATCCCAATGATATCCACTATGGGGTGTTTGCAGAGTCCTAGACATAAATTTAAATGGTAATTGCTGATGGATTTTTTCAGGCGATCGCTGTAAATTCTATTAAATTCTCCTAAATCCTATTTTTAATAGAACACATATGATCTGACCATCTTCTTAGTCTATTTGTTCACTAGATTTTTTACATAAAAAATAAATTCATTTAAATTTGTTGCTGAAAATTGAGTTTTGTAAATTTAAATAATTTAGTAAATCGCTTTCTTATTTCTGATGGAAAGTGCTATTTTTTTATAAAGTTGTGAAAAAATTAACTAAATATTATGGAAACAATTCCAATCTTGGTAAGCTTACCCAGTGAAGACGAGGCGACAAAGAACATTTTTACATCGGCTGCGGCAATAGTTTTAGTCGATGTGCCTATTTCAATATTGCAAGACAATTTAAACAAAATATGTGAGGGAGTTGCCACTCTATTTCAGGATGTCCAAGCTGTGGGAAACGTCAAGCTCAAAGAGATCACTGTTCAGGTTGAAGTCAGTGCAGAAGGAGGTATAGAAATAATTGGCACAGGGAAATTAGGAAGTAAAGGAGCAATTACACTAACTTTCTCGGAGTAGCATAAGTAAATCGTGCGAATATTTATAAATATGTAAAGACAAATTAAGTATAGGGTGCGTTGTCGCGCAGCGCAACGCACCATCAACAATTCAAGGTGCATTAGCCTATGACATAACACACCATACCTCAAATTTATATTTCGTCTTATACATTGAATTTTTCTCACCTACTTACTTATGGCAAAACGTCGAGCTTTGCTGATTGGGGTTCCAGAATACGACAGCAAAAATTTCAACGCACTACCAGTAGTTCATCGAGATGCTGAAATACTAGAACCAGTGCTGAGAAAATCTGGTTTTCATGTTGAATTGAGAGGTCTAATTAACAAAGATGATACATTAAAGAGCAACATAGTCAAGGTATTGAAGCAAGAATGTAACAATGCCAGCAAAGACGATATATTATTTCTTTATTACTCAGGACACGGCATACATTACGAAAATATAGATTATCTAGTTCCCTCAGATGTCAACACAGATTGTGACATTGAGGATTTCGAGCAGTCACTTGTTAGATGTGATTTGCTAGATAATATTGTAGATAAATCAAAAGCCTCAGCAATCATCTTTTTTATTGATGCCTGTCGAAATAAAATGGATTTGCAAGTAAAGGGGGCTGATAATTTAGGCTGGGGTAACTCAGTTTTGAAACGTAAATTCCTGAGAGTCTTTTCTTGTAGCGCCGGACAGGTTAGCTGCTTCCTAAAACCGGAAAAAAACGATGGTGAATATGGTAGCCTGTTTACTAAAGCTTTAGCATCTATCTTGGAGCCAGAGCATCCATCTATTACTCTTCAAGAAATTCTTGATGCTACCCAAGAAAAGCTAGATGAACTTACAGAGAAATATTTCAATTTAGAAAGAAATAAACAAACTATCGCCTGGGTTCGAGAGGAACACGTCAAAAGTGATATCCTGCTGTTTCGTTTAAAGACAAATTCTTTAGGAGACAGCAAAAGTCCAACAGAAAATCTATGGTATGCAGAAGTATTAAAATCGAATCTTTGGAATAATCACAGCAGTGATACTCATGTTGCTGAATACAAAAAGAGCGTTGGTGAGATAGTCAATCTTTGCTGGCAGCAATGGGAGAAAGCAGGTAAGGCTTTTGAGCAAGATCCGTGGCGAGATGAACGTTTTGCTATTAGGATATTGAAAGCTCTTGAGTTGTTGTTGAACTCTGTACCATCTATTAATCTTTCCCTGTGTGAAATAGCTCTGATAATTACTGCTCCATTTATTTATGAAGCAGTGCTAGCAACTGGGTTAGTAAAAGTAGCTGAATCCAATCTCGACATTTTGTCTATAGACAAAAACAAATCTCTTTCTGGTGGCTTTCAGATTGCTATTGAGAAAGTAAATCGAATTCAACACCGCATAGTTAGAAAAGCCAGACAGTTTAGAGATAAAGGTTTAACCAATCAGTGCGAAGCATTAAAAGCATGGTTGCTATATCGCAGCTTACTTCTGACACCAGAAGTTTGGAAAGATGATAGAGAAGGTTATCTTTTTAAGTTTTCCCGCGATTTATTTGATATCCATGATAAAAGTGAGTTACCTGGAATAAAAACAGGAGGATTTGGAATAGTTCTGCTGAATTTGGCTAACTCTATCATTTTAGAGCCTAAAAGTATTGATAAATACGAATCACCAAAGCAAATTGGAGATTCATATATCAAAGTGAAAATACTTGGCTATCTGCTAAAACTGGCTGGATTATTAGCGATAGATACGCGAAAATTTTCTGATGTATTGGTTGATAATATTGGGGTAGTAGACAAGCAAACATCATCAAAAGAATATGAGATTACGCCAAAAGGGGTAAACGAAAATATAAATCAGATTGATTGGATGCGTTCTGGTTCTGGTTATACCCTTAAGGGAACTTGCAACTACCCAGCATTAGATTTTGTACTGCGTGAACACATAGAGGAAATTAGCACAGTTCTTGATCATATTCTCCAACAGGTAGAAAAACCAGAAATAGCAGAGCTTTCTAGCTTGCCGACACGCTTCAACGCTGAAGGTCTTACAGCAGCAAAAGGCAGCGATAATCGTCCTCTATATACAAGACCGCATCTATCTTTCCAGTTGGCTCATCATGAAATCCGGGAACTCATTATGGGTAAACAACTCTATGGAGATCCCTCTCTAGCCATCAGAGAACTTTACCAAAACGCTCTGGATGCCTGTCGTTATCGAGAGGCGCGGCATAAATATTTTCAGCAAAAGCCACCAACCAATTATTACCAAGAATCCCAAGAATCATGGAAGGGAAAAATCACTTTCCGGCAGGGAAAAGAAAATGGGCGAGCCTACATAGAATGCCAAGATAATGGAATTGGGATGGAGTCTCAGCAGCTCACTGATTGTTTTACTTGTGCAGGTCGCCGCTTTGCCGATTTGCCTGAATTTATTGAGGAACAAGTTGAGTGGCTGAAATGTAATCCTCGTGTCGAAATATACCCTAATAGCCAGTTTGGTGTTGGTGTCTTTAGCTACTTTATGCTAGCGGATGAATTAGAAGTAAAGACTTGTAGACTTGGCCTTGATGGCAAGCCTGGTCTAATTTTACGTCTATTTATACCTGGCAGTAGTGGTCTATTGCGATTAAAGCCTGGGGGAAATGGAAGTGATGATGATTTAGGCACAACAGTGCGCCTTTATCTTAACGAAGTAGAATATCAAGACGAACCAATATCTTGTCTGAAAACACTCAAGAAACTGCTATGGGTTGCAGAGTTTTCAACAGAAGTTTGGGAAGATGACACTTTAAAAGAGAGTTGGGAACCAGGAAAACTGCAACATCCTGATTTGTCTGATCACCAAATTGTTCGTGCAGGTAAATCAGATATTTGGTGGATTAATTATAGAGACAACAGAGAAAAAGGATGTGTTTTATCTGACGGAATTTATACAGAGACTGAATCTGAATTGACGGTAATCAATCTACGCAAGGAACATCTGCCAAAACTGACTGTAGATCGACAAAAAATTGTTGACTTAGATTTAAGCTGGGTTAAAAAGGAACTGAGCGACGGTTGGGAATCATTAATCAGTTGGGAAGGGCTAACTATTCAATGGTTTTGGCAACTAGAAGTAATATATCTTGATATTGCTATCAAAGTAGTCGATTACTTATGCCGAAATCAAGCATCTGTGAAATTAAAAGGTGATAGTAGTTGGAATCAAAGATCATACTATTCTCTGTCTGATTATCCAGAACTTATCGGTTGGAGTTATCAGGATACCAATATACCAATTTATAAAATTGGAATTTGTGTAATAGATGGTTTTATTGCACACTTTATGTTAAAAAATAAAAAGGAAACTAAATTAAATTCATATGATATAAAGGATATCAAAAATATTGCTCCTTTGTGGGTAGTTTTACATCGGATTGCGACTTTACATCAATATGGTTTAGAAATACCACCGTTTTTACAAGAAACCATAAAAGCTTTCAAGGCTCATGACCAACTTAAAGTAATATTTCCAGGAGATGAATTTTGTTTTAATGCTTCTGCTGGTAAGGAAGATGAAACAGAAAGGTATCAGTCTGCTTTAGATATTTTATTACTGGGAACACATAAATTAAGTGAATCAGTAGCAGATATGCTGCAACGGTTAGAGCGATTTTACCCTCTTTTTGATTTAGATCGTTTGGAGCTAAAGAAGATATCCCATATTGATATAGAAACTGTAAAAGATTTAATTCCTAGCCAAGAAGATTTACGTCTTCTGTCCAAAAATCTCTATGGTCAAAGTCCTTGGGTAGAAGAAACAATACCTTTGAGACATATATGGTTAGCAGCAGCAAAGTTAAAGAAACCAGTTGAGGAAATTTATCAACAGCTAGAAAAATTTCAGCCATTAGGGTGGAAACTACCACAAGTTGATTCCAAGGCAGTCAAAAATTTAATTATTAGTGAAGAAGATTTACGTCTTCTGTCCCAATCTCTCAATGGTGAAAGTCCTTGGTTAGAAGAGAAAATACCTTTTACACATCTGCTAGTAGCAGCAAGAAAGTTAGAAAAACCAGTTGGGGAAATTCATCAACAGCTAGAAAAATTTCAGCCATTAGGGTGGAAACTACCACAAGTTGATTCCAAGGCAGTCAAAAATTTAATTATTAGTGAAGAAGATTTACGTCTTCTGTCCCAATCTCTCAATGGTGAAAGTCCTTGGTTAGAAGAGAAAATACCTTTGACACATCTGCTAGTAGCAGCAAGAAAGTTAGAAAAACCAGTTGGGGAAATTCATCAACGCCTAAAAAAATTTCAACCATTAGGATGGAAACTACCGCAAGTTGATTCAAAGGTAGTCAAAAACTTAATTATCAGCGAAGAAGATTTACTTCTTCTGTCCCAATATCTCAATGGTGAAAGTCCTTGGTTGGAAGAAAAAATACCTTTGATACATCTGCTGGAAGCAGCCGCAAATTTAGAGAAACCAGTTGCAGAAATTCGTCAAGGTTTAGAAAAATTTGAGAAATTAGGTTGGCAACTACCGCCATATAATTCTGTAATGGAAGATTTAATTCCTAGTCAAGAAGATTTAAGCCTTTTGTCTCAATCTCTGAATGGTGCAAGTCCTTGGGTAGAAGATATCATACCTTTGAGAAATGTGGTGATAGGCGCAGCAAGGTTTCGGAAATCAGTTGGGGAAATTCTTCAACAGCTAGAAAAATTTCAGCTATTGGGTTGGAAGATACCACCTAATTACATAAATATCAGTGAAAGTTTAATTCCTAATCAAGAGGATTTACCTCTTTTGTCACCATATTTAGATGTTCATTTTTTTGAGATAGAAGAAAATATAACTTCTAGTAATATTTTCAGAGCAGCAAAAAGATTGGATAAGCCAGTAGCAGATGTTTATGAGGAATTTAAAAAATTTCAAGTATTAGGCTTCCAATTACCAGATATAAATTTAGAGTGTGCGGAAGCAAATAGTTTAATTCCTTCTGACAATGATTTTATTCTTGTTTCTAAAGAGTTAGATTCGTATTCCGACGATTTTTATGATGAGAAAATACCTGCTGTTCATTTGTTACGAGTATCAGCAAAATTGAATAGATCAGTGGGAGATGTATTTAAGCGATCGCAAGTCTTAGCTGAAGTGTTGAACCTAGAACTACCGCCAGTAAAATTAAATTTATTAGAGGATTGGATCGTCTCGCTTAGAGATATTCTTATCCTATCAGAAAACCTTAATGCAGTGGAACCTTGGATTGAAGATAGTTTTTCACTCATGCACGTAATTCAATTCTCAGCCCGCTTTAATGAACCATTAAGAGAGACAATAGATTATCTGCAAAAATTTGAAGCAGTAGGATTCAATCTACCCAAGGTTGATTTCCAACTTATTTCAGACAATTTTACTCCCAGTCTCAAGGATTTGATTGCTGTTTCACAAGATTTAGATGGAATAAAACCTTGGATTCAAGGTGATGTTACTGAAGATCACCTAACCAAAGCTACAAGTAAACTCAAAGAGTCAAGAGAACAGATTTTAGGGCGATTAAAACCTTTTTCTCTGTTGTTGAGGTTCCATCAGCCTGAAGAATAGCAGCCAATAAAACCTTGTGAAAGTTTGGTTAACATAGATTTACATAGTTTTATTTTGAGTGTGCGCGATGTCTGATGACAAGTCGCTGGATGGTTCACAGCTTGATATCAATCATGCTTATGTAATTTTGGGGTTAAAACCTGGTGCATCCCAGGTGCAAGTCAAGCAAGCGTACCGCCAGATGGTAAAAACTTGGCATCCCGATCGCTTTTTTGATGCACGGCAAAAACAGCAGGCTGAGGAGAAGATTAAACAAATCAATATTGCTTACAATCTACTCAAATCGGTAACTCCAGCCACTGAACCACCAGTGTCCCCTCCCAAGGAAAAGACTGTAAAAGTATCTGTCAATCGCTGGGATGGGGAAACTTTTTATAACTATGGTGTGGAAAGTGCGACGAAGGGAGAATATGAAGAAGCGATCGCCTACTTCACACAAGCAATTAGCCTCAACCCTAATTATGTCGATGCTTACAAATATCGGGGATTAGTTTGTTCACAATTGGGATATGAATATCGAGCCACTTCAGATTTAAATAAAGCTGCACAGTTAGAAGGTAAAATGCCCAAATTTGCTAATTATACCTCATCTAGATATAAAGCTAAACCAATATCTTTCAGAGTCAGGTTATGTCAAAAAATTAAAAGATTTTTGCGAATCAATTGATCATGGGAATGGGTACTTGAAAATTCTGCTGCTTGGTGATGTACATTTCGTTGCAGTCAGAGTCTAGAGCATATCTCATCTGAACTCATAACTCACTACTGCCATAAATCAAAAATCAAATAAAATGTTCCCTGCTGTTTAATTATTTCATGAAGATACTGTTAAACATTGATATATTAATATAAATTTATTGACTGAAAATATTAAGACATTTATTCATTGTGTCAAATGTGAATGTGGCACAATTCATAGATGATTTCTCGAAATTTTTTAATTAGAATATGTATATATCATTACTAATATAAGAGCCTGTTGGAGGGCTGCTATGAAAAACTGTCGCCCCCGACTTCATTTGAAAGGCGGTTGGCTTTTAGCGATACTTGCTACTGTAATTGCTACACCAGCGATCGCCCAAACAGCGAACTTTGGTACATTCAAGTTATCACTAGGGTTTCCCCCATCCCAGGGAACACTATCTGGTTACACAGGTGGTTCTTTCTCTTTGTCAGCAATGAGTAACCGCGATCGCGATCGCAAACCTTGTATTGGCTTTGCTGATCCCAAGCCAGACCATATCATGATTCTCGAAAAAGATTTCCCTCGTCTGAAATTATTAATCAATAGTGGCGGTAACGATACTACCTTATTGATTCAAGGGCCAGACAACACAACCATTCGTTGTGGTGATGATACAGGTAAAAACAAAGACGCTAGCATTGACGATCGCAATTGGCCAGAAGGGACTTATCGAATTTGGGTAGGTACATTCAACTCTGGAGTTAAGCGTAACTACACTTTGACAGTACAGCAACCGTAAATTAATGATGAGAGAGTGTTTAAGAAGCTATGCTGAGAAACATTCTCTTTTTAAAATCGCAGAAAATACATCAACTGTGCGATCGCTTCCCCTGAAAGCTGTAATCTTCGCTGGAAATCAGCTAGGTTACGGTAGTTTCCCAGTGACAAGCGATTTTGCACTACAGCTTGAGCAAGAGACGCATCTATAAATGGTATTTGGGTTAACTGTTCAACGGATGATGTGTTGGGATTAATTAAGTCTGACGAATGAACTAGAGATTCTTGATCGTAGTAGCTAAAATTCAGTAAAGGTTTTAATGGTTCTAATCGTGGTGCGGGTAAACCCAGAGCCGCAGCCACATCTTCTATACAATAAAATTTTAACCCAGAACGGGAAAGTTCTACTAGCGATCGCGCCTGATGAATTGACAACCCCGGTAAACGTAACCAATCATCCACCGTTGCTTGATTAGCATCAATACAAATCCCCAATTGCGCCGCCATCTGCATCTCTTCCCCAGACTGTAATCGATAATAGGGGTCATTCAGCAACTTGGCACGCAATTTTTGTAACCGAGAATTCCAAGGTAGCCAGTTAGTCATTGGTCATTAGTCAATGGTCAATGGTCAATGGTCAATGGTCATTAGTCAATAGTCATTAGTCATTAGTCATCACTCCCTCACTCTTTTCTCAGCACGGGCTAAACGCCCCGCTACCGCTAACAGCACTCAGCACTCACTCTCTCACTCCCTCACTCTTTACTCTTTACTCAGCACTCAGTACTCCCTTACTCCCTTCTTTTCCTACTCTTCATTAAGAAATTTGATCTAGCAATTGACGGCGCTTTTGTTCAAATTCATATTCGGAAATTAAGCCATCTTGGCGTAGTGTATCTAGTTCACGTAGAGCATCAGCGATCGCTCCTACTTGGTTAACTATATACGGGGATTGTTTGATTGGTGACTTACCCATATTAAAATTGCGATCAAATGCTTCTTCGTCTTGAGCTAAGTACCAAACTGCCTCTATTGCACTAGCTACTTTGGGAATAGGTGTCCAAGAGAGTGCAAAATATAACATACCCCAAAGTGGCTGTCCTAAATAGAACTTGTGCCATCCAGAAATACTCACCGTTCCGGCGAAAGCTAAAACCGCCGCAATACTCCGACTTTTACGCTTAGTTAACATATCCCTTATAAATAAATCTACAGTTACCAAATTATTGATCATCAAACAGCGATCGCCGCAATCCACAGTCATAAAACTAACGAAAAAGCCTCATGTCTTCCACCTCCATACCCCTGTTTTTCAACTGACCACCAATTCTTCCCATAAAAACCCCAATCCCCAGTACCCAATCCCCAATCCCCAATCCCCAGTACCCAATCCCTATTCTCCGATGCTATCTTAAAGTTTTCATCTGCAAACGCTACTAAAATGTCACAGACTTTCCTCCACACAGAATGGCTGAACAAATTATCTGATCCCTTTGCTGTGCTAGGAGTTGCGGTGACAGCAGATGAACGCCGCATTCTGAACCGTTATCATGTTTTAGCCAAGCTACTCCATCCTGATCGCTATACCCATAGCAATAATTTAGACAAAACATTAGCGACTGCCATATTTACTCGCTTAATCAACCCTGCTCATGAGCAATTGAAGCACAAATCAGAGCGTAATCATCTAGTCGCCACACTGCGTTCAGAAGCGATCGCTCAAAAAAAACAGGCTATGTTTGTCGAAGGTTCTGTAGCTAGAAAACTTGTCTCAATGTCTGCACGAGAGGCAGAATTATATTATGAAGAAGCGATCGCCTCTTATGCAGAAGCTCAATACAAATCTTTTTCAAGAAGTTATCACATAACTCAACAAATCATTACACTCAACTTGGTTTATTTGTGCATACAGAAACCAGAATCAATGATTCTGCAAGTCAACACACCTGCAAAACTCAAAACGCCACCTCAGTCAGTAGAAATAGAATCAACACCACATCAGAAAACTAGTGTCCAACCAGCCTTAATTAACTACGCTCAACGTCACTACCAGCGTGCCATTCAATACGCTAAACAAGGTAACTGGGCTTTGGCCGTGCCAGAACTTAGGGATGCGATTAAGCTAGAACCAAATAATAGTGATTACTATGCCTTGTTAGGGTTTGTCCATTTGCGACAGAATTTTCTAGGCATGGCAAAAGTTTATACACGCCACGCATTGAAACTCAACCCAAAACAGCCATTAGCATTAAAATACAGTGCTGAGATGAAAATTAACCTCAATGAAAACACTCATCCCAAATCCATTGCTAAAGCAGTTGGTATCGCCGCCATGTTGAGTAAGTTTGTTAGCGCAATAGAACTTAACGCTAGTCAAGTGTTGAAATCTCGGTAAAAAACCGTACTTAGACCGAAGCTTGTGTTGGAGATGAATCCCCTAGACTAGAATTAAAAGAGAGGCAAAACTGTAAGTTGCTGAGTCTTATTACTCAGCCGAGTAGAGGCACATGGGATTCTTTGACTCTGAGATAGTTCAGCAAGAAGCGAAGCAGTTGTTTGAAGATTATCAAGCACTGATTAAACTAGGCAACAGCTACGGCAAATTTGACCGTGAAGGCAAAAAGCTATTCATCGAGCAGATGGAAGCAATGATGGATCGTTATCGTATCTTTATGAAACGGTTCGAGCTTTCCGAAGATTTTATGGCACAAATGACCGTAGAGCAATTAAAAACTCAATTAAACCAGTTTGGCATCACTCCCCAACAGATGTTTGAGCAAATGAATATGACTCTACAAAGAATGAAAAATGAGCTAGAGAAGCAGACTTAAGAGGGGATAGGTGATAGGTGATAGGGAGCAGAGAAGCAGAGGGGCAGAGGGGCAGGGGAGCAGAGGAGAATAATTAATCAATACTCATTACTCAGCACTCATCACTCCCTCACTCCCTCACTCCCTCACTCCCTAATTTGACTTAGGACGAGTAAACTGCGAAGGTGGCTTGAATTTTTCTACGGGGACACCTTTGAGCGCTTTCGTCATAAAATCGCGCCAGATGGGGGCCACCATCACACCACCAGTTGCACCACTGGCTAATTGTCTATTGTCGTCTCTACCTACCCAGACAGCAGTGGTCAACTGTGGTACTGTACCCACAAACCAGATATCTTTTTCTGATGAAGTTGTACCCGTTTTACCAGCAGCAGGACGGCCGATAGCAGCATTCTTACCTGTACCTTCAGTAATAACTGACTCCATCGTATTAATAATGGCAGCTGATGCCCAAGGATCTAATACTTGCTGGGGTTTAGGTGTATTATCTAACAATACATTACCGCTACTGTCGGTGACACGAGCAATAATTGTCGATGGTGACTGCCAACCATAGTTAGCAAAGGTAGCATAAGCACTAGCCATTTCCATTGGAGTCATACCAATAGCACCCAAGGGTAAAGAACTTACAGGCTCCATCGGACTCATAATTCCTAGAGTTCGGCAAGTTTCAATTACCTTATTCATCCCCACAGATTTACCCAGCTTAATTACCGGGATGTTACGCGACTGTGCTAGGGCCGTGCGAATCGACATCGCGCCCTTAAATGAACCATCGTAGTTTCTGGGATAATACCAACCATCTCCATCTCGATAACTAACAGGAGCATCTACCACTGTGGAGTCTGGTGCAAACCTACCACTAGCGAAAGCCGTGTAGTAAACAAATGGTTTAAAAGAAGATCCTGGCTGACGCTGGGCTTGGGTTGCTCGGTTAAATTCGCTAGCTTTTGAGTCTACACCACCGACCAAAGCTTTAACAAAATGCGTCCGGGGGTCAATGGCTACCAAAGCAATTTGGTTTTTGCTCAAACCTTGCCCAAGTAAAGTTTTATGCCATTTTTTGACCGTATCTTCTGCCATGATTTGAAAGTCAGCATCAACCGTAGTTTGCACCCGCATCCCACCTTTCAATAGAGCATCCCGGCCAAACTTTTTAGCTAATTCCTGAGCGACGGTGTTACTGACATAGGGTAAAGCACTACCTTGGAAGGAACGAATTTTACCCAGTTTAATTTCTTGTTTGAGCGCATCATCATGTTCTTGCTGGGTAATCCAGCCGAGTTCCAGCATCCGCCCTAATACTTCTTTTTGTTTTTGTTTCGCCAGTTTCATGCTGACAAATGGGCTAAATTCTTCTGGTGCTTGAATTAACCCGGCCATCATCGCTGACTCACCCAAAGTTAAAAACTCAGATGATTTATTAAAATAACTGCGGGCGGCTGTCTGCACGCCGTAATTATTATGACCCCAATAAACTTGATTGAGGTACATTTCTAAAATTTGGTCTTTGGTGAGGATTTGCTCTAAGCGAATCGCTAAGACTCCCTCGGCTAATTTCCGTGTAAAAGCCCGTTTCCGAGACAAGAACAAGTTTTTTACCAACTGCATGGTGACAGTAGAGCCACCTTCTTTGACACCACCAGCTACGGCGTTGACAATTACCGCACGTCCAACGCCAGTTGGATTAATGCCGTGGTGATAGTAGAAATGACCATCTTCGCTGGCTAGTACAGCCCGTTTCAGATTAGGGGAGATTTTATCTAAAGGAACAACTTCGCGGTTGGCTTCACCGTGGACACTCGCCAACAGTTTGCCTTTGATGTCATAGATGTAAGTTGTTTCTGACGGGAAAAAGTTACGTAATTGTCTGACATCTGGTAAATTACGGAAACTGATAGCCAAGCCTACCAGCCCTCCGGCTACAATAGAACTTGCCAGCATCGTAATTGACAACAGAGTCCCGCCAGCTACCTGACCGACTCCTTTGAAAAACTCAAATCCAGGCGAAGTCCGACGCTGCGGTTGCTTTTCTTCAAAAGTCCTAGACGACACGGCGATTTCACTTCCTCACTTGTAAATATTACTGTAATTCATTCTTTGAAGCAGAGTGGTTAATTTTTTGCAATTATATTAGTCTGACAGATGAAATAACGGACAATTTGTCTGTGAATATAACTCATCCAACAACTTTTCGAGTAAAAAGCGTAGTTAATAGCGAATCTCCTAGTATGGCGGAAAATTTTTCTTGGCTGCATCGTGGGATTACAGAAATTTTCCCACAACCAACACAAGCCGAAACTGATATTGAGAGTCTAGAGAAACGCCTAGCAACTACAAATCGGCCTCTCCGGGTCAAGTATGGCATTGATCCCACAGGAGCTGATATTCATCTTGGTCATAGCATACCAATGCGTAAACTGCGAGGGTTTCAAGATGCTGGTCATACGGCGGTGTTAATTATTGGTGATTTTACAGCTCGCATTGGCGATCCGACAGGTAAATCTGAAGTGCGTCGTCAATTGACAGAGGCAGATGTTCAGCAAAATGCTCAGACTTACCTTGACCAAGTGCGTCCTATTTTGGATTTTGACACACCAGGGAGGTTAGAGGTGCGTTATAACTCAGAATGGCTTTCCCGACTTGATTTAGGAAAAATTATTGAGTTACTCGCTACCATGACGGTGGGGCAGATGTTAGCTAAAGAGGGATTTGCCGATCGCTATAAGAAAGAGAATCCAATTTTCCTCCATGAGTTCCTCTATCCTTTAATGCAGGGCTATGATTCTGTGGCGATTGAGGCAGATGTAGAACTGGGGGGAACTGATCAAAAGTTTAACATTGCTGTGGGTCGAGATTTGCAGCGTCATTTCGGTCAAAAGCCTCAGTTTGGAGTGCTTTTACCAATTTTAATTGGCACTGATGGGGTACAAAAGATGTCCAAGTCTTTGGGCAATTATGTAAGTTTAGCAGAACATCCCGGTCAAAAATATCAAAAGTTGCAAGGTGTTCCCGATAACCTGCTGAGAGAATATTTTGAATTATTGACAGATTTACCTATCGACAAGCTACCCGAAAATCCCCGCGATCGCCAGATGCTTTTAGCTTGGGAAGTCGTTAAACAATACCACGGTGAACAAGCAGCCAATGAGGCGAAAGAAGCTGCCCAAAGTGGCGGTAAAGAAGGCGCAGTTCCAGAATTTTCTTTGGCTAGTGTGACTCAATTCCCCGTAAAGCTAGCTTATTTACTCAATGCCACTGGTTTGTGTAAAAGTACTGGCGAAGGGAAGCGCAAAATCCAAGAAGGTGGGGTACGCTTAGATGGCGATCGCATCACCGATGTCGATGCCACTTTCTCAAATCCTGGTGAATTAGATGGACGAGTTTTGCAAGTCGGGAAAAATAAGTTCGTCCGTTTAGTATCTTAAATAGGGAGTGCTGAGTGCTGAGTGAGGGAGTGGGGGACAAGGGGATAATAACGAATGACCAATGACTATTGACTATTGACCAATGACTATTGACTATTGACTATTGACCAATGACTACTAACAAAATAATTGTGGCTTTAGATGTGGCGGATGAGGAAAGTGCGATCGCTCTGATTGACAAACTAGAGTCGGTGACTTTCTGGAAGGTTGGTTTGGAATTATTTACTAGTTCCGGGCCAAGTATTCTCAAAATACTCAAATCTCGGCAAAAGCGCATCTTTCTAGATTTGAAGTTTCACGATATCCCGAATACGGTGGCTGGTGCTTGTCGGGCGGCGGCTGGTTATGGGGTAGATTTGCTGACAATTCATGCTACATCTGGTCGAGATGCCCTAAAAGCTGCCCAGCAGGCGGTACAAGAGGGGGCTACACAAGCAGGAGTAGAACCACCTAAATTGATTGCTGTGACGCTGCTGACGAGCATTTCTGCTAGACAGTTGGCGTTTGACTTGAAAATTCCTCTAGAGTTGCCAGAATATGCGCTACAAATGGCACTGATGGCGCAAGAGGTGGGGTTAGATGGGGCTGTATGTTCACCCCAGGAAGTAGCACAGTTGCGACAAATTTGTGGGGACGATTTTGTGCTAGTTTGTCCAGGTGTCAGACCAACATGGGCAGAATCGGGAGATCAAAAGCGATCGCTAACTCCTGCTCAAGCCATCCAATCTGGGGCAGATTATCTAGTTATAGGTCGTCCAATTACTGCTGCTGCTGCACCTGAGTTAGCCTGGAAACGGATTGTTCAAGAGTTAACCACGGTGTTATGAACACAAAAATTAGAAGGCGGGGGTGCAGGGGTGCAGGGGTGCAGGGGAGTAGAGGACAAGAAAATAATTCTTTCTCCCGATCGTTCACTCCCTTTTATCTAGCTAGTATCTTTTGGTTGATGGCATTAAATAGCTTTCACAACACAGCATTTTCTCAAAGTCCTTCCCCTACTACCTCTTTACCAAATCAGGGGGGAGTAAAATTTATTTGTCCTGAACAAAATTTAGAATTACTAACTACTCGCCTGCTGCGTGATTTACCTAGCTATAGCAATCGTGCTAGTCAACGCGCCCGCCGTCTTCGCCGAAGTAGTGATATTTATAGTTATATGCTGGTAGCTGGAAAACCTGAATTTCAGCCTTTACCTCTCAATCTTGATAGTTCCGAGATAGAAAGACAAAAAAGTGCTGGTTCTGAAGTTCAACAGGTTTTTTTTACAACTTTAGCCAGACAGTATCTGGACGGTAAAGTTTTAGAATTACAAGAATTCCATTGGTTATTGTTGACAAAAACTCAGAGGGGATGGGATTTGGTGATGATGTTTACTCAAACTGGTGCTTATCCGCAAAAACAGCCGCCATCACCACCACGAGATAGCAGTAACGGTATAGTCGCTCAAGGAATTAAAACCTGGTTGCGAGATTGTCAAACAGGAAATGTCCGTTAATTTTCTTCAATTCCACAACATGACACAAAAAAACAGGGAAGACAAACTTGTCTTCCCCATTTTGATTATTTTTGTTATTCTTTTTGTTGTCTGGCTGATTAGCTTCTTTTAGCTTCTGCCGTAACATTTGTCTTTGTTTCTTTAGCTGTCTTTTTCTTGCAGAGCCGCCTCTACCTTTGTCGTTTCTCCCTTCTTTGCGGGGAGACTCCCATCTTTTTAGTCTCATCGCTTCCTTTTTTGTTTACTTGATTTGGCAATGGGCAGGAGGAGAATCGAACTCCTATGACCGCAAGGTCGCCACATTTTGAGTGTGGTGCGTCTACCAGTTTCGCCACCCGCCCTTGGTAGGCAACTTTGCTATTATAGTACAAGAATTTAATTGAGTGCAAGTGTATAGATGAAAAATTTTTGACTCAATGTTGTAACTGAAGGAAGGTAGCATCAATATCTTGTAATTGAGGACAGCCACTCAGCGCCATTGCTACGTTTAACTCATCTCTTAACAGAGAAATGACGTGAGAGACACCAGTTTGTCCCCCTACGGCTAGTCCCCACAAAATAGGCCTGCCAATTAAGACTGCTTTAGCGCCTATAGCTAAAGCTTTGAAGATATCTGTACCGCGACGGATACCGCCATCTAGCAGTACCTCAACTCTACCATCAACGGCGGTGACTATTTCCGCTAGGGCATTGAGTGAGGCGATCGCCCCATCTAGTTGTCTGCCACCATGATTGGAAACTACAATGGCTTTAGCTCCAGATTCCACAGCCCGTACAGCATCATCGCCCCGGAGAATCCCTTTAATTACTAATGGTAAGGGTGATAAAGACTGCAACCATGCCAAATCTTCCCAAGTCACGGCTGGATTAAGTTGTTGAGAAAAGTATGTAAACAATCCTGATTCCCCTTTTTCATGGTATATTTCCAACCCAGGGGTAGTTGACAGATTAGCGAGTTGTAAGTTTTGGGGTAAGGCGAACTCATTGCGTCTATCTCGTTCTCGTTGTCCCAGTACAGGAGCATCGACAGTTAAACATAAAGCTTGATAACCTGCTGCATTAGCTCTTTCTACCAACGAACGAGTTAAACCTTTGTCTTTATGGATGTAAAGTTGGAACCATTGTAAGGAAGTAGGAAATTTACTCCCTACCTCTGCTACTTCTTCTAAACTCTTGGTAGACATTGTACTCAACACCATACCCACACCGGATAAAGCCGCCGCCATTGCTGTTGCTAGTTCTCCCTCTGGGTGCGCCAGACATTGAAACGCCATTGGTGCAATGAGTAAGGGCAGTTGCAAAGGTTTTCCCAAAACGGAGGTACTGAGGTTAATGTGACTCACATCTACTAGCATCCGGGGACGCAGTTTAATTTGTTCAAAAGCAACACGATTATCCCGTAGTGTGATTTCATCCCAAGCACCACTGGTGTAGTAGTCAAAAGCCATTTTAGATAGATTAGCTCTGGCTAATTGTTCATACTCAAAAAGGTTGATAGGATGAGGTACATCTGTCATGATGACGCTTTTGAGTTAACTAATGAGTTGTTTGATCGAACTAAACTGATAATAAACTAAATAAATGTCAAAATCTCAGTATCTCTGATTTCTCAAGAAATCTATCTCATACACATCTCCGACAATGAATGTAGAGACGTTGCAGTGCAGTGTCTTTACAAAGATTTCGGACTTGACAGTATTCTGTTTAGACGGCTTCTTGGTTGAAATATAAGAGAATGTTTTAAAAGAGAGAAATTTTAGTTGATACAAATTTAACTTTAATTAGCCTTAATTAGCCCGTTTTATAAACTTATTGGAGGACTATTATCATCCTGGTATGCGAATCATTGCCCGCAGTACTTTAAGGCAATTTTGGGAAATACATCCCGATGCCGAGCAGCCCTTGAAAGCTTGGTATGATGAAGCATCTCGTGCAGAATGGAATAGTCCAATAGATATTAAAAGTACTTATCGCAACGCTAGTATCATCGCTAATAATCGTGTTGTTTTTAATATCAAAGGCAATGATTACCGCTTAATTGTTCACGTTCGTTACGACATTAAAATTATTTTTATCCGCTTTGCAGGAACGCATTCTGAATACGATAACGTAGACACGACAACAATTTGAGGTAACTTATATGCTCAAACTCCATCCCATCCGAACCGAAGCTGATTATCGTACTGCACTTGATGAAATTGAAAGATTATTTGATGCAGAACCTAATACACTGGAGTGCGATTTGTTAGAAGTTTTAACAACTTTGGTGGAAGCATACGAACAGCGACATTATCCAATTGAAGCACCAGACCCAGTTGAAGCAATTTTATATTATCTCGAATCTCGTGGGCTATCTTGGCAGGATTTAGAATCTGTGATTGGAAGCCGTGGAGAGGTTGAGGAGGTTTTGAATCGCCAGCAACCACTAACACTAGAGATGATTCGGCGTTTGCATTCTTCATTGGGAATTCCAGCTGAGGTGTTGATTCAACCATACTCTTTAATGAAAAATTCAGCTTAGTCTGCACTGTAAAAATGCTGAGAAATGCAGAATAAGATTTGGAATCATCTGTCTTAACGTTCAGATTTCAGTTGGTATTGATCTGAGATATATGAAAAACAACAATATAGCACTTACCAGTCTAATGAAGTACAGTAATTGTTATATTTTGACAATTTTTAAATTAGACAAATTAGTATCGTGACAACTAGTAATAAATCCTCCTAGTCTTTGGATGTGTTGCAAATATTCGATAGCAGATTTTGTAATCAGTTCTCCTGGCATTAAAATAGGAATTCCCGGTGGATAAGGACAGACTATTTCTGCACAAATCTGATTAATTGTCTGTTCTATTGGTAGTGTTTTATGATTAGCAAAAAATGCTTGGCGAGGAGAAACCATTAAAGCATACTCTAAATTATTATTGATTTTAATATCTACTAACTGGGAATTATTTAAGGGTTGTTTTGCCAAAATGTTGCATCCTTGGACTAGTTGCTCAATATCTGCAAAAGTATTACCCAAGCTAATAATAAATGTGAGATGTTGTAAGGTAGCAAATTCAGCCGTTACACCAAGTTGTTCGTCTAAAATTTCTTCGGCTGCAAATCCTGTTAAACCCAAACCAGCAACATTTACAGTTAACCGTGTTTGATCTAAATCTGTAAACCCTGGAGATATCTTGTCTGGTGAAAGTTGCAACACTGATAACCCAGGAATTTGGCTAATTTTCTCTCTAGCATCATTGGCAAGTTGTAAAGTCTGAGACATTAACTGTTCACCAGACAAAGCCATTTGTTGACGTGCTGCATCTAGGGAAGCTAAAAGTATATAACTGGGGCTGGTAGATTGTAAGAGTTGCAAAGCTCTGCTAACTTTATTAGCGTCTATTCTGTCACCTTGGATGTGTAACATTGATGCTTGTGTCATTGCTCCAAGTGTTTTATGGATAGACTGCACAGTTAAATCAGCACCCGCGACTAAAGCAGGGGTAGGTAATTGGCGATGAAAGGCAAAATGTGCGCCGTGAGCCTCATCTACCAGTAAAGGGATATTATATTCATGGGTAATTTGGGCGATCGCTCTTAAATCTCCACAAACACCGTAATATGTCGGGTAAACTGTCAACACCGCTTTTGCATCGGGATGTTGTTGTAAGGCAGTCTGCACAGCATCGGGTGTGATACTGTGGGCAATATCTAACACTGCGTCATATTCAGGGTTAATAAAAATCGGGATTGCACCAGAGAGAATTAAACCAGCGATCGCAGATGAATGCACATTTCGCGGCAAAATAATCTTATCCCCCTCCCCACAGGTAGCCAGAATTGCCGCCTCGACTCCACAAGTAGAACCATTGACAAGAAACCATGTTTGTGTAGCACCAAAAGCTGCTGCCGCTAGTTGTTGCGCCTCTTGAATCACGCCTTGGGGTGTAGATAAATTATCCAACTCTGCTAACTCTGTCAAATCAGCACTAAACACAGCCTTACCCAGCCAATCAGCCAAAGATGGCGCAATACCTTTCCCTCTCTTATGTCCAGGAGTATAAAAAGCCGCATGAGGACGTGCAGCACAAGCCTTAATGGCATCTAGTAAAGGTGTTTTGTTTTGATTGAACATTTTGAGTAAAAACAAAGAGACAATAACTAATGACCAATGACAAATGACTAATGACTAACAACCAATTTCCCGTTAAAATAACACTCCTGGGTATAGGTATTGAGGGAGATGTGAAAATTCTGGTTGTCATCTAGGTTGGGAAGGTCGAATAATTTATATAGAATTACCATGATTCGTCCCACCGCTATTTCTATCCCAGAACCACAAATTCCCAACCCTGAGCCAAATCCCTTACCCAGTCCTGAACCAACACCAGGGCCAACAATTCCGGAGCCTGTACCTGAACCTGTACCTGCTCCTATCCCTCAAACTGTACCTGCACCGATTCCCCAAACCATACCGGGGCCTGTTTAAATAAACTCAAAATCCCAAATCGAAAATGCTAAGAGCCGGAATTGTCGGACTTCCCAACGTCGGAAAATCTACTTTATTTAATGCTGTAGTTGCTAATGCCAAAGCAGAAGCAGCCAATTTCCCTTTCTGCACAATTGAACCAAATGTTGGTGTAGTTGCAGTACCAGATGAACGGTTAAATGTGCTGTCAACAATTTCCGGTTCGGCGCAAATTATCCCGGCCAGAGTTGAGTTTGTCGATATTGCCGGGTTAGTCAAAGGCGCAAGCCAAGGCGAAGGACTAGGTAATCAATTTCTGTCACATATCCGCGAAGTTGATGCGATCGTTCATGTGGTACGCTGTTTTGAGAATGATGATATTATTCACGTTGCTGGTTCGGTTGATCCGGCACGAGATATTGAAATCATCAGTATAGAACTTGGGTTAGCTGATTTATCTCAAATTGAACGGCGCATTGAACGTACTCGTAAGCAAGCTCGTACTAGCAAAGATGCACAATTTGAAATTACAGTGCTAGAAAAATTAGCTGCCGCTTTAAATGAAGGTAAATCAGTGCGGCAAGTAAGTTTAACTGAGGAAGAAGCAGCTATTATTAAAGGATTGGGGCTACTAACTAGTAAACCGATTATCTATGCTGCGAATGTTTCTGAAGATGACTTAGCTACAGGTAATGAATTTGTAGAAAAGGTAAGACAAGTTGCAGCCCAAGACAATGCTCAAGTTGTGATTGTTTCAGCGCAAGTGGAAGCTGAACTAGTAGAATTGCCAGAGGAAGATAAAGCCGATTTTCTAGCATCTTTAGGAGTTAAGGAAGGTGGGTTAAAGTCTCTAATCACTGCTACCTACACCTTATTAGGATTACGGACTTATTTCACCAGTGGCCCGAAAGAAACCCGCGCTTGGACGATTAATGCGGGAATGTCTGCACCCCAAGCCGCCGGTGTGATTCACTCTGATTTTGAACGGGGATTTATTCGCGCTGAAACCGTTGCTTACAATGATTTAGTCGCCAATGGTTCGATAAATGCAGCGAAAGAGAAAGGGTTGGTGCGTAGTGAAGGTAAAGAATATATTGTGCAAGAAGGAGATGTTATGTTGTTCCGATTTAATGTGTAAATAAATTAAGGGTGTTGGGAGAAAAATCGAGAAAGTTCTGCCCACACCCTGATTATTCAGGTCAAAGCCGCTTTGTAACTAGCTTATAAGCATGATTTCTAGTAACATATATATATTTGCTGCGGGCTACCCCACTCGTGAACAGCCATGTCAGAAACTACTTTTCCTGTACCTCTGATTGAAAATCCCCCCACGCAAGCAGAACTTCCCTATGATGATGGTGTGCCAATGGAGAGTGCTAGGCATAAAGCACAGATGGACTTGCTGATAGATGCCTTAATCCCTTGGTTGTCAAACAGGGAAGATGGGTTTGTCGGCGGCAATATGTTTGTTTACTACAGTCTGGCGCAGTTGCGAAATCAAGACTTTAGAGGGCCAGACTTTTTTGTCGTGTTGGGTGTCCCTCAAGGTGAGCGCAAAAGTTGGGTAGTTTGGGAAGAAGGAAAAGCACCGGATGTTGTGATTGAGCTACTTTCTGACAGTACAGCCAGCGTAGATAGAAATGAGAAAAAGCTGATTTATCAAAATCAAATGCGTGTACCAGAATATTTCTGGTATGATCCGTTTCACCCAGATGATTGGGCAGGTTTTTCTATTCAACAAAGAGTTTACCAACCCCTAGTTGTTAATAATCGCCAGCAATTAGTGAGTGAATCTTTGGGGTTAGCGTTGCAGCGTTGGCAGGGAAATTACAAAGGAATTGATGCGACGTGGTTGCGGTGGGCAACTTTGTCAGGGGAATTACTACCCACACCAGAAGAACAGGAACACCAACGAGCCGAACAGGAACGCCAGCGAGCCGAACAGGAACGCCAACGAGCCGACAAGGCTGAAGCGCAGTTTTTACAAACGGTGCAAAATTTACTGGCGGGTGGAATGACGGTAGAACAGGTAGCTAGTATTACAGGTATGGATGTATCAGCGATCGCATCTTTATCAACCATTCTTTGAAGTAAGGCGTTAAAGAAGCTTCACCAGAGCTTTCATTAATTCGCAATCAATAATTTTGCTGAGGTGTATTATAATTCTAAAGCAATATTGAGAATTTTTACTATTAAGTCTCTATGGTATTCTCATTTGGAATTGAGCATGAAGTCGCTTTTCTCAACCAAGAAGGAAAGTTTGCTGACTTTACTTGTACAAAATTTGCAGATTTCCATCAAATTGTGGAAAAATTACCTACATACCCCAACGACTATTTACAACTGCGTGTGGGTGATGCCGGTATTAGAACTAAAAGATGGTATATCGAAGGATTTGAAAGATTTGCTGATTCAGATGAGGTGATTGATTGTATCTCGAAAGGTATAGAAATTAGAACAACTATTCATTCTAGTATTCATAGTGCTATTCAAGAATTATTAGAAAGTTTTAATTTATTACACAAAGTTGCATCTGAATTTGGCTTTTCCCCCATCTTAACTAGTTTTAATCCTTATAAAATAAATTTTCAGCCAGAACCACCATTAAATGAGTATGAAATTCAACAACTACAAGCTTACCCTGATGAACTGACTGCTAATATTTATATGGTTTCATACGGGCCGGATTTGAATATTTCAGTTGCCGATTTACCTATAGAAAAGGCAATTGATATCGGCAAAAAATTGACTTATTACAGTCCTTATATTGTGCCTTTTAGTTATAGTTCGCCTTTTTATCAGGGAAGTTTATGGGAAGGTTTATCAGTCAGGACATTTATAAGAACAGGCAAAAGATCAGCAGCACTAGTATTCGTCTCAGAACCAGAGCAACTAATTAGCAGTGTGCCATCATTAACAAAAATGGCTCGATTGCCTGCTGAGATAGGACGAATTGAGTTTAAAGCCTTTGATAGTTGTGATGATTTTTCTCTTTATGCTTCTTTGTTAGCGTTATTAAAAGGTCTGATTTTAGATGAATCTCTCACAGGTAGAGCAATTGTACCTGATACCGATTTACATCAATTATCAGCAAAGTTTGGTTTTGCTAGTGCTGATATTCTTGCCAACGCTACCAAGATTTTACAAGCAGCCGAGATGGCACTAAAAGATGATCCAGATGTCGAATTGTTAGCACCATTAAAAGTGATGTTGACAACAGGAAAAACCATATCACATACACTAAGAGAATTATTTCACAAATTGGGATCAATAGAAGCAGTATTGAATCATACCTATGTAAAATATAGGAATTCGATTTGATTACTGAATCACTCGTAGAGGTAAGGGACTGGGGAGTGGGGACTGGGGACTGGGAAGAAAGAATAAAGGTGTACTGAGTTTTGTTCAATAATCAAATACTAGTCCTATATAGAAATATGCTTTGATTCCTGTATTTTAGATTGGGACTAGATCAACCAACCTGGATGATGTGGGAACATAGATAAGTTGTAGCTGACTTGATCAATGAGGTTTAATAGTGGACACCATCGCCATTCCCTCTCTAAACCGTCCGGTAGATGCGATAGTAGAGATTCCTGGTTCTAAAAGTATTACTAATCGGGCTTTGCTCGTTGCTGCTTTAGCCGAAGGTGATTCTGTTCTCGAAAATGCTTTATTTAGTGAAGATAGCGAGTATTTTGCTAAATGTGTAGAGCAACTAGGGATTCCCATTACTCTAAATTCTCAACTAGCTCAGATTCAAGTGGCTGGTAAGGGAGGGGAAATTCCTACTAAACAAGCAGATTTGTTTGTGGGTTTAGCGGGAACGGCTGCAAGATTTATTACAGCATTGGTGGCGTTAGGGGAAGGCGAGTATCGTTTGGACGGTGTACCTCGGATGCGAGAACGACCGATGGGGGATTTGGTAAACGTGCTACAAGCAAGTGGAGCTAGGGTTGACTTTGAGGGTAACCCAGGTTTTATGCCTTATACTATCTACGGTCAGCATTTTGCTGGCGGTCATATTCGCTTAAAAGCTAACCAAACTAGTCAGCAACTTTCAGCATTGTTGATGATCGCACCTTATGCCAAGCAGGATACAACTATCGAGGTTGAGGGTACACTAGTTTCTCAATCTTACGTGAAAATGACTTGTCGCCTCATGGCAGATTTTGGTGTAGAAGTCAACCAAACTGACGATAATCAATTTCATATTCGCGCAGGTCAGCGTTACCAAGCTAGAAACTATACTATAGAACCTGACGCTTCCAATGCTTCTTACTTTTTTGCGGCGGCGGCTGTCACTGGTGGACGAGTACGAGTTAACCATTTGACCAAACAATCTTGTCAGGGTGATATTCTTTGGTTAGATGTTTTAGAACGGATGGGTTGTCAAATTATAGAAGGTGAAAATTACACCGAAGTTGTAGGGCCAGAGCAATTACAAGGCATCGACGTGGATATGAATGATATGTCGGATTTAGTGCAAACATTGGGAGCGATCGCCCCTTTTGCTATTTCACCTGTTACCATTCGTAATGTCGAACATATTCGCTATAAAGAAACAGAACGCATTCACGCGGTTGTCACTGAATTACGTCGCTTAGGTGTCACAGTTGAAGAATTTACTGATGGCATGAAGATTCAACCTAGTCCAATTACCCCAGCAGCCATAGAAACCTATCACGATCATCGCATGGCTATGGCATTTGCTGTCACTGGTTTGAAAGTTCCGGGGATTGTGATTAACAACCCTGGTTGTACAGCTAAGACTTTTCCTGATTACTTTACTCGATTCTGGCAAATGATAGAGAATTAGTCAATAGTCAATAGTCATTGGTCATTGGTCATTAGTAAAACTCTTACTCATTACCCATTACCCATTACCCATTACCCATTACCCATTACTCAATTTATGAGGAATGATTTTATGTCTACAATTAGAGAAGAAATGCCTGTGCTTGCTCGTCATGAAGGTGATTGGGTGGGTACTTATACATTAATTGATACTGCTGGTAAAATCCTCGACCAGCATGAATCTCATTTAAGTTGTCAATTTCCTAAAAATGACGTTTATTCCTACTATCAAATTAATCGCTATAAGTGGGCTGATGGCAAGCAAGAAGAACATCAATTTCCGGGAAATTATCGGGATAAAATACTCTGGTTTGATACGGAACGAATTCAAGGTAAAGCTTGGGAAGTAGATGATTATACTGTGATTTTATGGTTTGCATATAAGACAGTACCAGCAATGTATTTATATGAAATGATTCAAATTAGTCCTGATAATAACTATCGCGCTCGTACTTGGCATTGGTTTAAAAATGATCAAATTTATCAACGTACTATAATTCAGGAGGAACGGTTAAGATAAGTAATTTTAAACGCAGAGGGGAGGGGAGGTAAGCGCAGAGGTAAGAGGAGGGTTATGTAGAGAGGGTTGGCGGTGGATTAAGGAGATGTTTTAGTAGTTTGACAAGGTATGGGTATGGCAAAAATTGATAAGATTAATTTCTCGACTCCTAGTGGATTTCCAGAATTTTTACCTAGTGAAAAGCGGTTGGAGTCATATTTATTAGATGTTATTCGGAAAGTTTATGAGAGTTATGGTTTTACACCAATTGAGACTCCAGCAGTTGAACGCTTAGAAGTTTTGCAAGCTAAGGGTAATCAAGGTGACAATATTATTTATGGAATTGAGCCGATATTACCGCCAAATCGTCAAGCCGAAAAGGATAAATCTGGTGAAACAGGTTCAGAAGCCAGGGCATTAAAGTTTGATCAAACTGTGCCTTTGGCTGCGTATATTGCCCGGCATTTAAATGAATTGAATTTTCCGTTTGCTCGTTATCAAATGGATATGGTTTTTCGCGGGGAAAGGGCAAAGGATGGTCGGTTTCGGCAGTTTCGTCAGTGTGATATTGATGTTGTCGGGCGGCGTGAACTCAGTTTAATATATGATGCTCAAATGCCTGCTATTATCACTGAAATATTTGATGCAATTAATATTGGTGATTTTTTGATACGCATTAATAATCGCAAAATTCTGACAGGTTTTTTTCAATCATTGGGAGTTGCTGAGAATCAAATTAAGTCTTGTATTGGGATTATTGATAATTTAGAAAAAATTGGTGAAGCTAAGGTCAAACAAGAGTTAGAAAAAGAGGGTATCTCAGCAGAACAAACACAAAAAGTGATTGATTTTATTAAAATTGATGGTGGCATAGACGATGTTTTAGATAAACTCAAGCATCTGTCACAAAACTTACCCGAAGCGGCACAGTTTAATCTGGGTGTGAGTGAGTTGGAAACAGTAGTCGCAGGTGTACGCAATTTAGGAGTTGCTGACAAGCGGTTTTGCATTGATTTATCAATTGCTCGTGGTTTAAATTACTATACTGGTACAGTTTACGAAACTACTCTCATCGGACACGAAGCTTTGGGTAGTATCTGTTCTGGTGGTAGGTATGAAGAATTAGTGGGAATGTTTTTAGGTGAGAAAATGCCTGGTGTGGGTATTTCCATCGGTTTAACTCGCTTAATTAGCAGATTACTAAAAGCAGGTATTCTCAACACTTTAGCTGCAACACCAGCACAAGTAATGGTGGTGAATATGCAAGATGATTTAATGCCAATTTATCTCCAGGTATCCCAAAATTTGCGTCAGGCGGGAATTAATGTAATCACTAACTTTGATAAACGTCCCTTGGGTAAACAATTTCAGTTAGCTGATAAACAAGGCATTCAATTTTGTGTAATTATTGGTGCAGATGAAGCCGCCGCACAAAAGTCATCACTCAAAGATTTGCAAACAGGTGAGCAAGTAGAAGTTCCACTCACAGATTTAGCTCAAGAGGTTAAACGTAGGCTGGTAAGTAAGTGATAGATAACTATTAGTAATCCGATTTGATTTCTGAATCACTTGTAGAGGTAAAGGACTGGGGAAGGTGGGGCCCCCTCTGGGGATAAGGGGTAATGGGGACTGGGGACTGGGAAGAAACCCACATTTCTCACAAGCGGTAGGGGCGGGTTTACAGAAATGATGAATGATTAACAATGATCTTAATGAACCCGCCCCTACAATCTTTGGACAAAGAGAAAACCTCAGTTTAATAAGTCGGGTGAGAAATCCGGGATCAAATACCAATGATTTTATTGGTTTTGTGGGCTGGGGATCAAATTTTTGAAAATTTTTTCCCTTGCAAGTAAATTGGCAATTTGTATGTTATGCTTGACGTATAGGGAATCAAAAGAGCAAAAGTCAACTGAAAACTTTGTAACTTTGCTGTAAACATGAGTAAATCCGCTACGGCTTTGCGTAACCTTCAAGATAAACAAGCCAATGAAGCAGGATAGCGATCTCCGCAACAACTTAAAGTCAATCAGAACGCGCTTAGGCATGAGTCAACAAGATTTGGCAAATATAGCTGGTGTGACTCGTCAAACTATTAGTGGTGTAGAGTCGGGACAATATGCTCCTTCAGTGGCGATAACACTGCGCTTGGCTAAAGCACTCGGTTGTCAGGTTGAGGATTTATTCTGGTTAGACAAAGATTTACCGGAAATTGAGGCAATTTTAGCTAAACCTGTACCTAGTAATCAGTCTCTACGTTTGAGTTTGGCTAGAGTCGGTGGGCAATGGATAGCTTACCCTTTATTGGGTAAAGATGCGTTTCGCCAAGATATGATTCCGGCTGATGGGGAGAGTGAAACTCAAGTAGGTAATAGTAAAGTCCGGGTGAAGCTTTTAGATGATAATTTAGAAGCACTGCATAACACAGTTGTGATTGCTGGTTGTGCGCCTGTAATTTCGCTGTGGGCAAGAGCTACAGAACGTTGGCATCCACAATTGCGAGTTCACTTTACCTTTGCTAATAGCATAGCAGCATTGCACAGTCTATGCAGAGGTGAGGCTCATATTGCTGGAATGCACCTATATGATGCAAAAACGGGTGAGTATAATGTGCCGTTTGCGCGGGACATTTTGGCTGGGAGAGAAGCTGTTTTGATTACTCTTGGTGTTTGGGAAGAAGGCTTAATAGTTCCATCAGGTAATCCCAAAAGCTTCAAGACATTGGGAGATTTAGTAGCAGCAAATGCAACCATTGTTAATCGTGAAGTTGGTGCTGGTAGTCGGATGCTATTAGAACAACAACTGCAAAAAGAGCAAATACCGTTAAAAGCAGTTCAAGGATTTGAGCATATTGTTACCAGTCATCAAGATGTTGCTCAAGCTGTAGCACTGGGGTTAGTTGATGCAGGGATTAGTACTGCATCCATTGCTGCTACCTTTGGCTTGGGATTTGTACCTCTGCATCAGTCACGATATGACTTAGTAATTCTCAAAGAATATTTAGAAGAAGCACCGATTCAACAGTTATTGAGTACTTTAGGACATCGGATGGTTCACTCACAATTAGAAGTTCTCGGTGGCTATGACATCAGCAAAATTGGGGAAGTGGTAGCGACTGTATAGGGTGCTGAGTGGTGAGTGCTGAGTTTTGACTAATGACTATTGACCAATGACTATTGACTATTGACCATATTATATGAGCGATCGCCTACAGTAGGGCTTAACCAGAGGTGATTGAGCGATCGCCTGATCTCAAAAATTATACCTACACTTGCATATGTTTTGGATTTCTACAGTTTTTAGAGTAGAACGCGCACCGCCAATGACGTTCTACATACGATCACTGCTGTAAATCAACAGCGTGAACGCTTCAGCTTACAGACCAACAAAAATTCTCCAATCACTAGGAAACATAACCATCATGTCCGACGAAAGAATTAGACAGATTGCTTTTTATGGTAAGGGCGGTATCGGTAAATCTACCACATCTCAAAACACTCTTGCCGCAATGGCAGAAGTCGGTCAACGCATATTAATTGTAGGATGCGACCCTAAAGCTGACTCCACTCGCTTGATTCTTCACTGTAAAGCGCAAACTACCGTGTTACACTTGGCTGCGGAAAGAGGTGCAGTAGAAGACTTAGAACTCGAAGAAGTCGTCATCAATGGTTTTCGGAATATCAGATGTGTAGAATCTGGTGGGCCAGAACCCGGTGTAGGCTGTGCCGGTCGAGGTATTATCACTGCTATTAACTTTCTGGAAGAAAACGGAGCATACCAAGATGTAGATTTCGTCTCCTATGACGTACTAGGTGACGTTGTTTGCGGCGGTTTCGCTATGCCAATTCGAGAGGGGAAAGCGCAAGAAATTTACATCGTTACCTCTGGCGAAATGATGGCAATGTTTGCTGCCAATAACATTGCTCGTGGTGTTCTCAAGTATGCTCATACTGGTGGTGTGCGCTTAGGTGGTCTAATTTGTAATAGCCGGAAAACTGACCGAGAAGACGAATTAATTAGCACCTTGGCTGCACGGTTAAGCACACAGATGATTCACTTTGTCCCCCGCGACAACATTGTGCAACACGCTGAATTGCGCCGGATGACCGTGAATGAATATGCACCTGACAGCAATCAAGCTAATGAATACCGTACCTTGGCAGACAAGATTATCAACAATCAAAATCTTGCCATTCCTACACCCATTGAAATGGACGAGTTAGAGGATCTGCTGATTGAATTCGGTATCCTTGAAAGTGAAGAAAATGCTGCAAAAATGGTTGCTCAAGCACAAGCTCAACAAGAGCAAGAAAAGCAACAAGAAGATGCTAAAGGTGAAGCTTTAGAAGCTCTGAAAAAAGGCAATGTAGAAATTGTTGCTAGTGAGAAGAAATAGAGCTATTAACGTAAGCAGCTAGATATGAGTGAGTATAGGGTAGATTATTTCTACCCACTCACAAGACACAATTCATCAAAGCCTGGAGGTAACACATATGAGTTAAATCGCATCTGTTTTTTCTGCCTCGTTTTTACTACGGTTATTTCACTTTTTTAATACTCCATTAGTAATTTACTTAAGTTTCTCTTTTTCTCTGCTAAGTTGGTTTTTAGTTTTTCAGGAATGAGAAACATAAATTTCTCATTCCCAATTTCTCAAATATTATTTATGGGGATATTGTTGTTCCATAAGAGTGGCACTATAAAGTCTTCACCTAATAAATTTAACAATATAAGTTACATAGCTCGCTTCTATTCTTTTCTAAGAGACGGTCACGAATGACAAGTATTATGTCCATCAAGTTACTTTTTACCTAACACAAACTATGAAACCTAGCCAAGAACAAATTAACGAACCATTGGATGAATTCACTACTGAAAATGAAGATAAATTCGGTACACAAGTACCTTCACCATTAGATGCTCATGAGGATTGTGCTTTTGATGGTGCAATGTTTACTCTTGGAAAAATTACTGATGTAGCTCATTTAATTCACGGGCCAAGTGGTTGTATAAACAATTGGGAAAATCGTATTAGCTTCTCTTCTGATTCTATGTTGCATAAAGTCCGTTTTACTACTGATATGGAAGAGAGCGATATTATTTTTGGTGGGGCAAAAAAACTCCACAAAGCTATTTTGGAATTGAGCCGACGTTACAAACCTGCTGCAATTTTTGTTTATTCTACTTGTGTCTCTGCTTTGATTGGTGATGATATTCATGGAGCTTGTGCAAGCGCTAGAGAACAAACTGGTATTCCTGTTATTCCTGTAGATTCTCCTGGCTTTGTTGGACGTAAAAATTTAGGTATACGAGTTGCTAGTGACACTTTACTAGAAAACGTTATTGGTACAGCAGAACCAGAATTTACTACACCATTAGATATCAACTTAATTAGTGAATATAACGTCACTAGTTTAGTATGGGATGTCTTACCACTACTAGATAAGTTAGGCATCCGAGTTTTAGCAAAAATTACAGGTGATGTTAAGTATCAGGAAATCTGTTATGCCCATCGAGCTAAACTCAATGTTGTTATTGGCTCGAAAGGTTTGCTAAAAATGGCAAAAAAAATGGAGAAGTTATATGATATTCCCTATGTTGAAGCATCTCTTGATAGTTGGGAGGATATTCACCAATGTCTGCGAAATATTGTTGCTAGACTAGGTAATTCTGACTTACAAATAACCACTGAAAAGCTAATTGCCGAAGCAACTAGTATTTTAGATACCAAGCTAGCAGCTTATCGAGTAACAATGCAAGGTAAAAAGATCATTATTTATGCCGATAATCTGCATGATTTGTCGTTAATATCAGCAGCAAAAACTTTAGGTATGGATGTTATTATCATTGCCAATAAAAAGATGAAAGTGGCAGAGAAAATCAAAATTAAAAACTTACTAAATAGGGATGTTATTGTCCTGCAACAAGAGAGCATAGAAGAAGTGATGCAGATCATTGAGCATGATCAAGCTCAAATGTTAATTGCTAGCGTAGCTCATCGTCTACAATTTGCCGCTAGGTTGACAAAGATTCCTTTTCTCGACATTAATCAAGTATTTAATCATGCCCACATGGGTTACACGGGAATTTTCACAGTAGCACAACAATTGTACGCCACTCTCTACAGCCCTGTATGGCAACAAGTCAGTCAAGCTGCGCCTTGGGAATAGTTATTTATTCATTAATCAAAACTATCTATTCTCCAGAAAATAAATTATGGCAATTATTAGTGTTACCAGTACATCAGTTACAGTTAATCCTCTGAAGCAAAGTCAAGCTATTGGTGCAACTTTAGCCTTTTTAGGTGTGAAGGGAATGCTACCTTTGTTGCATGGTTCCCCTGGATGTAGTGCTTTTACTAAAATTCCTTTAGCACAGCACTTGCGAGAAACAATTCCGCTTTCTAGTACGGCGATGACAGAAGTTTCTACCATCTTGGGTGGGGAAGACAAGGTAGAACAAGCAATTTTACAGTTAGTGCAGAGTTCGCAACCAGAAATTATTGGTTTGTGTACTACAGGAATGACGGAAACTAGAGGCGATGACATGAGGCGTTTTATCAAGGATATTCGCTATCGTTATCCAGATTTAGATAATTTACCGATTGTTTTAGTCTCTACACCGGATTTTAAAGGTACACTGCAAGATGGTTTTGCCGCAGCTGTGGAAAGCATAGTCAAAGAACTTCCTCAGAAAAGTCATGGTTGTTGTCCCCAGCAGGTTACGGTTTTAGTGAGTTCTGCTTTTACTCCGGGAGATGTAGAGGCTATTAAAGAAATTATTGCTGCTTTTGGATTGGAGGCGATCGCTGTTCCTGATTTATCTGGTTTACTAGATAGTCGTGTAGATCATGATTACATGGGCATTACAACTAGTGGTACAAGTGTAGGACAATTGAGAGCGATCGCTAATTCTGTATTTACTCTGGCTTTGGGTGAAAGTATGCGGGGAACTGCAAAAATTTTAGAACAGAAATTTAGCATTCCCTATGAGGTGTTCGGTGAATTGACAGGATTAGATGCGACCGATAAATTTTTACAAGCACTGGCAGATATTAGTGGTAATGGTGTACCAGCAAAATATCGTCATCAACGCCGTCAACTACAAGATGTCATGCTACACACTCATATTTACTTTGGTTGCAAACGAGTTGCTTTAGCCCTAGAACCGGACTTACTCTCGTCTATGGTGAGTTTTTTGCAATCAATGGGAATGCAGATTCATGCAGCTGTCACCACTACCCGTTCTCCTGTACTGGAGAAACTAGCAATTCCTTGCGTGACTATTGGCGATTTAGAAGATTTTGAGCAATTAGCGGTTGGGTCAGAGTTGTTGATTGCTAATTCTCATGCAAATGCCATCTCTCAAAGGTTACAAATTCCTCTCTATCGTCAAGGTATTCCCATTAGCGATCGCTTGGGTCATGCGATGTTTGCTAAAGTTGGCTATCAAGGTACTATACAGCTTTTATTTGACATTGGTAACTTGCTCTTAACCAAAACATACTAAGATTTACTCACCTACAATATCACGGCATCTGGAACACATACATTTGGCGCACACAAACCAGAAAATCCCAGCGTCGTCACCTCAAAAGTATGCAAGTCTACACGCCGGATAGCATGATTATTTGTATCACATATATATAGATGTGAATCTATCGCACTCAACCCTGAAGGCTCAAAAAACCGAGTGTTTTGACCTTGACCGTCTTGTAAACCAGCAATACCATCCCCTAAGATCGTTTGACAATTACCGGTGATGGGACTAACTAATTTAATTTTGTGGTTGTAAGTATCTGCTACCCACAAGTAATTTTGAAAATATGTTACGCCTATACAGTGTTGTAACCGGACATCCTCACCTTGTCCATCTACATCACCAAAGCTAAATAAACCACCATTGCCACAAATAGTCCTAACTTGTCGCGGTTCTACTGTTCCCACACCGCGAATGGAACTAATTTCACTATCGGCAATGTATAATTCTTCTAGATTAGTAGTTATACCACTAGGTTGAGCAAAAGCAGCTTCAGTTAGTGAACCATCCACACAACCCTCTGCACCTGTACCAGCATAGGTTTTTACAATATCACTTGCTAAATCCATCTGCCAAATTTGGTGTGATCCTGCCATTGTGATGAAGAGATCATTGCCTACTTGGACTAGATCCCAAGGAGAATTTAACGCAGTTTCTAAACCTAATCCCCCGTGAGGGTAAATATTACGACTTTGCTTACCTGTTCCCGCAATAGTTTCTACAAATTGACGTTGCAAATCAACTCGGCGCAAGGCATGATTTTCGGTATCGGCAACATACAGAATTTGCTTGTGGGCATCAAATGTCATTCCTTGGGGGGCAGAAAATTGGGCTACGTCAAAACCGCCATCGATTAAGTCTGATTTTCCAGTGCCTATCACGTGTAGAATTTTACCATCAAAATTACTCATCACGAGGCGGTGATGTCCAGTATCAGCGATGAATAAACCTGCTGGAGTAGCCAAGACTTTACCAGGAAAAGCCAGAGGTGTGATTAATGGTTGATGCTGTTTTTCTAAAATTAGGTTGATTTGTGAGTGATTAATTGTGCCTTTATTTTGATGTTCCTGAATTAAATTGGTGATTAGTTCATCTAACTTCTCTCGATTTCCCTCACCTGCAACGTAGCTAACTACATAACCTTCCGGGTCTATCAACATGAAAGTCGGCCAAGCACGCACAGCATATTCTTGCCAAACGCGAAAATTTTGATCTACCAAAACTGGGTGTTCAATGTCATGGCGTAAAATGGCTTGACGGATGTTTTCCGTTTCCTGTTCGTTGTCAAACTTGGCAGAATGAACACCGATAACTGTCAAGCTATGGGGATATTTTTGTTCCAGATACTTTAAGTCTGGTAAAACATGGAGGCAATTGATACAACAGTAAGTCCAGAAATCTAAAATTACCACCCTACCCCTGAGTTGTTTGAGAGATAAAGGTTGGTCAGTATTGAGCCAAGTATAATTTTGTGGTAATTCTGGCGCTCTGACACGGGGAATCATAAATCAATTCAAAATTCAAAATTCAAAATGGGACAAGTGGACAAGGGGACAGTGAGATAAGGGGACAAGGGGACAGTGAGATAAGGATAATGACTATTGACTATTGACTAATGACTAATGACTAATGACTAATGACTATTGACTATTGACCATTGACCAATGACCAATTATTTTTTGTGATGGGACTTGAGAGATTAGAGCAAAGGGCTTTATTCAACTGGGTGCAATTGGCGAGAAACCATGCCCATTTGGGAAAGGTAGCCGATCGCATTCCGCAATTGGCGATCGCTAATCCGGATTGGTTTGCGGTTCATATATTATGCTGTGCATCGGGGGAAATTTACAGTGTCGGGGATACGTCTTGTGTGTTTCCCATGATGAGTGTGATCAAGCCGTTTGTTTTACTGTATCTATTAGAACATTTGGGAGTAGAAAAGGTTTTGTGCTGGGTTGGGGTGGAACCATCGGATGCGCCGTTTAATTCTTTAGAACAATTGATCAGTGATGGTGGTAAACCACGTAACCCGATGATTAATAGTGGGGCGATAACTCTGGCTGATAAGTTACCCGGACAGGATGGAAGTCAACGCACTCAATCTTTTTGTCGATGGTTAAATGATTTAGCTGGTTGTCACCTCCAGTTAGATGAAGTGATGTTGGCTTCTGTCAGGTTATCACGATCGCCTGCTAATCTAGCGATCGCTCGTTATCTCACCGAAACAGGACATATAAAAAATCTAGACATTGCTCTTGACACTTATGAGCAAATATGCTGTCTATCTGGGCGAGTTGAGGATTTAGCTTTAATAGGAAAATGCCTAGCTTTAGAAAGTGGCTTGTTATCATCACAGCATCGTCAAATCGTCAACGCCATCATGTTGACTTGTGGTTTATACCAAGCTTCCTCTCACTTTGCTGTCAAGATTGGTTTACCAATGAAGTCGGGAATTGGTGGGGGATTACTGGCAATTGTACCAGGGGAAGGAGCGATCGCTATTTACAGTCCAGCCTTAGATAGTATAGGTAATTCTGTAGGGGCGATCGCTTTTGTGGAAGCTCTATCACAAAATTTGCAATTGAGTATCTTTGGTTAAAAATGACGAATTACTTTGTAGAGACGTAGCAGTGCTACGTCTCTACGTCTTTACGTCTCTATTCGGTGGGTGTAGCTTTGGGCGATCGCTTTTTAAAATAATCACCCAAGTTGACTTTTTTCCGTTGATTCACTGGTTTTTCTGATGATTCGGTTGCTTGGGTTGTAGGAGTGACTTCTACTTGAGGTTCTGGAGTCGCTGTTGGCGTGACTTCTGGGATTGGTGATTCTGTGGCTTCTGGTGTAGCTGTTACTTCTGGTTGGGGTTCTGGTGTAGCTGTTACTTCTGGTTCTGGTGTGGGAGTTAATTCTGGCTGTGGTGTAGGGGTGACTTCTAGCTGTGGCGGAGTTGTTTCTATAACTTCTGGTATCTGAGTCGGTGTAGGCGTTGGTTCGGCAACTGGTGGTGGGGGGGTGTAATTTGGTTCGACAATGCCACGGACTTGATCATCTGTCAGTTCTCCTCTGACAATGCGAGACAGGGTGTCTTTACCTTTGGGTTGGTAATTGATGACGCGAACTGTGGTATTGAAGGCATTTTTGACTGGGTTGCCTTGATTATCGAGGAATTCTAGCTTTAACCAGTTGTTTCCAGTTTTAAAGCCTTTGAGGTAAACTGCTTGCCAGCGATCAAAGATAAAGCTTTCACCGTTGATGGTGCAGCGAATCCGCCAATCACTGACATTACTGTTGGGGTTGTCTTTGCTAGTCAGGTGTAAAGGGGCGTTGGTTAAATAAAAGTCTAGTAAGATTGGTTCTGCCCCATAGCTAGCTTGAGGGCGGCTGTAAGTGAGTAGGGGTAAGTGGGGATCAGGCTGATTGTCGTCGGTTTTGGTGAACAGATGAAATGTTGTTTGGGCGTAAGCACCCTCATTTTTAAAACTTTCATGCCAAGGACGAGAGGCAAAAACTCGCAGGGTGTGCGTACCTGGAGACAAATCAGACAAGACTAAGGGCTGATTTAGGTTGTAAATGGGTATATAAGCTTGATTATCAACAAATAAATGTAAATGGGGGCCTAGTTCCCATTCTGGATGCTGGAAAATTGGCAGATCCTTGACTTGCAATTTGACTGAAACTGTGCTGTCACTGATGACTTCATCCGGTTGCGGTGTGACTATGGTGACTTGTGGTCGATAAGCCTCTAAGCTAGAGCGTAGTTCTTGCAGGACTACTGGTGGTGAAACTTCTGCAAATTGCTGAGAAATTTGCTCAGGCTTTTCACTATGACTAAAAGATACTTCTTGGCTGACAACTTTTTCGCCACAACTAACTAAAACCAAGACCAATACTAGTGTAATTAACCACCTAAAAATAGCTAAACTTCCAGAGATGAATCTAGCCAAAGGCTGATGACACCAAGGATTCATGCCTTTATACCTACTTATATGATTGAGCAACTATATAGATTATTGTGACGGAAATCAGCGATCGCATACTATGACCTCAAAAATGAAATCTTTATCACATACCATGAGTTTCTAAATAAAATATAAAAGCCGTCATTTTTTTTACAAATTTTAGTATTCTCAATTTTAGATACTAAGTAAAAATCTGGGAAAACAAAAATACCAAAAGTAAAAGTACTCCCTTCATTACTGTTCAGGTACTAAAAGACATAAGTTTTACGAATTGTTATCCTTTGTAAATTAAATAAAGAAACTATTGACTTTTTGCTCAATAGTTTGCACTGGAAAGGCAGATTAGGCAATTATTTGGGCGAGTTTGAATTATTGTTAAAATCTCGCTAACAAAGTACAAGTGAAGACTTTATAATTCAACAGAAACAAATTTCCACATAGCTTCTTCATCGCTGCTCCAATTACAATCTGGAGAGGGCGACAAAAGATCACTCTGTGGTTTCATGATTCCTCATTCCTTATCACGAGAGGAGGTCGAATGACAATTAGTCCTCCGGAGCGAGAGGAGAAAAAAGCCAGAGTCATCGTTGACAATGATCCAGTTCCAACCTCATTTGAAAAATGGGCCCAGCCTGGACATTTCGACAGAACTCTAGCCAGAGGTCCCAAAACCACTACCTGGATTTGGAACCTTCACGCCCTCGCCCACGATTTTGATACACATACAAGCGATTTAGAAGATATCTCCCGCAAAATCTTTGCGGCTCACTTCGGACACCTAGCCGTTGTGACTATCTGGTTAAGCGGGATGATTTTCCACGGCGCGAAGTTCTCTAACTACGAAGCCTGGTTAAGCGACCCGTTAAACGTCAAGCCCAGCGCACAAGTTGTTTGGCCCATTGTGGGACAAGACATCCTGAATGGTGATGTTGGTGGTGGATTCCACGGTATTCAAATCACTTCAGGCTTGTTCCAAGTATGGCGTGGCTGGGGTATCACCAACTCCTTCCAGCTTTACGTAACAGCAATTGGTGGCTTGGTATTAGCAGGTTTGTTCCTGTTTGCTGGTTGGTTCCACTACCACAAGCGCGCTCCCAAACTGGAATGGTTCCAGAATGTAGAGTCGATGCTGAATCACCACCTACAAGTACTGCTAGGTTGCGGTTCCTTGGGCTGGGCTGGTCACTTGATCCACGTCTCCGCACCAACCAACAAGCTATTGGATGCAGGTGTTGCTGTTAAAGACATCCCCTTGCCCCATGAGTTCATCTTGAATTCAGCCTTGTTGACAGATTTATATCCCAGCTTCGCCAAAGGTTTGGCTCCATTCTTCACGCTAAACTGGGGTGTTTATTCTGACTTCTTGACCTTCAAGGGTGGTCTGAACCCTGTAACAGGGGGCTTGTGGCTGACAGATATTTCTCATCACCACCTAGCGATCGCTGTACTGTTCATCGTTGCAGGTCACCAATACCGCACCAATTGGGGTATCGGTCACAGCATCAAAGACATCCTAGAGAATCATAAAGGCCCCTTCACCGGAGAAGGTCACAAAGGTCTCTACGAAAACTTGACCACATCTTGGCACGCTCAATTGGCAACTAACCTTGCCTTCTTGGGTTCCTTGACAATCATCATCGCGCACCATATGTACGCGATGCCTCCTTACCCATACTTGGCAACTGACTACGCTACACAGTTGTGTATCTTCACACACCACATTTGGATCGGTGGATTCCTGATTGTCGGTGGTGCGGCTCACGCTGCCGTTTTCATGGTGCGGGATTACGATCCTGTCGTTAACCAAAACAACGTTCTGGATCGGGTGATTCGTCACCGGGATGCGATTATTTCCCACCTGAACTGGGTGTCTATTTTCTTGGGTTTCCACAGCTTTGGTCTGTACATTCACAATGACACCATGCGGGCTTTGGGTCGTCCCCAAGATATGTTCTCCGACACCGCAATTCAGTTGCAACCAGTATTTGCTCAGTGGGTGCAAAACTTGCACACCCTAGCTCCTGGTGGTACAGCACCTAATGCCCTAGAACCAGTTAGCTACGTTTTTGGCGGTGGGATTCTGGCTGTCGGTGGTAAAGTTGCAGCTGCACCCATTGCTTTGGGAACAGCCGACTTCCTGATTCACCACATCCACGCTTTCACCATCCACGTAACAGTGCTAATCCTGCTCAAAGGTGTGCTGTTTGCCCGTAGCTCTCGTCTGATTCCAGACAAAGCTAACTTGGGCTTCCGCTTCCCTTGCGACGGGCCTGGTCGTGGTGGTACGTGTCAAGTATCCGGTTGGGATCACGTATTCCTGGGATTATTCTGGATGTACAACTCCCTGTCAATTGTCATATTCCACTTCAGCTGGAAGATGCAATCTGATGTTTGGGGAACAGTAGACGCAGCAGGTAATGTGTCTCACATCACTGGTGGTAACTTTGCCCAAAGTGCCATCACAATCAACGGCTGGTTGCGTGACTTCTTGTGGGCGCAAGCTTCACAAGTCATTAACTCCTACGGAAGTGCATTGTCTGCTTACGGACTAATGTTCTTGGGCGCTCACTTTGTTTGGGCATTCAGCTTAATGTTCCTGTTCAGTGGTCGTGGCTACTGGCAAGAATTAATTGAGTCTATTGTTTGGGCCCATAATAAACTGAAGGTAGCGCCAGCAATTCAACCCCGCGCTCTGAGCATTACTCAAGGTCGCGCTGTTGGTGTGGCTCACTACCTCTTAGGAGGAATTGCTACCACCTGGGCATTCTTCCACGCACACATACTTTCAGTAGGATAGCAACTAGTTATGTGGAGTGCTGAGTAGTGAGTACTGAGTGCTGAGTTATGGAAATCAAACTTGGGACTCAGGATTCAGGACTCAGTACTCTCAAAACTGAACCCTGATGGCTAAAGGTCAGAGGAAATATCAAAACCTATGGCAACAAAATTTCCAAAATTTAGCCAGGATCTCGCACAGGACCCGACTACTCGTCGGATATGGTATGCGATCGCTACAGGTAACGACTTTGAAAGCCACGATGGCATGACCGAAGAAAATCTTTACCAAAAGATTTTCGCTACTCACTTCGGTCACCTGGCAATCATCTTCCTGTGGGCTTCCAGCCTCCTGTTTCATGTAGCCTGGCAAGGTAACTTTGAACAGTGGATTAAAGATCCCCTACACGTCCGTCCCATTGCTCACGCGATTTGGGACCCCCACTTCGGTAAGCCAGCTATTGAAGCTTTTACCCAAGCTGGCGCTAGTAATCCTGTAAACATTGCTTACTCTGGTGTTTACCACTGGTGGTACACCATCGGTATGCGGACAAACTCAGAACTGTACATCGGTTCAGTTGGTCTGTTATTGTTCGCAGCATTGTTATTGTTTGCTGGTTGGTTGCACTTGCAACCCAAGTTCCGTCCCAGCCTCGCCTGGTTCAAGAGTGCTGAATCTCGCCTCAACCACCACCTCGCAGGTTTGTTTGGCGTTAGCTCTCTAGCTTGGGCAGGTCACTTAATTCACGTAGCTATCCCCGAAGCTCGCGGACAGCACGTGGGTTGGGACAACTTCCTCAGCACAGCTCCCCACCCAGCAGGTTTAACACCCTTCTTCACTGGTAACTGGAGCGTTTACGCTGAGAACCCAGACACAGCAGGTCATGTATTCAGCACCTCACAAGGCGCTGGCACAGCAATTCTGACCTTCTTGGGTGGTTTCCATCCCCAGACAGAATCTCTGTGGTTAACAGACATCGCGCATCACCATTTGGCGATCGCTGTCCTGTTCATTGTTGCCGGTCATATGTACCGTACCAACTTTGGCATTGGTCACAGCATCAAAGAAATGATGAATGCCAAAACTTTCTTCGGCAAAACCGTTGAAGGCCCCTTCAATATGCCTCACCAAGGCATTTATGACACCTACAACAACTCTCTGCACTTCCAATTAGGTTGGCACTTGGCTTGTTTAGGCGTTGTCACCTCCTTGGTCGCCCAACATATGTACTCTCTGCCTGCCTACGCATTTATTGCGAAGGACTACACAACTCAGGCAGCTCTCTACACCCATCACCAGTACATAGCCATCTTCTTGATGGTTGGTGCTTTCGCTCACGGGGCTATTTTCTTAGTCCGTGACTATGATCCTGAACAAAACAAAGGTAACGTGCTTGAGCGTGTGTTACAGCACAAAGAAGCGATTATCTCCCACTTAAGCTGGGTATCTCTCTTCTTAGGCTTCCACACCCTTGGCTTATACGTTCATAACGACGTAGTAGTTGCTTTTGGGACACCGGAAAAGCAAATCTTGATTGAGCCAGTATTTGCTCAGTTCATTCAAGCTGCCCACGGTAAAGTCCTCTACGGCTTAGACACCTTGTTGTCTAACCCCGATAGCGTTGCTTACACCGCTTATCCTAACTACGGTAACGTTTGGTTAGGTGGCTGGTTAGATGCTATCAACTCTGGTACTAACTCCCTGTTCTTAACAATCGGCCCTGGCGACTTCTTGGTACACCATGCGATCGCACTAGGTCTACACACTACCACCCTCATCCTAGTCAAAGGTGCTTTGGATGCTCGTGGTTCTAAGCTGATGCCCGATAAAAAGGACTTCGGCTACGCCTTCCCTTGCGACGGCCCTGGTCGTGGCGGTACTTGCGACATCTCCGCTTGGGACTCCTTCTACCTAGCTCTGTTCTGGGCATTAAACACAGTCGGTTGGTTAACCTTCTACTGGCACTGGAAACACCTGGGTATTTGGCAAGGTAACGTTGCTCAGTTCAATGAAAACTCTACCTACCTGATGGGCTGGTTCCGTGATTACCTCTGGGCTAACTCTGCTCAGTTGATCAACGGTTACAACCCCTACGGTGTGAACAACCTGTCTGTCTGGGCTTGGATGTTCCTCTTCGGACACCTAATTTGGGCGACTGGCTTCATGTTCTTGATCTCCTGGAGAGGTTACTGGCAAGAGTTGATCGAAACCCTAGTTTGGGCGCACGAACGCACTCCTATTGCTAACCTCGTTCGCTGGAAAGACAAGCCCGTTGCTCTCTCCATCGTGCAAGCTCGTTTGGTTGGTCTAGCTCACTTCACCGTCGGCTACTTCGTCACCTACGCAGCTTTCCTCATCGCCTCCACTGCTGGTAAGTTCGGTTGATCTGGCTACTAGTTTTGTAGGTAAGTAAAAAATCCCCTGCCGCAAGGTGGGGGATTTTTAATGTTATTTATTAAGTAGTGTACTCGTAATAAAATATAATACAATTAGATTTATTAGACAAAAAATGCCAACAAATAATTTACAGCTTCCTAATCGGTTTGATGATAAATTTGGATCTTGGTTCGGTGGTTTCTTTGATGGTGAAGGTTCTTTAATAGTTGGTAAATGCCGAAATGGATTGGGAGCGCCGAGAATAAGAATTGGTCAAAGAAGTGATGATCAACAGGTTCTGTATTTTATTAAAAATACACTATGTATAGGTAACGTTACTCCTCCTTACCCAACTCAGAAAGGAAAGCCAGTGACTTACTACCAAGTCACTAAAAATAAAGATTTGGCAGAGATAATTATTCCCCTATTTGAAGCATATCCTCTGCGTTCTAAAAAATCTGAACAGTATTTAATATGGAAAGAAGAGGTTCTGCGTAAGTACAAATATTTTTTGGATGGAAAATCTAGAAAAGCAACACAAGAAGAAATAGAACTAACTCAAAAATCGATTTTTATTTTAAATCAGTTACGTGAATATAGGAATCATACTTGAATTTTTAAAAGACACTGATACTAAAAAGCTTATGTAGCAAGGCTAAAACCTAAAACTTCGTTCAGAAATCAAACCGGATTCCTATATAATAATTACGCAATATAAAAAAATCAAGAAGCTTGCATTGTTCGGAGTTTCAAGCTCCGACTAATGCAGTTTTCTCTACCCCCTACCCTGTTGCTGAATTTTCTAAAGACAAGGAAAAAATAATGTTTGTGTCCAAGATATATACAGATAAATGGACAGGAAACAAAAATGAAGAAACTATCATTGAAAATCCCAATTGGCAACAAATCAAAACGGCTATTTGTGAGTTAGATGGTAAAAGTAAAACTTTAGTTAGTTTAGAAGCTGATGAGCAAAGCTATATGATGATTGGTGGAGGTAATGATGGTCAATATATTGTGACTGTAACTTTAGATAATGAGAATTTTTATTGTCTTTTGCATCCGATTGATTATGAATTATCCAAATCAGATACTTCTGTTAAAAAAATTAATTTATCTATTTTTTATCAAGCATTAATAACAGCAAAAAGCAATAACACTAATTCTGCTAATGAGCAAAGATTAGTTGTAGGTGGACAAGCGGGAAATTATTCTGAAAAAATTTGTGTTAATTTACCTCAATACTTAATAGCTGCAATCACATTTGCTGAATCAGGTGAACTTGAACCATTGTTTACTTGGGAAGAAGATGAATCTTTAGTTGTAGTATAAAATTGTGCATCACTTTGCCTATTAATAAATCATTAGTATGGATCAAAGAGAAAAACTTATGCTCCGAGCATTTCAAGTGACATGATAATAACAAGCGATCGCCTACCAATAACTGTACACAAAAGCACTCAAACCCATGACTAACTGGCAAGAACACATTAGTATCAGTCCTCAAACCTGTCATGGTAAACCGCACATTACAGGTACACAAGTGATGGTTTCAGTCATCCTTGATAACATCGCTGAAGGATTGACATTTGAGGAAATAGTCAAAGATTACCCATCACTAACATTACAAGATGTTCAAGCTGCTATTGCGTATGCAGGACAACTTACTAGAAAACAGGAACTGCAAATTTCTAATCAAGCTGAAGTAGAATCAACTTTTATGACACTAGCCCAGCAATGGCGTGAAGAAAATCGTGGTGTATCATCAACTAATCAAATGTGTATGCACCCTGCATATCAACAGATTATAGGAATGGGTGAAACTGTCATACCTTTGCTACTCAGAGAACTGGAAAAGAAATCAGGACGTTGGTTTTGGGCATTAAAATCTATTGCAAGAGTTGATCCTGTACCTTCGCAGTATAGAGGAAATACAAAAGAAATGACTAAAGCTTGGCTAGAATGGGGTAGACAAAGAGGTTATCAATGGTAGGTAATAACTCTTGGAATAGCTATGTAAAATCTTTTATTGAACGTGATTATCCCAATCTAGTCATCCACGGTTACAAGCTTACAAGCCCGGATACAACTGACTATAACTGTGTTGCTTGGGCAGCAGAAGATGATGAAAATTGGTGGTGGCCAGATGCTCAATATGAAGAATATTGGCCGCCAAATATTCCTAGAGAAGAGAGTCTAGAGGCTTTTCAAGCAGCATTTCGCTCACTTGGTTATGAAATCTGTAGTAATGATTCTTTAGAAACAGGATTTCAAAAAATCTCGATATATGTGAACTCCAGTAAAATACCAACTCATGTTGCTAGACAATTACTCGATGGTAAATGGACAAGCAAACTCGGTCAAGATGAAGATATAGAGCATAATCACTTACAAGGTTTAACTGGCAATCCTGGTTATGGTGAAGTTGCCTGTATTATGAAAAAATCAGCGATCGCCTATCAATAACTGTACACAAAAGCACTCAAAAACATTCTCAATACCAAGCAAGTAAAGAAAAATCTGGTGTGGGGTGTGTTGTCGCACTGAAAAAATGTAACGTGCGCTTTCGTTGGATACTTACGTTAACATAACTGAAAATCAACAGAAAAATTTACTTGACTTACCAGGGTATTCAACATGGCTCCTACTATTTTGACAGTCAATACCACAGCCGATCAAAATGATGGTAGTACTGCTAATGGATTATCTTTGCGAGATGCAATTTTAATCGCCAATGCGAATCCTAATACTGATTATGAAATCCAGTTAACTGGAGGAACAACTTATAATCTCACATCAAACGGGATTAATGAAGATGCAGCCCTGACAGGAGATTTAGATATTAAAAGTCGCACTAATGTGCTTTATATTGTGTCAGTGGGTGGGAAAGCAACTATTGATGCGTCAGGTTTATTAAATAGCGATCGCGTCTTTCAGGTACTAGCTGGAGGAGCATTAAGCTTACAGAATGTAGTGGTTTCGGGTGGCAAGATATCTAGTTATAGTACTGCTGGAGGTGCAGGCATTCGGGTTGATTCTAATGGCGCTCTCGATTTGTACAACACTACGATCAGTGGCAATAGTGCAGAGAGTAGCGCTTGGGGTGGTGGCATTTATAACGATGGTACAGTCTACCTACGAAATAGTTCTGTCAATAACAATAAAGCTAGCAACGGTGGCGGTATCCTTAACTCTGGCAATCTGATTGCGACTAACTCCACCATCAGTAGTAACACATCAGGTAGTGGAGGTGGCATCTACAACTTTGATGCCTTGACGGTGATCAACACTACAATTAGTAACAATAGTGCAAGTGGCGCTGGTGGCGGTATTCAAGGTAACGGTAGCTCTGGCTCTATTGCTTTAGTTAACACAACAATTAGTGGAAACAGTGCAGGAAACGGTGGTGGTGGTATAGATTCTACTGGGGGCAACGTTATAAATGTACTTAACACTACAATTACCAATAATACGGCGGGCATTCTAGGAGGAGGTGGAATTAGAGGCAGTGCCAATTTAAAGAACACAATTGTTGCTGGCAATTTTGGTAATTATAATAACCAGGGGACAGGCAAAGATATTCAAGGCACAGTTAACGGCAATAATTACAACTTAATTGGCTCTCTGGCTGGAGCCAGTGGTACTGTAGGCACAGGTACAGATATCGTTAACCCCAACCCCGGACTCAGCCCTTTACAAAACAATGGTGGACTCACCCTTACTCATGCGCTTCTTCCTGGTAGTCCGGCGATTAATGCTGGTAATAGCAGCTTAATTCCTGCTGATATACAAGACCTTGATGGTGATGGTGATACAACAGAACCCACTCCCTACGACCAACGTGGTTTAACGCGAGTTGTTGGCGGTACAGTCGATATCGGCGCATTTGAGGTACAATCAGCCGCCTTGCCAACTCTCAGCATTAACAATATCACCGTTACCGAAGGCAATACAGGGACAACGAACGCTACCTTTACTGTGACTCTTTCTGCCGCTAGTACCTCTGCTGTCACAGTTAACTATGCTACTGCTAACGGCACAGCCACAGCAGGTAGTGACTACACCGCCACCACAGGTACATTAACCTTCAATCCAGGGGATACCAGTAAAACCTTGACTGTTGCTGTGACAGGTGACACCACAGTGGAGGCGAACGAAACCTTCTTCGTCAACCTCAGCAATGCTACCAATGCCACCATTAGCGATAATCAGGGAATCGGAACCATAACTAATGATGACACGGCAACTATTCCTACTCTCTCGATCAATGACATCACCGTTGTGGAAGGGCAAACTACACAAGCTGTCTTAACTGTCACTCTCAGCCGTACATCTAGTCAAGCAGTCACGGTTAACTACGCTACAGGTTCTGGTACTGCTACTGCTAATACAGACTATACTAGCCGCAGTGGCACTCTAACTTTTGCTGCTAATACTACGACAGCGACAATTACCGTTCCTATTCTCAATGATAGTCTCAACGAAGCAAACGAAAGCTTCAATGTGGGACTGTTTAGTCCGAGCAATGCAACTTTGCAAAAAGCTACTGGGATTGTCACCATTACTGACACCATACAAGCCAGCACCACCACAACCTTACCTAATAATGTGGAAAATTTAACCCTCACGGGAACTAGCAATATTAATGGTACTGGTAATAGTGGTAATAATGTTCTCAGAGGTAATAGCGGCAATAATATTCTGGCTGGTGGTAATGGGGATGATACCTATGCGTTTAATCCGACTACTCTATCAGGAAGCGATCGCATTCAAGAAGTTACCACAGGTGGCAATGATACTCTCAGTTTTAGTGGCACAAGTTCTGGTGTAAGAGTAAATTTGGGCATCATCACCACTCAAACAGTCAACAGTAACTTGAAGTTGACTTTATCTGCCAACAATGTGATTGAAAATGTAGTGGGTGGTACTAGTAGCGATCGCCTGATTGGCAATACCCTCAACAATACCCTAGATGGAGGCAGTGGTAATGACGTACTCACAGGTAGAAGCGGCGCAGATACTTTAATTGGTGGGGCTGGCAATGATACTCTTAGTGGCGGGGCTGATAGCGATCGCTTTTTGTATAGTAGTGGACGAGCCTTCACTAGTAGTGATTTCGGTGTTGATCTCCTAACTGACTTTCTCTCTGGTAGTGATAAGTTGGTGTTGAGTAAACAGACTTTTACTGCTTTGGGTAGTGTTGTCGGTAATGGCTTGAGTCTAGCTACTGATTTCACAACTGTAGAAGATGATGATTTAGCAGCAACTAGTACAGCCTTCTTGGTTTACAGTAGCAGCAGCGGTAGTCTTTACTATAACCAAAACGGTAGTGCTGCTGGCTTGGGTACTGGTGCTGAGTTTGCTAACTTCCTCAATCTACCTGATTTGACTGCGGCTGATTTGGCGATAGTTGTTTAACGTGAGTTCGACGACTGGAAAAAACCCCTCTCCATAGAGCGAAGCTCTTCTCGTAGAGTACCTCTCACGCCAGTTTGCTCAAGTCGGGAAACCCGCCCACGCAACTGGCTCCCCTAAAAGGAGAGAGGCTTTAAAACCTTGATTTTTCGTTGATATTTTATGCTTTTTACTCCCCTCTCCGCATCGGAGAGAGGTTGGGGGAGAGGTCAAAACAGACTTGTCGAACTTAGGTTTGTTTAAACTCTGTGTCTTTGTGTCTCTGTGGTGCATAAATTATTTCTACCACAAAGGCACAGAGACACAGAAAGTTTTCCAGTTACTTAGCCAAGACTACCTCTAAAGTCCTGACTAAAAACGCCCACTTATCTGCTGCTTCTTCGATAATTTTAGCTGTGGGTTTACCTCTACCATGACCGGCTTTCGTCTCAATTCTAATTAATACTGGTACATCACCTTCGTGTGCTGCTTGTAAAGCGGCAGCAAATTTGAAACTGTGGGCAGGAACAACGCGATCGTCGTGATCGGCAGTAGTAATTAAAGTAGCAGGATAGGCTGTATTTTCACTGAGGTTATGCAGTGGCGAGTAAGCGTAAAGTGCAGGAAATTCTTCTGGGTTATCTGGTGAACCATATTCAGCAGTCCATGCCCAGCCGATAGTAAACTTGTGGAACCGCAACATATCCATGACACCAACGGCGGGTAAAGCTGCACCGAATAAATCAGGACGCTGAATCATGCAAGCACCGACTAGTAAACCACCATTACTACCACCTGCGATCGCTAGTTTGGCAGATTTTGTATAATTATTAGCAATTAACCACTCAGCCGCAGCAATAAAGTCGTCAAAAACATTTTGCTTTTTCTCCTTCATTCCAGCTTGATGCCATTCTTCACCATATTCTCCACCACCCCGCAGATTAGCTAAAGCATAAATTCCTCCCATCTCTAACCACGCTATGACACTTACAGAAAAACTCGGTGATAGGGAGATATTAAACCCACCGTAAGCATAAAGATAAGTGGGGTTATTGCCATCTAACTTTATGCCTTTTTTGTGAGTAATAAACATCGGCACTTGTGTACCATCTTTACTTTGATAAAATACCTGAGTAGTTTCGTAATCATCAGGTGCAAAATCTACTTTTGGTTCTCGAAAGAGTTGACTTTCGCCTGAAACTATGTTGTAACGATAAATAGTTCCTGGAGTGGTAAAGCTAGTAAAACTATAAAATGTTTCTGTATCATCACGTTTGCCCCCAAAGCCGCCTGCTGAACCCAGTCCAGGTAATTCTACATCACGAATGAATGTACCTTGGAGGTCAAAAATCTTGATTTGGGTATGAGCATCTGCTAAATAATCAGCAATAAATTGATTATTGAGAATGTTAACACTTTCTAATGTGGCATCAGATTGGGGAATGATTTCTTGCCATGCCTCTTGTGCCGGATTTTTTGTATCAATAGCAATGACTCTCCCCCGTGGGGCATTTAAATCAGTGCGAAAATAGAAGACATGATCATCATGATCAATAAAGCTATAATCTGCCTCAAATTGTGGAATTAATTCGACAACTTCGGCATCAGGGTTAGTCAAATCTTTGTAGAAAACCAAATTTCTAGAGTCTGTCCCCAACCAAACAGAAATTATCAAATAACTACCATCTTCTGTAACACCACCACTAAAACCCCATTCCTTTTCATCAGAGCGATCGTACACTAAAATATCTTCAGATTGTGATGTACCCAATCGGTGATAATAGAGTTTTTGATAATAATTGACATCTTCTAATTTAGTTTTCTCGTTGGGTTCATCATAGCGGCTGTAGAAAAAACCTTGATGATCATTTGTCCAAGATGCACCAGAAAATTTAATCCATTGGAGATGATCTGACAAATCTTCTCCAGTTTCTACATCCCTGACTTTCCATTCTTGCCAATCAGAACCAGCAGTAGATAAACCATAAGCCAAATGTTTACCATTATCACTAATCGTAAAACCTGACAGCGCAACTGTCCCATCTGCTGATAGTTGATTGGGATCTAGTAAAACTCTTGGTTGAGCGTCAAGAGACTTCAAAGTATAAAGCACACTTTGATTTTGTAGTCCATCATTTTTAAAATAAAAATAATTTTCCCCCTCTTTAAACGGAATACTATATTTTTCGTAGTCCCAAAGTTTAGTGAGACGCTGTTGAATTTTTTGCCTAGCAGGAATTTCGCTCAAATAGGCAAAAGTAACCTGATTTTGTGACTCAACCCAAGCTTTAGTTTCATCACTATCTGGATCTTCTAACCAACGATAGGGATCTGCAACTAAAGTACCGTGGTAATCATCCACTTGATTACTGCGGCGGCTGGGTGGGTAGACTATTACTTGTGAAGATTCAGGCATAAGAGCTACAAAATTAAAATTAATAACGAAGATACAGCCATCCTAAATCATCTACGAGAAACAAGATCACTGCGCATTTCTCAAAATAGCGTCATAGTAGGAAAATCTCTGTCTGGCAATACTATCAATTTCCTAAAAGTTTTGCGAATCTACTAGTGTTTGATTCAATGCAAATATCACACCTGATAGATATTCATGATATTAGATGCGAGCAGCTACGTTCTAGCAGAGCCTATGAGCATTTCTTGGCAAAATGTAACTAATTCTCTACTTGCTTCCGTATTATCCACACCTCTTAAAGACCCAGTACCCGTATTCTTGATGATTTTGGGGATTATGTTAGTTGCCCCTCTACTCTTCGAGAAGATACGTTTACCGGGAATTGTGGGATTGATTTTAGCCGGGGTATTAGTCGGGCCTAATGGATTGGGATTATTGGCGCGAGATAATACAATTGTGCTTTTAGGCACTGTGGGATTGCTGTTTTTGATGTTTATGGCAGGGTTGGAAACTAGCCTGGATGACTTAAAATATAATGCTGATAAGGCAGTAATTTTTGGGTTAGCGACTTTTGCTATACCGATGGGATTGGGGACTGTGGCGATGATGGCGATTGGTTATGAGATATTACCTGCTATTCTCGTGGCTTCTTGTTTTGCTTCCCACACTCTCCTAGCATTACCTATTGTCAGCAAATTGGGAATCATGCGTTCTCAAGTCTTGACTACCACTCTGGGCGGTACGCTAATCACCAATGTTTTAGCACTTCTCGTCTTAGCTGTGGTGGTGAGGGCGCATCAAGGTAATTTAACCTTAAGTTTTTGGTTATTTCTGATTCCTGCATTGATTCTCTACACCTTTCTCACTTTATGGGGTGTACCCAGAATCGGACGCTGGTTTTTCCAAAGATTTGGACACGATGAAGGGGCAGAATTTACATTTGTGCTGGCTACTCTGTTTATCGTTTCCTATGGGGCAGAATTAGTGCAAATTGAGCCGATTATTGGCGCTTTTTTGGCGGGAGTGGCAATTACCCAACTCATCCCCCAACTTAGTCCCTTGATGAACCGAATTCAATTTATTGGTAATACTCTGTTTGTGCCATTCTTCCTAATTTCTGTGGGGATGCTGGTTAATCCCTTGATTTTAGTACAGGAACCGCGATCGCTCTTAGTATCAGCTGTCATGGTAACTGTGGCAATTGTGGCTAAATACCTGCCGGCTTGGGGTGCAGGTAAATTATTTGCCATGAATTTTGACAGCATTATGGTGATGTTTGGGCTATCAGTAGCCCAGGCGGCATCAACTTTAGCAGCCATTACCGTAGCTTACAATATTAAGCTAGTGGATCAATTGACGGTCAATGGGACGATCGCTATGATTCTAGTTACCTGCGTTGCTTCGCCTTGGGTAACAGCAAAATGGGGAAAAAATCTCAAACCAGAAGCCGAGAGTATCCAAAAACATCAAGCCGGAAGTTTAGGCGATCGCGTTTTAGTCCCGGTATCTAACCCTAACACAGAAGATAATCTCTTAAAATTAGCAATTCTTCTCACTAAATCTGCCTCTGGCACTCTCCTACCACTACATATCTTACTAGAGGACAATGCCCCCATTCCCCCAGAAGCCAAAGCCCAGCAAAGCCAACTCCTCTCTACGGCAGAAATGATTGCTCATGCAGCTGTTGCTAATGTTACCCCTATCGGGCGCATTGATGAATCGATTGACAGAGGTATTGCCCGTGTAGCAGAAGAAAAACAAGCTAGTGTCATAATTTGTGGTTGGAAAGGTTACTCTACTTATCAGGAAAACTTATTTGGTAGTGTTATTGATAAAATTGTCCACCGCAGTTCTGTACCTGTGTTAGTCTCTCGATTTCCCTTACCCATTGAACATACAAACCGAGTATTTTTAGCTTTCACCACCTCGCAAGCTACAGCCGATACATTTGAGCAAAGCATCCAATTAGCTAAAAGTTTAGCAACAGAACTGAAAGCATCTCTACAACTTTTACAGGTGGTATCAGTCCGAGGAGAAACTAAAGAATTAAGCAACACAGAATTAGTAACAGACATCCCCCTGCAAACAGTCCGGGGTAACTTTGTCCGTCAAGTCTCCCGCTTACTCAAAACCAACGATTTATTACTGCTAAATGGTTCCGTAGAACACAAAACTCAGCTATTTTCCCTATTTGGCAAAGCCCCAGAAGCGATCGCCCGTAATCACCCCAAAGTTGCTATGATTATTGCGTATTTTCCTAATTAGTCAATAGTCAATAGTCATTGGTCAATGGTCAATAGTCATTAGTCAATGGTCATTGGTCATTATTTCTTCATTTTGAATTTTGCGGAAAGTAGGCGGTGTCGGTTTCCGTCCCGCCTAACTTTCCAAGACGAATTTTGAATTTTGAATTGGTATCACTCAGCACGGGCTAAACGCCCCGCTACCGCTAACAGCACTCACTCCCTCACTCCCCATTTATGATTTACCCCGTTATTTGGCAGAATAACTCAGTTTTATTAATTGACCAAACCCGGCTACCGAATGAGTATGTGGTGGTGGAAATTCACCGTAGTCAAGATATGGCGCAGGCGATTACAACTATGATTGTGCGGGGTGCGCCGGCTATTGGTGTGGCTGCGGCTTATGGGATGTATTTGGGTGCAAGGGAAATTGAAACAAGCGATCGCCATGAGTTTTTGCAACAATTAGAAAAGGTGGCTCAATTATTGCGTGCTACTCGTCCCACGGCTGTAAATTTATTTTGGGCGATTAGTCGGATGCTGAAAATAGCCAACGAAACTTTAGGAACCGTTGAGGAAATCCAAGCGATTCTGTTACAAACAGCCCAAGCTATCAATAAAGAAGATTTGCAAACTTGTCAGGCGATCGGTGATCATGGTTTAGCAGCATTACCCCAGTCTCCCGAAAAGCTGACACTGCTAACTCACTGCAATGCAGGCGCTTTGGCTACGGCTGGTTACGGTACAGCCTTGGGGGTGGTGCGTTCGGCTTGGCGAGATGGACGTTTAACTCGGTTGTTTGCTGATGAAACCCGTCCTCGCTTGCAAGGTGCAAAACTCACTACATGGGAATGTGTGCAAGAAGGGATTCCCGTAACTTTAATCACTGATAATATGGCAGCCCACTGTATGCAGCAAGGGTTAATTGATGCGATCGTTGTTGGTGCAGATCGAATTGCGGCGAATGGTGATACTGCTAATAAAATCGGTACATATAGTTTAGCAATAGTGGCTCAAGCCCATAACGTTCCTTTCTTTGTAGCTGCACCTGTTTCTACCATTGATTTTGAATTAGCAAATGGGAGTCAAATCCCAATTGAAGAACGTCATCCAATGGAGATTTATCAAGTCGGTGAAACTATTCTGACACCTCCACAGGTGGAATTTTACAACCCAGCCTTTGATGTGACACCAGCCGAGTTAATTAAAGCCATTATTACAGAAAATGGTGTATTTGCACCCCATGAGTTAATACAGGGGCGACACGAAAGCTAAAACGATGAGTCGGAAATGAACTTACTGTTTTGTTATTTCTGCGTGGTGACTTAACCAAGATTCTAAATCCGTGATTGTAGCAAAATCCAACAATGCTTCCCCCAGGGCTTCTAATTGTGCTATTGATAATTTTTGAATTTGTTCGATGAGAGATACATCTATGTTTCCCAATCTTCGATTTAACAACCGCAGAATTAGCTGCTGTTCTCCTTGTTGTAAACCTTGCTGTAAACCTTGCTCTAAACCTTCCTGTCTAGCTTTTTCTCTGTCTTGTTGATACAGTGGTGCTAATCTCATTACTAACTCCCGATCCTCTGTTTCGATATTTTGATTGATTCTTAAATTTTGTTGCAGGCTATAAAGTAATTCTAGCGTTACCCGGACAAATGGGTGACTGGCTGGTAGTGCGGCTAATTCATCGATCGCTTGTCGCTGTACTCTACCACGCCCTAGTATTCTCAGCCATAGTGTTGCAGGAGTGGATGGTAACTGGTGGATGACAACTATAGCTGTGCGAAAATGCTTGGGTAAAAAGTATACTCCATCTCCCCAATCTGATTTTAGTTGCCCACCATACCCAGAAATTATATTTTTTGAGGCAGTGGGTGTGAGTATCCATAGTTGGGGTATTTCTGCTTCTGGTATTTTAATTTGAAGGCGCTTGGCTTCTCGCCGCATTGCGCTTTTTACTTCTATTAATTTGGAGATACAATCGCTAATTTCGTCTATGGATGCGGGGTTGCGAAATGGTTCAAATATGGCTGGTGTTGTCGCCATTTTTCCCAATAAGCCTAATATTTCTAAGTTATGTGTTTGTGTAGGAATTGGGGTGAATAATACGTCTATTTCTCGCACTTCTGCTGCTACTCGACTTGGTGCTTGGACTTGTCCAGATGTTTTTAGTAGTTCTTCTAAGTAGTCTTTGGAGAATTGATCATGGATGAATCTTGTCATTCATTTGGTTGAGGACAGGGAGATTATTTATTATTTTACCAAAGCGATCGCCCGCAACCAAGAGTAGGCGATCGCATCTGATAAAAAATCAAATTTTCTTAAGTAAATAAGAAATTAGCCCCAAACAAATTAACATTCAAATCACCATTAATAAAACCAGATGTACCTGATAATGTAGCTAATAATTGACCTGTACCAAAGCCTGTATTACTAGCAATACCATCACCGATTTTTAGTTGTGTGTTTGTACCTGATTTCACGACATCAATGTTAGCAATACCTGTGAATTGCAATTTATCACCACCAACACCACGGACAAATTGATAAATGGTATCTGTTCCATGACCAGAGGCATATTTAACGATATCTGTTGCGTTATCATTTAAGCCTAAATAAAGGCTATCATTACCAGCTTCACCACTGATTTGATCTATTCCAGCACCACCATAAATGGTATCGTTGCCAGAGCCACCCCAGAGTTTATCACCACCATAACCTCCGTCTATATAATCATTTCCTGTGCCTCCGAAAATCTCATCATTGCCACCTTTAGTTGGATTATCTACCGGATTTTTATCATCTCCGTAAAGCTTGTCATCACCATCCTGTCCATCAATGGCATCGTCGCCAAAACTACCATAGATGGTGTCATTGCCTGCACCTCCTTTAAGTCCGGCATAATCTCCGTTGGGATCGAATTTATCGTTTCCAGCGCCACCGTCAATGAAATCATCGCCAGCATCACCAAGTAACCGGTCTACCCCAGCAGCACCATAAAGGGTATCATTGCCATCTCCCCCCCAGGCTAAATCATCACCATAGCCCAGATCAATATAGTCATCCCCAGCACCTCCAGAGATAACATCGTTACCTCCCTGAGTTTGATTGAGAATATCTTGATATTGCTCATCTCCGTAAAGTCTGTCATCACCATCGCCACCATCAATGATGTCATCACCAAAACCACCATAGATGGTGTCATAGCCTCCGCCACCTTTTAAAGCCGCATAATCTCCTTTAGGGTCGAGAACTTTATCATTCCCAGCACCACCAAAGATAATGTCATCACCTTCATCGCCAAAGATAATGTCAACATCATCCTGTCCATCAATGATGTCATCACCGTAGCCACCATAAATCAAATCATTGCCTAATCCGCCTCTGAGTCCGGCAGTGAAGTCTGGACGGCGGTCGTCTCCATCTCCTCCATATATGGTGTCATTGCCGTTATCGCCTTGTAGTTGATCTCGTCCTGCTCTACCGTCGAGAATGTCATTGCCATCCCCACCGAAAATGAGATCATTGCCATCTGTACCGATATATGTATCGTTGCCTAAACCAGCACTGGGAATCAAGGTAATAGTCTCGTCAGGTCGTCCACCTCTGGGCAAGACGTTAAATAGATTTAGAACATCATTGCCAGATACATTACCTAATTGCTCAATGAAGCCTACACCAGCTCTCGCTCCCGATGCCGTGGGGTCAAAAAAGTAGTTAACGATTAAGTCATTGGAAGCTGTGGCATAACCATCTTTATTGAGGTCGATTAAGAGACTATAATCATCCCATCTGTAAAGTCCAACTTTTCCACTCTGGAGTAGAGACAGGGAAATAATTACATCTTTGAGGTTAAGGGCATCATATCCGCCATCATCTAGAATGGTAGTATTAAACCCATCGGCAGCCGAGAGGAGATATAAATCATCTCCTGTACCTCCGTAGAGTTGATCTTTTCCGCCTTTGGCTACGAGAATGTCATTACCTGCATAGCCATATATCTGATCCTTTCCTGTCTGTCCACCCAGATAGTCATTCCCTGTAGTACCTTTGATTGGAGATAGATTGCGATCGTCTCCTGTAGTTCCAGTGTTAGGACTGTTACCAACTAAACTTAAAAAACTGGTACTATCCAAACCAGCAATGTATTCAATAAAGCCTGTTCCTTTGGTGTTACCTGTGCCAAAGAAGTTGAGGATAGTAACATCTTGAGCAAAGATAAATTTGTTGTCTTTGTTCAGGTCAATTACTAAGGCAGTTCCAACCCTGGCAAGGTTAGATAGAGTGAGTGGGAAGTTATTCAAGTTTAAGGTATCTATGCCAGATTCGTCTTGAATAATGCTTCCCGAATCATTGACTACTGGATTGTTGGGATCGAGATAAGCCAAGTAATAGAGGTCATCGCCTGCTCCTCCTAAAAGGGTGTTAACACCACCTCCACCACTCAAGAGGTCATTACCTGCGCCACCTAATACAAGATCGTTGCCCTTATCACCATAGATGGTATCGTTCCCTGCGCCACCATTGAGCGTGTCATGGCCTCTACCACCAGACAGAAAATTAGCAGCACTATTACCGATAATTGTGTCGTTACCATCGCCAGTAAAGGCTTTTTCGATGGTAGTTACTGCACTGATAATTAAGGCATACCCATTCAAATTACTTGTAGAACCTGGATTGAGGTTGAGGTATGAGTAATTAACAGCCGCAGCGTTAATAGTATCAATACCTGAAGTATCAGTCAGTGTATTGGAGCTATCAATACCATACTCATTAGTGTAGAAATAAGTGTCATCAGCTGTATCAGCATCCCCATATATATTTAATTTCCAACTGTTGAAAAGCCCAGTGTTCGTAAGCTGTGAATCACGTATTTTGAGTGTCCAATCGCCAGCACTGTTTTCTCCCCAGAATTGTGAACTTGAAAACCTAAAATTGATATTATCTCCAGCATCTTGTCCGTTACCAGGATAGCGGACTAAAGTGCTTATAATTTTTTTACTGGGAGAGATAAGTTCAACAATTAAATCGCCTCGATGGGGATGAGTTATATTTAGTTCTACTTCTACCCAATCAATATCTAAACTAGCAGCTAGGATAGCAGTATAACTAATCTCACTATTATCTGTAATGGGCAAGCCTAAATTGCTTGAACCATAAGAATAAGACTGTTCGTTGTTAAGTCGGCTCTGTTTTTGCCAAGTTTCTGCTAAACGGACGGCAGCATGAGCATCTACTAAGCCAAATCCATAGTCATCACTGACGTGTAAACCTTTATTATTCCAGTTCTTAGCTCCGTTAGTGTTGTAACTGGAGCTAGAACCTGTTTTACGGGCAGAATAGGCGAGAATTTCTTGAATATCTCGATAGCCTAAATTGGGGTTTGCTTCCAACATTAAAGCCACTACCCCAGATACCATCGGCGCGGCGGCTGAAGTACCATTAAACTTGTTGGTGTAGTTTGTATCAGGATTATCGCCTTCAGACCAACTACTATTAGAGCCTTCATTTCCCTGGCGATCAGTCGTTACAATAGTTCCAGGATAACCACTGCCAAACCCAGACACAAGAATTGAAGCACCGGGAGTACTGTAATAAGATACAGAACCATCACGGTTAAGTGCGGCTACAGTAATCACATAGCGGGAATTGCTATAGTTAGAATAGTTGGTATTCAAACCTTGTTCGCGTTCATTTCCAGCTGACCAAACTATTGCAGTTCCTAAGTTCTTACGTCCAAACTGGGCAGCATCTTTAATAGCTTGAGCTACTTGAGCATAATCAGAATTCAGGAAATTAATTCCAAAGACTGATAAGCTACCCCAGCTATTATTAGCAACATCAACATTCTTTAAGCGATTTAATGCTCGATTTTCGCTTGCTTGATCTGAGAAAGAAAAACGGAAGGAAGCTAAGGTAGAGCCATAAGCTACACCTACACCACCAATCCCATTGCCAGCAGCTGAGCCAATAATACCTGCAACAGAAGTGGCATGACCTTCTTCTCCAGGTAGAGGGTATGGATTATCAAGGCCAGTAACACCATCATAGTCGATAGAAGTATTGTAATTTGCCGCTAAATCAGGATGATTGTATTCAACTCCATCCCCCTCGAAAACGCCGACAACAACACCCCGCCCTGTATAGTCATCCCAAACATTAACCACATTGAGATCAAGACCACGAACACCAGTGGATTGATTGTAGTTATATAGATACCATTGATCCTTAAATAAGGGGTCGGAAGGAATAGTAGTCATAAGGTTGTTGATTTATTTTTACAATTAACGTTTTTTGCACTTCAAGAGGGTGTTTTAACAGCTATTATTGAATGAACAAATTCGTCTTATTAATCAGCTACACCACTTATTTTTAGCTAGCGTTACCCCAAACAAATCCTTGCTTATTCATGAGAGCGATCGCATAATCAAAGGCTGATGATTGAGAGCGATCGCCCAAACAAATCCTTGCTTATTGCTAAGAGCGATCGCACATATTTTGATGTCTTTTCTGAAGGCGATCGCCCAAACAAATGCTGGCTTATTGCTAAGAGTGATCGCACATATTTTGATGTCTTTTCTGAAGGCGATCGCACATATATAGCAGTCGCGAATCACCTCTATGAATTCACGGTGTTCAGAACCCCAACTTCTTTACGAATGATTTCTAACTGCTATATCTTTTCCTTGTTCCAAAAAAGCGATCATCCAAATAAATACTTGCTAATTACTAAGAGCAATACTATGAGTAAAGGCTGATGATTGAGATCGGTTATCAACGCATCTTTACCTAATTTAATGAAAGTGAATGTCTATAATTAAGCATAAACAATTGCATAAAAAAGCTCCACTTATTTTCCTCTACCTAAAAGTGAAAGTAAAATTACCAATCGTACCACCCATATCAACTTTTTTTTCCCAAACCCTCCCGTCTTGTGAGCGAGCTTTAAAAGTAGCATAACGACCTGTAATTTTATCTGAGCCATTAAGAATTAAAGCATTTTCGCCAGGAGAAAAAGTCCACGTACCGAATTTATTCAAGCCCCTACTGCCACATCTGGCTAATAACAAACCGTCTAAACTTATTGATTGTTTATGCTGTTCTATCAATAATTTATTAGTTTTAAGCTCAGAACAAGCACTTGTTCCCGGATCGTCAACATAAGCAACCACATCTACAAATATTGTTGTGTCAGTAGCATTAATAACTCTAATAATGAAACCATCCCTTACATTACCAAGAATATCGTTACCGGATGTTCCAGGTCTACCATCTGCTGTGCAACCAGTTTCCCATGGCCAACACCATACATCTGCTTTAGCAGGAGATGTCATTGAAAGGCTACTAATGACTGCACCTAAAATTATTACTACAGTAGAGCTAATTGAGAAGATTTGAGATTTCATAATTTACCTCTCTATGATTAGAGAAAAGCCTATGTTCTAAATTTTCTGTCAGGTTATAATAATTAATATTGTATTTGTGACACAAAATTTATAATCACAAGTGTGACAAAATACCTTGTGGCTGTCAATCCCAAATTAAAAGATGTAATACAAGTACAAACAAGTACAATTACGTATAAATACACTTAATTAAAGTAAAACAACTCTAAAGTATCTGTCTTGAGCTAATTTACAGAATCAAAGGCTAAAAGCCTTACTTACTCAAGCTGACAATAATCAAGTACAATTTATAACCCCCAATTTACAGAGGATGAATAGCGTTAACTTCTATTAACATAGTCACATTCGTGAGTATCGTGTGAATTCCCTAACTACAAAAGATGAATCAACAACAATTCGAGGTAATATTTGAGAAACTGACAAGCAGGCGCAAGGAAGTATTGCAACGGATACTGGCTGGTGAGACGGATGCAGACATCGCCGCAGCTATGAGTATCGGTGAGGCTAGTGTCAGAAAATTTATTGAGAGGATATGTCAGGAATTTGGACTGAATAGTGAACATTCTGATAGTCGGCGCTACAAACGCTCAGAACTTGTGACACTGGTTGCTAAACACAAACCTGAGTTGTTGAGTGAGCATCAACCTCAAATGACGCATCAGGTAACTGAATCGGAAGAGGCTGATGATGTTAATGTGACGGAATTTATCTTGCAATTGCTGTCAACGCATCAACCGATAAATGAGGAATTTAGCAAATTTATACTACGGTTTAATTTCAATGAGCAGGAGAAGAGACAAATGCCTAAAGCCTTTAATAAAATTGGATATGAATACTATCTGAATAGTGATTTTAATACAGCTTTGTCTTATCTAAAAATTGCGGTTGAGTTGAAACCTGATTTTGGTTCGGCTCACTATAATTTAGGAGCGACTTATGAAAAGTTAGATAATTGGACTGAGGCTTGTGAGCATTATAAAATTGCTATGCAATATCAAAATCGGGCGGGTGATGCGGCAACTAATAATTTAGCTCGATTGGAGATTATGCAAGGCAATAATGCTGCGGCTATAGAATTGATTGAGTCAATTTTATCAAGAGTGAAAGATAATACTGTGAAAGCTGCATTGTATAAGAATTTGGGTTGGGCATATTTTCAGAAAAATCTTTACCCACAAGCAAAACAAAATTTACTCATATCTCTGGAATTAGAAATTGATTACGCTCCTGCATATGCTTTATTAGCACAAGTCCAAGAAGCGCAGAGAGATAAACCAGGAGCCATATTATCATGGCAGAATTTTCTGGAATCTTACTCTCATGATCAGCAACTAAAAAGAGTGCGTTGGCAGTTACCAGAATTAGAAGTATGGAAACTGAATGCTATTAGAACTATTAATAGTCTAAATTTTCCCAATGGCCAGCTCACCGACTTCTGAAAGAAGTCGGTGAGCTAATGTGTTCATGATAAAGTTGAAAAAACTGTAGTAAGGTTTAACCCAACAAAGTTCTAAAAATGTTGGGTTGCTTTCCCTTGAATGCTTACGCCTACGTTCCTCAACCCAACCCATATCAGATTTGATGTTTAGCCTTTTTTAACCTGCGTAGGCAGGTTTTGCCTGTGTAGCTGCGACTTCTAGTCGCATAGTGCAAGATATGTTTTATATGGGATGACGTTGTGGTTCAGCTAATCTATATTAAATGGTGATTAACTGGGTGGAACAGTTGGATCATCCTCTTCATCTTCATCTTCGTCTCCACCATTAGTGCTGTGTTGAAAAATTGATAATGCAGATATCATAGCTCGTTTCTCCATTTACATTAATTGATGGCTAAACCAAGAAGAAGCGAGGAAAGTTTCTCCGCTTTGGCAGGTTATTTTTTAATATCCCCAGATTTGATGTTGTTATTATCTCTGGGTTGATGGGAAACCCCAACACGAAAAACTAGGGAATATGCTGAAGTGAATATGGATTTTTTCAGGTGAAAACGAGAAAAAGTAGGAAAAAGTAAGGTGTAGAGGTATAATCCTAATTGCTTTTATTCCGTTAATACCATTTCACGTTAATCATGATACACATAAATTATGTAGAGACGTTGCATCGCAACGTCTCTACTGTTCACATTTAAAGGAAATTGGTATAAGCGATCGCTATATCTCTACTCAAGGAAAATTAAGTTTTTAAGTCTGTGGCTGGAATACTTGCTGATTTGCGGTAAAATCCACATCATCAATATTTATTATGTCGATATCACCTATGCACTCCGAAGCAGAAATTTCTTGGGAGGAGATGAAAGAGTTTGTTGATGCAATTTTATTTCAAGCTACTAAAAAGTATCTCACTGATTTAGAAGTGAAGGTTCTCAAAGGTAGTTGGGAAGGGAAAAAATATGATGATATTGCCACAGAATTAAATTTAACTAATACATATATTCAAAATGATGTGGGTGCGAAATTATGGAGAAAGCTGACTGATATCATAGGGGAATCTGTTAGTAAGAATAACTTTCGTCAAGCACTAAAACGAGAAAGAGAAAAGCGCAAAGCACGACAAAGCATCCCATCAGTGAATAGGCTAGAACTTCCTCATCACCCAGTACCGCTAAATTCTCCCTTTTATGTAGAGCGCTATTCCACAACATCTGTCCGTTATACTATAGAGGCTTTGTGCTATGAAGCGATCGCCCAACCTGCTGCACTCATCCGCATCAAAGCACCTAGACAAATGGGTAAGACTTCCCTCCTCGACAGAATTCTTGCTCATACACAGAACTGTGGTTATCGCACAGTACGTTTAAACTTACAAGATGTAGATGAAGTAAAATTTAGTAACTTAGATAATTTCTTGCGCTGGTTTTGTGCCTGTATTAGTTTGGAGTTAGGTATTCCAGATCGCCTTCAGGATTTTTGGAAACAACCAATAGGTAGTAAAATTAGCTGCAAAACATACTTGCAAGACTACATATTTCCACAACTAAAAACTCCTTTAGTCATAGCTTGTGATGAAGTAGATCGGGTTTTTAGTTATGCTGAAGTTTCTCAAGGTTTTTTTGGACTGCTGCGGAGTTGTCACGAAGAAGCCAATAATCGGCATATTTGGCAACAATTACGACTGGTAGTAGTACATTGCACAGAAAATTATGGACTGTTAGATATCAACCATTCACCTTTTAACGTTGGAGAACCGATAGAATTAACTGAGTTTACCCCTATCCAAGTTGAGGATTTAGTACAACGCCATCAACTAGATGAGAACAATGATTTAGTACAGCAACTCATGGCTATGGTGGGGGGACATCCATATTTGGTGCGATTAACTCTTTATCATCTTGCTCAACCTACTTCAGGAAGATGGGGAGATTTAACACAACTATTACAAGACGCACCCACCGACAGTGGAATTTACACTCAACATTTGCGTCGTCACTTGGGAATACTCAGAGAAAACCCCAAACTAGCCGCAGCATTCAAACAAGTTATTAACACTATTGAAGCAGTGCAACTAGATTCAATATTAGGCTATCAGTTATATAGTATGGGATTAATTAAGTGGCAAAGCAATCAAGTCATGCCACGCTGCGAGTTGTACAGACAGTATTTTCAAAAACGACTAAATTAATATGATAAGACTCTGAATTTATGAATTATCACATATCAGTTAAGTCAAATTTCACCTATTACAAAGTTGGAGGTAGTTTATCTTCCGAACATCCCAGCTATGTCAAGCGACAAGCTGATGAAGACTTGTATCAAGGCTTAAAAAATGGAGATTTTTGTTGTGTCTTTAATTCCCGACAAATGGGAAAATCTAGCTTGCGAGTCCAAATTAGAAACAAGTTAGAAAGCGAAGGAATAAGATGCACCTCAATTGATATGACAACCATAGGTAGTTCTGATGCCTCTGCAGAAAGTTTTTATGCAGGTATCACGTTTGAATTGTGGTCTGGTTTTTTAGACAATATATCTGTTTTTTATTCTTGGTGGGAACAACAAAGAATTTTGCCACCTTTACAGCGATTGAGTCAATTCATTGAAAAAGTATTGCTAACACAACTATCAGAAAGTATTGTCATTTTTATTGATGAAATTGATAACTTAATCAACAGAGAAACCAAAGATGAATTTTTAGAATTTATTCGTGCTTGCTACAACCAACGTGCTGATAAGCAAATATATAAGCGAGTAACATTTTGTTTATTGGGAGTAGTCACACCATCAGATTTAAAAGATCAACAAGGAATACCGTTTAATATTGGTAGAGCAATTGAGTTAACTGGATTTAAGTTAGAGGAAGTTCATCCAGCGCTAACTCAAGGACTAGTCGAAAAAGTGGATTTTCCAGAAGTAGTTATTCAGCAGATATTGTCTTGGACTAGTGGACAACCATTCCTCACACAAAAGTTGTGCAAACTAATTGTAGAAAAGACAGACAGTAGAACTCCGAATATCGATATACTAGTGCAGGAACATATTATTGAAAATTGGGAGTTTTATGATGAACCAGAGCATTTGAGGACAATTAAAAATCGTCTGCTGATAGATCAAAAGCAAGCTAATAAGCGGTTAAAAGTTTATCAACAAATCTTGCAAAACTGCTCGATTGATGCTAGCAATGATGCTGAACAACTCGCATTACGATTATCAGGGTTAGTCGTAAAACACCAGGGAAAGATTAAAGTTTGTAATAAAATATATGAAAATGTCTTTAATCAAAATTGGGTTGAGAGAAATTTAGCATCATTATCACAAGTGTTAGATGTAAATTCGGAATTAAAAACTCCCAATTTTTTAAGTTATGGTGTATTAGTACCCATAGCCATTATCTTAGTTGTCATCAGTTTAATATCATTAGGTGGTTCGTATATAGTTGTTGAGAGTGAACCTTGGAATCAGGCATATAATGAAAGTGGTATCGGCGCTCTACTAGAATGTATACGTGTTTGCTTTTTATTAACCTTAGAAGTATATGTGATTTGTTCCGAATTTAGTGAAGATACTATGCAATTCCTGCAAGATAAAAAGTTTCATTTAAGACGTAAAATAACTTTCTATCTAGGATTTATATTTTTTCTACTTTTACTATTTCACCACTTGTGGTACGGGCCACATCAACTATTGGGAAATCGTCAAGTAACTGCTAATGAATATTTTCATCAATATTTACTACCCTATATATGGTATTTTCCTTATGCTTTTATTAACTTTATTATTATCGGTATTCCTTTATCTGGCTTCAGCATACACGTAGTTATAGAAGATTGTCATAAACTCAGGGTGAAAATCGAAAAATATCAAACCTATTTGGTGCAAATCACAAATACATCTTTTATTGCTTCTATTTTTCATGAAAATGAAATTAATCAACAGTTTAAACAAATATATTGGGATTTTTTAGAAAAGATTAAACGTCCAACAGATTTATTATTGGGCATTTTGATTCTAATTTATTTTGATGCCACATTAAGTAGAAGTACATTGTCAATTAGTGCCTATATTTGGACGCAATTATTTTGTCTCTTTGGATTTCTTACTCCCGTCATTACATTGATTCTCTGGGGTTTAGTAGCATATCAGAAAAACTTAGAAGCAACTATCGGTATTTTATTTAATTTAAATTTTAATTTTGAGATGATTGAGCATCAATATAGTACTTTCAATCTCTTAACGAAAGTTTTAATATCCAATTTTTTCTTTCGGATAATCTGTATACTAGTTGTTTTTCATATTGGTCAACTGATATGGAAAGCTTAATCTTTATGATGATTGAATTTATGTACAAAGTTTCTCGAAGAAAAGTTACCAAAGCTGAAGCAGAATTATTGGTGAGTCAGATTAAGCTAACACCTAATATTATGGGTTATTCCTTAAGAGAATGGCTCAAGGCAGAAAATATTATGGTGGCTGAAGATGAAGACGGTAAACTGGTGGGTGCTTGTTTAAATTATGATTTTCAAGAAGATTGGCAGAAAATTGCGGCATTAATTGTATTTGAGGAGTTTCGCGGTAGAGGTATTGGCAAATTATTGTTTGAGGAATCATGCAAGGATGCTGTGAGTAGGAAGAAAAATATATATACAATTAGTGCTAATGAAATTGTGATCAAAATGATGAGGGATTGGGATTTTATGATGTTTGATAGTTTATGGGAGATGCCGGAAATTATTAATCAATATAAACTGAGATTTTATTTACATTCTTTTGTGTGGCTGATGAATTTTTATCGAATTCGAGAAATCATTAGAAAACTAATGGTTTATGAATACAATCCAAGCTTTGTTTTTGGGATTAGATATATTCCCAGGTAAGTGAGGTACAGAAGTAATGTTTCTCAACGCAGAGGGACGCGGAGGAAAGCGCAGCGAAAAGTTCTGTAGGCGGGTTTCCCGCCGTAGGAAACTTTTCAAGACAGAGGTACGCAGAGGTTTCCTCAGCAGATTAGGAAATGCTATGTGGGAATTCGATTTGATTTTTGAATAAAATTAAGTATTTGTGGTGGCATGGTAAGGCTAAAATCTTGCGAAAAAATTGTCGGTTGAGTGTAGCGGTAGCTTCACGCAACACCAAGATATACGTTGGGTTACGCAAAGCCTCCAACGCCACTTGCTACAACGCGGGGAACCCGCGCAACGCAGTGGCTCCCCAACCTACTAATACTTACTTCCACGCCATACCAAATTTTCTGAATGTTATGCTATATTAAACGTAGTCGTTATGAGTTTGTATAAGTATATGTCTAACCCGACTGTAGAAAACTTAGTCATTATCGGTTCTGGGCCGGCAGGGTATACAGCAGCTATTTATGCAGCAAGAGCAAACCTGAAACCTATTGTATTTGAAGGTTTCCAAGCCGGGGGTTTACCTGGGGGGCAACTCATGACAACAACAGAAGTCGAGAACTTTCCGGGGTTTCCCCAAGGTATTACGGGGCCGGAATTAATGGATAAGATGAAAGCGCAGGCGGAGCGCTGGGGGGCTGAGTTATATACTGAGGATGTGATTTCTGTAGATTTAAGTCAGCGTCCTTTTACTATCCGTTCGGAAGAAAGGGAAGTCAAAGCACACAGTATTATTATTGCCACTGGCGCGACAGCCAAGCGCTTGGGTTTACCGAGTGAACAGCAATTCTGGAGTCGGGGGATTTCGGCTTGTGCAATTTGTGATGGTGCAACGCCGATTTTTCACGGTGCAGAATTAGCGGTAATTGGTGCTGGTGACTCGGCGGCGGAAGAATCGATTTATCTGACTAAGTACGGCTCAAAAGTGAATTTGTTAGTGCGTTCTGAGAAGATGCGCGCTTCTAAAGCCATGCAAGACAGGGTTTTGAGCAATTCCAAAATCCAAGTCCATTGGAATACAGAAACCGTAGACATATACGGTGATGGTCACATGGAAGGGATAATAGTGCGTAACAACAAAACTGGAGAAGAAAGCAAACTGACAGCCAAGGGTTTATTTTACGCTATTGGTCACAAACCTAATACAGCCTTATTTCAAGGACAGCTAGAACTGGATGAAGTGGGTTATGTGGTGACTAAACCTGGTTCGCCTGAAACTAGTGTAGATGGTGTGTTTGCCGCCGGAGACGTACAAGACCATGAATATCGCCAAGCAATTACAGCTGCGGGTAGTGGCTGTGCGGCGGCGTTGTTGTCAGAACGGTGGTTGTCGGCTAATGGTTTAATTCAAGAATTCCATCAGCAACCGACTATTAATAATGAGCTAGAAACTCAACCTGTGGCTCAAAAGACGGAAGCAGAACAAGATGCAGAATTTAACTTGCAGGCAACCCGCCATGAGGGAGGTTATGCTCTACGGAAATTATTCCATGAAAGCGATCGCCTGATCATTGTCAAATACACCGCCCCTGGTTGTGGCCCTTGTCATACCCTCAAACCCATACTTAATAAAGTAGTCGATGAATTTGATAGTAGAATTCACTTTATCGAGATTGACATCGATAAAGACCGAGATATTGCCGAAAATGCTGGCGTAACCGGGACACCCACAGTCCAGTTTTTCAAAGACAAGGAACTGTTGAAAGAAGTTAAAGGTGTCAAACAAAAGAGCGAATATCGCCAGTTGATTGAAAGTAGTCTTTAGGGAAGCGGGGAGTAAGTAATATTATCAAATTACTCACTCCCCATCTTCACAAATTAATCTGTGAAATAGATACTAAAACATTTGTGTCAATAACAACTTTCATTCTCCGCGTCTGTAAGCTTCTATTTCGGCTGTTATTTCTTCTTCTGTAATATCCTGTACTCCTGGTAGTGACTGGGTTTTATCAAATAAAATTTCTATTTTTTTATTTATTTCTTCTTTAAGATTGTCCTCTGGCACAATAATTATCTCTACTCGTTGTCCCGGCTGAAAAGGCAAATCTGATAATATTAATTGTTTTGGATCTTTAATAGTGATGTATTTTTTGTAAGCGTTCATAATTCCTCTGTTAATTTACTAGTATTGTCTGGCAATTAGTGGATTTACGTGTTTTATTAGTTAATCTTCGCTCTGAGCCACATATCCTTAGAGGTTGTTTGAAAAGTCTAAATTAACACCAGATCCGGCGATTAGAAATCGCGGCTACACAGGCAAAACCCACCTTCGTGGGTTTGAAATCCTTAATTTTGCGTTAGTTCGCGCAGGCAGACTTGGTTTGTGTAGTAGCGAATTATATTCGCCCAAAACTTTTAAAACATCCTCTTAGATGAAGACGCGATTTATTGCATCTCTACAAATGGTTTATTTGTTGAATTCTGTTTTTAAATTGGTATAACTTTTAATCTTTTGAAGATACAGAAAACTTATGCAATAGCATATCCCGTGTGCTGTCTAACATTTAATGGGTGAAATCCTAGAACAATTTTATCTTTGGGAATACCAGCTGCTACTAATTCGTAGGTTACACCATCTTCTGTATCATCTCGTTGCACCCAAATTTTATCATCAATAATGTCAAGATGCACTAGGCAACCGTGAATTCTTTTAACTCCATCCCAGCCTAATGTGAGCAACAAATAGCTATTATTTTCGCTATCAAATACTGGTTTACATTCAATGGCTGCATAGGAATAAGGGATTTCAGTGTATGGTAGTAACACTTGTTCGATAATACGTTGATAATCATCTAAGGTATCCATTGAACAATCCTCTCAGTTTCTGGATTAAAAACGAGTAACTTGAGATTTTCACTTTCTATTAACAGTCTACCAATTGGTTCTTCAAACAAAGTTTTAAATACGCTGTCACGCACACCTAAATATAGTGTTCTTTCTGGTTCCAAACGATAGATAACAGCACGATATAAAATAAATCCACCAATAGCATCTTTAAGGTCTGCTATTTCCGAAGGACTGACAAAACTTTTAATTTCTACAGCTATCTTTTTAGTGCCTTGTTCTGCGGCTAAGAGTTGTTTTGCTCCTAAATCTACATACATATCTTTTTGACCCCATTTTAAATGTAAGGGGTCATCTGTAATGAGCCAGCCTGCTTGAATTAGGGCATTCTTAACAGCATCGTGATAAATATCTCTTGCTGGCATATGAAAAATTTTGCATTTTGAATTGTGATTCGTCAATCCCCTCTATCATATGTAAAATGGTCAGCGTATCTTGCTTGATCCAGGCGATCGCTCATGACCATTACTAAACGTCAGTGGCCTAAATTGGCACGTTTTTGGCAAAATCCTAGTCTTTCCCAACGGCTGATGCTGGTTGGGTTGGCTATTACCGTCTTTTTTATTTTTCTCGCATTCTTTGCTCCAGTCTTACAATCTTGGGGATGGCTGCAAAACCCTAAAGATTTCCTGGCTAACGTTCCGCAAGAACCACCATCAGCTAAACATTGGTTTGGGACGAGTCGTTTGGGACATGATGTATTTTCCCGTACGGTGTTTGGCGCGCAAGCGGCGTTGCAAGTGGTGATTTTAGCCACGGCGTTGAGTATGATTGTTGGTGTGCCGTTGGGGATGGTGAGTGGCTATCTCGGCGGTAGGTTAGATAAGGCTTTGCTGTTTCTCATGGATAGTATTTACACCTTACCAGGGTTGTTACTTTCGGTGACATTGGCATTTGTGGTAGGGCGAGGGATATTAAATGCAGCGATCGCTATTAGTATTGCATATATTCCCCAATACTATCGGGTGGTGCGTAACCATACAGTCAGCGTCAAAACAGAGGTATTCATCGAAGCGGCGCAAGCAATGGGTGCTTCGACTTGGGTGGTGTTATCTCGGTATCTATTTTTCAATGTCATTCAAAGTGTACCTGTACTGTTCACCCTCAATGCTGCTGATGCAATTTTAGTACTTGGCGGGTTAGGATTTTTGGGATTAGGATTACCAGAAGAAGTTGCCGAATGGGGACATGATTTAAAACAAGCTTTGGAAGCATTACCCACTGGGATTTGGTGGACGACACTTTTCCCCGGTTTAGCAATGACATTCATGGTGGTAGGGTTATCACTACTTGGTGAAGGGTTAAATGAGTTTGTCAATCCTCGATTACGAGGAGAAAATGGAAACCGAAAATAGTAGAGACGTTGCATGCAACGTCTAGATATTTATTTATTAATTGAGAAAAATCAGCATGAAAGATCACATTTCTTTAATTGCGGCGGCGGCTGGTGGGTTTATGCTTTCTGTGGCTTTGGCTGGGATTTTGCGGGGTGCGCCAGTCATGAGTTGGGAACAATCACGGGTTAATTCTTATCCAGCGACTAGTTTACGGATGGCATCGGTGCGTTCTGATGAAACAATGAGTTATGTAGGAATTCCTAAGTAAGTGAGGTATAGATTTAATAATTGTAAACGCACAGGAGCGCGAAGGATTTGTACTTAGTGCCTTCAAGCCGCTTGATAGGCGATCGCTCTTAATAAGACAATACTCAAAGAGCGCTGATCAGATTTTGGGTGTGGGATTGTGGGGAAAGCTGAAGTAATAGGTATTGATGTGGGGGGAACAGCGATTAAGCTGGGACGATTTAATGAAAATGGGGTTTGTTTACAGTCTTTAACTGTGGTGACTCCTCAACCACCAACACCAGAAGCGGTTTTTATGGTAATGGTGGAGGCGATCGCCCAAATTGACCCAGATAATCAAACTATAGCTATAGGTGTGGGTACTCCTGGCCCTGCTGATGCTACAGGACGTATTGCTCAAATTGCGATTAATTTACCAGGATGGATAAATATACCTCTAGCTGATTGGTTAGAAGCCAAAACTGGTAAGCCGACAGTGATTGATAATGATGCTAATTGTGCAGGTGTCGGGGAAGCTTGGTTAGGCGCTGGACGAGGGTTACAAAATTTTATCCTGCTGACTTTAGGCACTGGGGTTGGTGGAGCGATTATTCTCAATGGTAAATTATTTGTCGGACATCAAGGTGCGGCGGGAGAGTTGGGATTAATTACTCTCAAACCTGATGGTTTCATGTGCAAAAGTGGGAATCAAGGCTCCCTGGAACAATACACTTCTATTAAAGCCATTCGTCGCCGGACTGGGAAAGAACCTGCCGAATTAGGTGCATTAGCTGAAGCTGGTGATGAGGAAGCTTTAGCATTTTGGCGAGAGTATGGCAGAGATTTAGGTATAGGTTTGGCTAGTATAATTTACATTTTAACACCAGAGGCGATCGTTATCGGTGGTGGTGTTAGTGCAAGCTGTGAATTTTTCTTACCTACACTCAAAGCCGAAATTGCCCAGCGAGTTATGCCCACATCTCGTGCAGGCTTACAAATTCTCCCAGCACAACTAGGCAACTCGGCGGGAATAACAGGTGCAGCAAAATTAGCATGGCAATTAATTCGTAATTCGTAATTCACGCCTAATGTGTATTAGACGTTGAAACCACGCATTCTCGTGTAGAGACGTTGCAATGCAACGTCTCTACCAAGCGCGAAATCCTCGATATTGCGTTGATATTTGTAATTCACATCAGACGTAATTCGTAATTCGTAATTCATGACTATTGACTAATGACTAATGACTAATGACTAATGACTAAGAAAAATAATACCCTGTGGTCTTCTGTACGTATTCCAAGACTTTTTCGTAGGAGTCGGGGTTACTCACAGGGTTAATAATGATGGGGATAGTACCATCGGGTAGCCAAAAGGTTATTCTTCCATTGGCTTCTTGGCAAAAGGAACTGATGCAATGGAGGTTGATGACATATTCATTTCTTTCGTAAATGATTTTTACCCAATGGGCATTTTCTACTTCTAACCCAATCACTTGTTCTAGATAGTGGAGAACTTTGTGATAGTCTTCGAGGTTACTTTGGGGATTAATTACAATGGGAATGGCGCTGTCGGGTAACCAGAAGGTGACTCTGCCGTTCTTTTCGTAACAAAAAGCATTTACACGGTCAAAATTAATTACATACTCTTTCCTCTCATAAAAAATTTTCACCCAGTACGCCACAACATCCTCTCAACTCCGAAATTCATGAACGATGCTAACCCTGTATGTGATGAAATCTGCTGACGGCTTAAGTTAATGTTGCTGTTTGTTCATTCAAAATTAACATTGAATTTTTAATTTTGAATGATTTAAGACACTTCGACTGGTGTTTGTAAACTAGCAGTGGGATGAGTACGGTTGATGGCAGCCTGCATAAACCCTTTAAATAAAGGGTGGGGAGTGCCAGGACGAGATTGAAACTCTGGGTGAAATTGGCAAGATATAAAGAATGGGTGTTGTGGATATTCGACAATTTCCACTAAGCGCCCATCAGGAGATGTACCACTAATGACGTAGCCAGAATCTAACAACAGTTGACGGTAGGTGTTGTTAAATTCATAACGATGGCGATGGCGTTCTTGAATTACTTCTGTTTGATAAAGTTGGAACGCTAGAGTATTGGGGAGAATTTGGCAAGGATACACACCTAAACGCATGGTTCCGCCCAAATCTACGACATCTTGCTGTTCAGGTAACAAGTTAATAACTGGGTAGTTGGTGGCTGGGTCAAATTCAGCACTGTTTGCGCCGATTAATCCACCGACATTTCTGGCCCATTCAATTACAGAACACTGCATTCCCAAGCATAAACCTAAGAAGGGAATTTGGCGATCGCGGGCATATTTAATGGCAGAAATTTTGCCATCGACTCCACGAGTGCCAAAACCACCAGGTACGAGTATGCCGTCTACACCCGCTAAATAGGTTTCTGGCGGTTGGTTTTCTAAATCTTCGGAGTTTACCCACCGCAGGCGTAAATCTCCGTGTGTAGCAATTGCGGCATGGCGTAATGCCTCTACGACTGACAAATAGGCATCACTTAGCCTGACATATTTACCAACAATGGCAATTTCTACAGTATGCTGGGGACTATATAGACCTTCCACCATCGATTGCCATTTAGCTAGATTTGGTTGGCGTTGTTCCATTTGCAACAAATCTAGGGCTTGTTCTGCTAGTCCTTCCCGTTCCAGTATTAAGGGTACTTCGTAGATACTTCTAGCATCCTGGGCAGTAATCACACATTCCACCGGCACATCGCAAAATTCTGACAATTTTTGCTTTAGTCCTACAGGGATCGGGCGATCGCTCCGACAGACTAAAATATCTGGTTGAATGCCGATTGATCTCAGTTCCTTGACTGAATGTTGTGTCGGTTTAGTTTTCATCTCCCCAGCCGAAGCAATATAAGGTAACAAGGTAACGTGCATATACAGCACATTTTGCCGTCCTACCTCTTTGCGTAACTGGCGAATGGCTTCTAAAAACGGTAGTGATTCAATATCGCCTACTGTCCCCCCAATTTCTGTAATCACCACAGAGGGGTTTGTCGCCCTCGCTACTGACAAAATCCGGTCTTTAATTTCGTTGGTGATGTGGGGGATCACCTGGACTGTACCACCATTGTAGTCGCCACGACGTTCTCTCATAATGACCGACTGATAAATCAAACCAGTGGTAACACTATTGAGTCGTGACATCAAAGTATCGGTAAAGCGTTCGTAATGTCCCAAGTCCAAATCTGTTTCTGCACCATCTTGAGTAACAAAGACTTCACCGTGCTGAAAAGGACTCATTGTACCTGGATCAACATTAATATAAGGGTCGAGTTTTAAAATCGACACCGAATAATTCCGTGATTTGAGTAAACGGCCTAGACTTGCTGCTACAATGCCTTTGCCAATACTGGAAACTACACCTCCAGTTACAAAGATAAACTTAGTCATAGTAGTTTGAATTTCTATCAACTGCTAAAAATACCTTCCAAAAGACATCCCGTAATTGTGCCACAGTCGTACCAATTGAAAATTCAAAATTCAGAAATCTAGATTTTACAAGGAGTTTCAGAATTTGGAACTGTTGTATCGAGAATTTTCGTTGATTGGTATCACATAGTTAATTTTTCGTGAATTTTTTTGTGATCTGCTGTGAAAAAATCTCTCATCCCAGTTATATTAAGCTGCTTTCTCACCTCCTCTGTAGCATTGGCCGAACCAACGCCTTCTCTGAAAGTTGTTTATCCCCAAACAAACCACCAGACTAGTGCGGAACAAATCTTTTTTCTTGGTACAGCACCACCAAATGCACAAGTTGTCATTAATGGCAAGCCAATTACCCGCAGTCGCTCTGGTCATTTTGCTCCAAGTTTTCCTTTACAGTTAGGAGAGAATAGCTTTCAGATCCGTCATCAAAATCAAGTGCTTCAGATTAAGGTGACAAGGCTGAGTAATCAGCCAGAAATACCCCAGGGGTTAGCTTTTGCTCAAGGTTCCCTCACTCCATCCGCCGATATTACCAGACTACCAGGGGAACTCATTTGTTTTAGCGCAGTTGCACCACCAAACGCCAGTGTCTCTGTCAAAATAGGTAATCAAACTGTGGCACTGCTCCCCCAATCCCAACCAGCGCAACTACCAAGTAATTTGGCAGCTCTCACCGGACGTAATCAACCCTCTAACCAGTCTAACGTGGGCAAGTATAGTGGTTGCACTATATTGTTACAACCTGGCTCTCTCCTCTATGGGAACGACATCATCACTGGTGCTGTTGTCCCAGATGCAACTGAAGAGGTAGATTTGGGAAAACCCCAGTTTCAACTGACACTGAATGGTAAGACGATAACTCAACCGGGGACTGGCAAAATTCACATCCTCTCACCTGACCAATTACCAGTAGCTGAGGTAATAGCAGATGCCGGTGTTGCCAGAACTGGCCCCAGTACCGATTATTCTCGCCTGACACCACTACCCAAGGGAACACGAGCTACAGTCACGGGAATAGAGGGAGAATGGCTACGTTTAGACTATGGTGGCTGGATTAATAGACAGGAAACTCGCACGCTTCCAAAAGCTGTGCCGCCACGCACGATAATTCGCAGTGTCGGGTATCGTCAACTTCCAGGAGTCACGGAGATAGTTTTCCCCCTACAAACTCCTGTGCCTGTGAGTGTCCAGCAAGGTAATAACTCTTTAACCCTCACACTCTACAACACCACTGCCCAAACAGACATTATTCGCCTGGATGATGACCCCTTAATTTCTCGCCTAGATTGGCAGCAGATGGCAAATGGACAGGTACAATACACCTTTAACCTCAAAAAAGCTCAACAGTGGGGATACAAGCTGAGATACGACGGTACAACCCTGGTCTTGGCTTTGCGTCACGCGCCTAATATCAGACAAAGCAGACTCAAGCCTCTTTCTGGTATCAAGATTGTACTCGATCCCGGTCATGGTGGCAAAGAATCTGGTGCATCTGGCCCCACAGGATATCTAGAAAAAGATGTAAATTTGGCTGTATCTAAGTTACTGCGCGATGATTTGGTCAAATTAGGGGCAAATGTGGTGATGACAAGAGAAACTGACAAAGATGTTTCTCTGCCAGAGCGTCAAGCAATTATCAATCAAGAATTACCTGCGATCGCTCTCTCTATTCATTACAATTCTTTACCTGACGATGGCGATGCGGAAAATACCAAAGGAGTTGGGACATTTTGGTATCATCCCCAAGCGCATAGTTTGGCTGTGTTCATGCAAAATTATCTCGTGAGAAAACTCGGTAGACCATCCTACGGAGTATTCTGGAATAACCTTGCACTCACACGTCCAGCATCTGCACCTTCAGTACTGTTGGAGTTGGGTTTTATGAGTAATCCTGATGAATTCGAGTGGGTGACAAATTCCCAAGAACAAAAGAAGTTAGCGAAAACTTTGGCGGAAGGGGTGAGTGAGTGGTTGAGAAATCAGGCGTTGCAGAATAGGGGATGAACTTAGGCAAGCAGGGGAGGCAGGGGGTGCTGAGTTATGACCAATGACCAATGACCATTGACTATTGACTATTGACTATTGACTCATTCCCCAAACTCCTGACAATGCTGGACGATGATCTGAAATTGATAATTGTGAGCGAGATGATTTAAGGCGGCGATGAGAGATGTGTGCTGTGGGGGGATTTGTTGAATGAGATGGATGACGGCATCATCATCACAGTGGAGTGCGGCTTGATGTAACTGTTGAATCCAAGTGAGAGGCATGACTAATAGGCTGTTGAGGGTTAGTTCTTCGGGATGGGAATTGGTGGTGGTTGAGGATTCGCTATCGGCAAAGATATAGCGTAGTCCTAAATATGTTTCCATTTGGGAAAATAACTCTTGTTCTCGGAAGGGTTTAGTAATAAAGTCATTACATCCAGATGAGAGGGCGAGAGTGCGATCGCCTCGTGAGGCTTGAGCTGTCAGTGCGATAATAATTACTGTTTGCCCATCGGGGTGAGAACGAATCTGTTGTACTGCTTCATAACCATCCATCCCTGGCATTCGGATATCCATAAAAATTAAATGTGGATGCCATTCTTGCCAAAGTTGAATGGCTGCTTCTCCTGTGTCTGCTTCCTTGACTTCTAGTCCGACAATTGTCAATAACTTAAAGAGCAGTAAACGATTTTCGGCTTGATCATCTACGACCAAAATACGGTAAGGTGGCTGATCTGGAGCTAATCCTATCACCTGACATTGAACCACAGAGGAGGGAATATCGTTAGTTCTAGCCAAGCGCACAGGCAGTTTTACCCAGAACGTACTCCCCATCCCAGAAATACTAGTGGCTGTAATTGTCCCTCCCATCAGCTGCACAAATTTTTTAGTAATTGTCAATCCTAATCCTGTACCTTCTGATGATGTTTTGCCAGCCCGTGCTTGCACAAAAGCATCAAAGATAGTCTGCAAGTCATGGGGGGAAATACCAATGCCGGTGTCTTCAACGGCAAAGTGTAAGGTGTAAAATGGGTGAGTTTCTGCTGGGTTGTTTTGATAAGCTTGTGGAACTTCCCCTCGTACATGCAGAGTGACACTACCTCTTTTCGTGAATTTGATGGCATTGTTGAGGAGATTGATTAAGACTTGCCGCAGTTTATTGGGATCGGTGATGATGAACTGAGGCAAATTTTTTGCTAAATCTAAGTGCAACTCCAAGGCTTTGGCTTCAGCTCTTTGGCTAAACATATTATGCAAAGACTTGAGTAACCCTGGCAAGTCAAAACCACTTTCATCTAAAGAGAGTCGTCCAGCTTCGATTTTTGACAAATCCAGGATGTCATTAATTAACCCCAGCAAATGATCTCCACTACGATGAATGATACTCAAACTCTCTCGCAGTTCTGGTGTCAATGAGGAGTCACGGCTCATGACTTGAGCAAAACCCAAAATCACATTCAGAGGTGTGCGTAACTCATGGCTCATGTTGGCTAAAAAAATGCTTTTGGCTTGATTGGCAACTTCTGCTGCTTCCTTGGCTTGTTGTGATGCCAATTCAGCGAGTTTGCGATGGGTAACATCTTCTACAATATAAGAAAACCTGAAATTGCCACTAGAACTGACACCAACAGGACAAACACTAGCTGCCAGCCATCGTTGTTCTGTGGCTGTATTGTGGGTATATTCAAAGCGTACAGGGGCTTGAACTGCGTAGGCTGCTTGATAATAATTGATCCATTGTTCAATAATTATTCTGGGTACTCCCATTTCACTGGCAAAGCGATTCTGCATAGCTTGAGGAGTGGTGCCAAAAAATTTGGCTGCGGCTTGATTATCTCTTAGATGTAAAATATCGTTGTTGCAGAGTTCTACAATACCCATGAGCATTGAGCCACTATTGAAGAAACTCCGCAGTGTCGATTCACTCTGTCTCAGGGCTGCTTCCGAGAGTTTGCGCTCATGAATATCTTGGTGGGTTCCAGCCATGCGCAACGCTTTGCCGTTTTTATCTCTCATCACGACTTTGCCGTAGTCAGCTATCCATCGCCATTCCCCTGAGTTGGTGAGCATTCGATAGTCAAAGGAATAACCGATGGTGTTGTCTTGCAAATGTGCTTGTAAGAGTTGCTTTACCCAATTCTTATCTTCTGGATGTATCAGTCTTTCCCAGTGACGCAAATCTTGGGGGAATTCATCTTTGGTGTACCCCAGCATTTCCCAGTATCGTGGACTGTAGTAAACTTCACCTGTGACAACATTCCAATCCCACAAACCATCACCGGAAGCTTCTAGGGCTAGCTGTAATCTTTCTTCACTGTTTTGTAATGCTTCTTGTTGTTGTTTATATTCGTTAATATCGGTGATTGAGCCAGCTATACGAATCGGTTTTCCTTGCTGATTTAAGAGGGTTTTTCCTCTGACCGATACCCATTTATAGCTACCATCTCGGCATTGCATCCGATGCTCGACACAGTATTTGCTAGTTTCTCCACTATGGCATTGCTGGATACTATGGTAAACTCTAGGTGCATCATCAGGATGAATACGTTGCTGCCATTCTGCGGCAGTTGCCACTTCTGTGACATTATATCCTAGTATTTCCATGCAACGGGGAGAGAAGAAGAGATCATCAGTTTCTAGGTTATGATCCCAAATACCATCATTACTACCAGCGATCGCTAATTGCCAACGTTCTATCAGTTGTTCAGATTGTCTCATTACTTGTTGCAAGCTAGCTGAGACACTTTCTGGTGTAATCACACCGATGATTTGGTTCTGTGCATCCAAAATCGGCAGATGACTAATGCTGTGACGCTGCAATAAATCCAAAGTCTCTAATAAAGTACCTAACGCTGATTGCTGAATTGTGATCACTGGTTGAGTAATGACATCGGCAAGTCTCGCAGTTTTTAAGTCTACTCCAGAAGCGATCGCTCTCACTAAATCCCATTGTGTAAAAATCCCCACCAACTTTTGCTGTTCTAACACCACAACACAACTAGTTTTCCCCTGACTCATCACTCGCACCGCAACTTCCACAGCAGTGTCTAACGATATCGTCAAGCACTGTTGAATTAATTGGGTTTGGGGTAAGTCATTGGTCATTGGTCAATAGTCAATAGTCATTAGTCAATGGTCAATAGTCAATAGTCAATAGTCATTAGTCAAAACTCAGCACTCAGCACTCCCTCACTCCCTCACTCCCTCACTACTGAGCGACTCGATAGGTATTTCGTCCTTGGGCTTTGGCGGTGTAGAGTGCTTGATCTGCGGTGGAAATTAGATATTCTGGGGAAAATTTTACTTGGGGAATGAGACTGGAAATACCCATGCTCAAGGTGATAAATTGATGGGTAGCTGATTTTTCGTGGCGAATGGCAAGGTGGGCGATCGCTTGTTGAATCAGCTGTGCTAAACAAATTGCCCCTGCTAAATCGGTATTTGGTAAGATGATGGTAAACTCTTCGCCTCCATAACGGGCTGCTAAATCTGCTGAACGTTTACAACTATTGGCAATTGTTTGGGCAACTTGTTTGAGACAGCTATCCCCTGCTAAATGACCATAATAGTCGTTGTACTGTTTAAAGTGATCGATGTCACACAGAATTAATGAGATTGGAGATTGTCTACGTTGATGTCTTTGCCACTCTTTAGTGAGTGTTTCGTTAAAGTGACGACGGTTAGCTATTTGGGTTAAGCCATCGAGGATTGTTAAACGTTTTAATTCTTTATTGGCCATAATTAAAGCTTCTTGCACCTTTTGCCGTTGCATAAATTCAGCTAGTTCTAGCGCAATGGCTTGAACTAATTGGATAATTTTGGCATCATAAGGTTGTGGCGATCGCTTAAAGAATACCAACACAGCAATGAGATGTTTTTTTAGTATAATTGGTATACTAAAACCTGCTTTTAACTCGGCATTTGCTGCTGCTTGACTCCGGAGAAATGTGGGTATGGGTAATAGAGAAACATCCTCAATCCACTTTGGTTGTCGAACTGCCCAAACTAAACCTGGTAATCCTACATGATGAGTGATGGTTAAATTGGTACTGGCTTGATGGAATTGTTTTAGTAATAAATCAAACTTGTTGTAACTAGTTTGACTCAATTTCATATTTGTCCGATTTGGCTCTAACACCCAGGCTTCACCATAGTCCCAGCCAATAGCCTGACGTATTTTACACAACAGAACTTCTAGAGCGTCATTAAAATCTGCTGCTTGATGTACTGCATGAATTGTTGTTAATAATAGTTGAGTTTCTGTTTCAGCTTGTATTCTTTGCTGAATCTCCTGTTGTAATTTCTGATTATGTTCGGCGATTTGCTGTTGTTGCCGTTGAATTTGGAGTTGATAATTGATCCGTGTTAGTACTTCATCGGCTTGAAAGGGTTTAGTGATGTAGTCTGCACCGCCAACTGCAAAGGCTCTGACTTTATCTGTCACATCATCCAACGCACTCAAGAAGATGATGGGAATTTGACAAGTTCGGGGAGATGCTTTGAGTGCTGCACAGACGGCATAGCCATCCATATCCGGCATATTCACATCCAACAGAATTAAGTCCGGTATTTCTGATTGAATTGTCTGTAATGCCATTTGACCACTGATGGCTTTACGAACTTTATAACCATTCTGGCTCAGAATACTAGAAAGACTACGGAGGTTATCAAGATAGTCATCAACAATCAACAGATTCGCTTTTTTTGGTAATATCTCAGTTTTGGTAAACATAGCGAGACTTGTGTCTCTAAATATGCGCCGGTTTTTTTCGGGATTTTTTACTAACATTTGTCTTTAAGTTTAATTTAATATGTATAATTTATTGCTAAACTTCATGAAAAGTATAAAAATTCACAAATATTTAGACGTTGATTGGGAAAAAATGTGTTAGCACGTATTTATACGTGTTATAAAAAAATTCCCTGTGTCTTAGTGTCTCTGTGGTAGAGATAATCTATCTCACCACAAAGGCACAGAGAGAGTGTTGTGGGTCTGAATCACCCACTAATTAATTCTGACTCCTGTAGCTTGCTTTCCGTAGGGTATTCTGACTCCTGAATTCTTCTTAAATTGTTAATTCTAAACTTGCAGTGCTTTCTTGTTGATGAAGGAATTGCTCAAACAGATGGAAAAATTTATATAAAGCGTCTTTTTCATCAGTAGAATTTAAAAGAATAATACTATCCCATCCTTGAGTGACAGTACTATTATATTTATTCTGTATCCATTCTTGAAATTTATCAAAGTTTTCTTCTTGTTTTGTACGCGGTAATCCTAATTCCATTCTCGCTTGACTATAGCCAATTAATAACATATTTAATCTAGTAATAGAACATTGTCCTATATACATTCCTGGTCTTTGCTTAATTCTTGCCAATAAATGATAAAGATATTCATTTTTTACGTCTAACATATCTCTCAATATCCTTAAAACTCAATTTCTGCAATTTGAAATTGCTGACCAAAATGCACTAAGCCCTGAGACAAGAGATTTGCCATCCATTCATCTCTAGAAATGCCTGCTGGATGATGATTATCAAAAACTGTTTCTATCCCATTAATAATAACGGAAATACCTTGATGACGACCATTAGTAGAGATGGCTTCTTCAGGAAATGTTTCATCATAAATAAAGCTGTTTGCTCCTGTGGAGGCTCCTGTATATAAATTAATTATCTTGCCAGAGATGCTTTCAGAAATTAAGTAGTCTTTAATGGCTTGACTACATTCTACACATTGAAAGTTGTCATAGCCGTTAGCAATAGTATAAATTTGACGTAGTTGTTCGGGAGTAAGAGAAATGGAATGCAACTCCTGTAAAAATGCAATATTGGCATTTTAATACACATTTTGCATAAGTTTGGTAACTTTCATCTTCTTACTTTTCCCGCATTTTTTCCTAATTCACATTAGGCGTTATTCGCTAAATATTGATACATCTGCCAGCGTGCTTCTACTTCAGCTTGTGCTTGTTGTAGTAGTTGTTTGGCGAGTTCTGGCTTACTCTTAGTCAACATTTTGAAGCGGTTTTCTTGATACATTGATTGCTCTACAGATTGAGTAGGCGATCGCATATCTAACTGTAAGGGATTTTTGCCTTGTTGAACTAACAGAGGATTATAACGATACAATAACCAGCGGCCTGATTCTATCAAGGATTTTTGATGATTCATGCCTGTGGTCATGTTGATGCCGTGGGCAATGCAATGGCTATAAGCAATAATTATGGAGGGGCCATCATAAGCTTCGGCTTCTAAAAATGCTTTGAGGGTTTGGTCATCTTTTGCCCCAATGGCGACACTTGCCACATAGACGTTGCCGTAGTTCATCGCCATTAAACCCAAGTCTTTCTTGGATGCAGGCTTACCACTGGCAGCAAATTTGGCTACGGCTGCTCGTGGTGTAGCTTTGGAAGATTGACCGCCTGTGTTAGAATAGACTTCCGTATCCATCACCAAAATATTCACATTGCGACCACTGGCTATGACATGATCAATTCCACCAAAGTCGATGTCATAAGCCCAACCATCACCACCGATAATCCAGACGCTTTTCTTGACTAGGTAATCGGCTAGGGATTTGAGATTATGAATTTGAGATTGACGGTGCGTGTCTCGTTCAGTAATGAGAATTTCGGCTAATTTCTGCTTTAATAATGCTATCCGTTCCCGTTGTTCCCAAATATCAGCTTCTGTTTTTTGTGTTGCATTCAAGATGGCATCGACAAAATTATCACCTAATTCTGTATTGAACTGTTGTAGGAGTTCGGCGGCAAATTCAGCTTGCTTATCGAGTGAGAGACGGTAGCCAAAACCAAATTCAGCGTTATCTTCAAATAAACTATTAGACCATGCCGGGCCGCGTCCTTGGGCATTTTTCGTCCAGGGAGTTGTGGGGAGATTACCGCCATAAATGGAAGAACAACCAGTGGCGTTGGCAACGACAGAGCGATCGCCAAATAGTTGTGTTAATAATTTTAAGTATGGTGTCTCACCACAACCAGCACAAGCACCGGAAAATTCAAACAGGGGTTCTTGCAGTTGTTGTTGGCGAATTTGGTTGAGTTTCAATTTTCGTCGGTCAGGATTGGGTAAACTCAAAAAGAAATCCCAATTTTTCTGCTCCTGTTCCCGTAATGGTAACTGCTGCGCCATGTTAATGGCTTTGCGTGATGGCTCAGATTTATTTTTGGCAGGGCAAATATCCACACAAATCGCGCAGCCTGTACAGTCTTCTGGGGCAACCTGAATGGTATATTTTTGCTGGGCAAAGTCTTTATCTTTAGCATCTACTGATTTGAATGTCAGTGGTGCATTTAATAACTCACTTGGTTGATAAATCTTGGCCCGAATGGCGCTGTGGGGACAAACCAGCACACATTTATTACACTGAACGCAGACATCGGTATCCCACACGGGGATTTCTTCAGCCACGTTACGTTTTTCCCATTTAGCTGTCCCCGTGGGAAATGTGCCATCAGGTGGTAGGGTACTTACAGGTAAGTCATCACCTTGCCATACCATAATTTTTCCGAGAACATCTTGAACAAACTCAGGGGCTTTGGTAGAGAAGGGACTTGAGCGAGAAAGGAAAATATCTTCATCTGTCCATTTGCCTTTTTCCGCAATGGGAACTTGCACCTCATGTAAATTTTCTAAGGTTTGGTCTACCGCTTGCAAATTCATGCGGACAACTTCAGTCCCTTTTTTCCCATAAGTCTTTTCAATGGCTTGTTTGATTTTAGCGATCGCCTCTTGTTGTGGCAAGACTCCAGCTAAGGCAAAGAAACACACCTGCATAATCGTGTTAATTCTTCCACCCATACCACTATTCCGGGCGACTTGATTAGCATTGATGACGTATAATTTCAGTTGCTTGTCTAAGATTTGCGATCGCACTTTCAGGGGTAGATATTCCCAGACTGTATCTGCACTGTATGGACTATTCAACAAGATAGTTGCCCCAAAAGTCGCCGCTTGCAAAACTTCTATCCGTTCCAAAAAGCCCCAGTGATGACAACCAATAAAATTAGCTTGGTCAATTAAGTAAGTTGAACGAATTGGCTGTGTACCAAAACGTAGATGAGAAACTGTCATCGAACCAGATTTTTTGGAGTCGTAAACAAAATAACCCTGGGCATAGTTATCTGTTCCTTCCCCAATAATTTTAATTGAGTTTTTGTTAGCCCCGACTGTACCATCAGCACCCAACCCGTAAAACATCGCCCGAACAACACTATCCGCTTCGGTGGAGAAATTCGGGTCAAAATCCAGAGATGTGTGTGTCACATCATCATTAATGCCAATAGTGAAGTGATTCTTCGGTTTAGCTTGAGCTAAATTATCAAACACAGCCTTCACCATCGCCGGCGTAAATTCCTTCGACGACAACCCATAACGCCCACCAACAACTGTAGGTAAATTCTCCCCTGCTTCATACAAAGCCGTCACCACATCCAAATACAACGGTTCCCCAGCACTACCTGGTTCTTTTGTGCGATCAAGGACTGCGATCGCCTTTACACTATGAGGTAAGGCTTGAACAAACCGTTCTACATCAAAGGGGCGAAATAGTCGGACTTTGAGAACACCGACTTTTGCACCACAGGCGTTGAGAGCATCGACAGTTTCGTGTACTGTGTCACAACCGGAACCCATGATCACAATCACGCGATCGGCATCACTAGCGCCGTGATATTCGTAAATTTGGTAATATCTCCCTGTACGTTCCCCAAATCTATCCATAATGTCTTGGACAACATCTGGACAGGAGTTGTAGTAAGGGTTTGCCCCTTCCCTAGCTTGGAAATAGACATCGGGGTTTTGGGCTGTCCCCCGCAATAATGGACGATCTGGAGTTAGGGCGCGGGCGCGGTGTGAAAATATTTTATCTTGGTTGATGAGCGATCGTAAATCATTATCTGATAGTAATTCTACTTTCTGTACCTCATGGGAAGTACGAAAACCATCAAAGAAGTGCAAAAATGATACTCGTGTTTCTAAAGTCGCAGCATGGGCAATTAAGGCAAAATCATGACTCTCTTGCACGGAAGCAGAGCATAATAAAGCAAAGCCAGTACCACGAGCTGCCATCACATCACTATGATCACCAAAAATCGATAAGGCATGGGTAGCCAAAGAACGAGCCGCAACATGAACCACTGTGCTAGTCAATTCTCCCGCAATTTTATACAGATTGGGAATCATTAACAACAGTCCTTGAGATGCAGTAAAAGTAGTACTCAAAGCACCCGTTTGCAAGGCTCCATGCACTGCACCAGCTGCTCCCCCTTCACTCTGCATCTGTACTACGCTGGGAACCGTACCCCAAAGATTAGGGCGATTTTCTGCCGCCCAAGCATCAGCCCATTCACCCATTGCGGAAGAGGGAGTAATAGGATAGATCGCAATTACTTCATTTAATTTGTAAGCCACACGGGCAACAGCTTCATTGCCATCAATGGTAGCAAAACTTTTACTCATTATTTTCTGCCTGTCTCAATTACTAGTAATTGTTGTGTCTGCTAATCTGCATCTAGAAACAGCCTGAAGAGAATTATTCAAAATAGCCAGAGCCAGGAAGTTTAAATGTAAGGATTCAGGAGTCAGAATACAAGAGTCAGAATAGTTCAAATTCTCATATTTGATGAGTAAGCTAATATTCCTAAACCCTGATTAATTCTGACTTCTGATCCCATTTCACTTTAATCATGATACACATACATTATGTGGAGACGTTGCATTGCAACGTCTCTACTGTTCACATTTAAAGGAAATTGGTATGACTCCTGGGTGCTGAATGCCTACGTTTAAATATTATATGTTTTCTTGATTCAGTTAAATTTAAATCATACTTAATTATCCGCGTTGTATTCATGGCTTGAAGCTATTGATTTCACCCTCTTACAATATTGCATATCCTATTATCTCATACTTAAATTATCTCCATGACTACATATTAGTAATGTACTCATAACTCAGAAATACCAATTAATCAGAGTTTTCAGCTATTTAATATTTGATCTAGGATATGGGGTCGGGATTGATATTCGTTCAAGTATTTATGGGAATCCGATTTGATTACTGAAATAGTTTGCGTAGGTAGGCAATAGGCAATAGGTAAGAAGTTCCTCCACTGGTGCATCCCAGTTTTTATTTTTCAATAAGAGAATAAAAGTCATTGCGAGCGAAGCGAAGCAATCGCAAAGTCTCTGGGATTGCTTCGCTTCGCTCGCAATGACATAGAAAAAAAGTGGGATGCTCCCTTCCTCCACTGGTACTGATTTTTTTCAATAATCAAATACTAGTCCTATAGTAGGTATCTTACTTAACTAAGAATTACTATATCTCATCTGCTTAATCGGAATCTCAATGATAAATTCTGCCCCCTTTCCAGGTTCAGAAATACAATTTATTTTGCCATGATGCTTATCAACAATAATTTGATAACTAATAGATAATCCTAACCCAGTACCTTTACCCACAGGTTTGGTAGTAAAGAATGGGTCAAATAACTTACTTTTAGCTTGCTCTACTATGCCCAGAGCATTATCTTTGATACTGATAATTACAGACTCTTTATTTTTGACTTCAGTATGAATAATAATACAACTATCTGCTGGTTGAACTGCTGTTTTACATGACTCTATTTGTCGTTGATGTAAAGCATCAATAGCATTGGTCAGGATATTCATAAATACCTGATTTAATCCTCCTGCATAGCATTCAACCAGAGGTAAATTCCCATATTCTTTGATAATAGTAATGTCCTGTTCTGCTTTCTCTCCTTTAAGTTGATTCTGCAAAATTAACAATGTACTATTAATTCCTTCATGAATATCAACAGGTTTCATTTCTGCTTCATCCAGCCGAGAAAAGTTACGCAATGTCAGGACAATTTCACAGATACGTTCAGCACCAACATTCATTGATGATAAAATTTTCGATAGATCATCAGTCATAAACTCTAAATCTATCTGCTTTATCAAAAGATTGATTTTTTCATTATGATTTGGATATTCTTGTTGATATAGTTTAATTAGACTGAGTAATTGTTGAGTATATTCTCTCAGGTAAGTTAAATTGGCATAAATAAAATTAACAGGATTATTGATTTCATGAGCAACACCAGCAACTAGTTGACCTAGTGAAGACATCTTTTCAGTTTGAATCAGTTGTATTTGAGTATGCTGTAGTTCTTGCAATGTCTGTTGTAGTTGAATATTTTTCTGTTTTAATTTCTTAGTTCTCGCTACCACTTGCCTTTCTAACATATAATTAGTTTCTTCTAAAGCGGCTTGAGCAATTTTTTTATCTTTTAAGTATTCCTGCAATAAATGTAATACTAAAAGCCACGCTGGAATCAGCATTGCTAAACCCATAATGGATTGAAAGATTGCCCAAAACATTTTTTGGCGATATTCAGAAATTTTATGCTGTGTCTCAAGAAATATATTGTGTTTCCTTTGTAAGACCCCATCGGCATAAATCTTTTTCTGAATGGCATATTCACGACTGAATAAGACTGATTGTGCTGCTTCTCGTTGATTTTTTTTTACTAAATCAAAGGATTTATATTCCATTGCTACTAATTTCTGGTTAGCAATATCGATTTTTTTCGCATCCTCATTTTCATAATTTTGAGGAGCCAATTGCATAGATTTTTTAATAACCATGTCGAGTTGAGGTTCAAATTGACGATACCGTTTTTCCCATTTGATATCGCCTGTAGAAGCATTCATGAATGCAGACATGGTTAATACTTCATCAAGATAGATGATTTCATCACTAAGTTTTTGTAATTCAAATTCATTTTTATTAATTTTATTAAAGTTATCATATGCTTGCCAATTAAGGTAAACTTGAGGAATAAATAATAGTAATGTTAGTAATACAGTAGTGGTGACTAGCTGCGAAGGAAGCGACTTAATTTTGTAAAGTTTTTGATACATTGTTAGGAAATTTGCAAACATCCTTGGAAATTTAAGATGATTAAAAATCTGAGGGAAATTTATCTATATATATATCTATCTATATAAATGATTTTTGTCTAGTTTTTTTGATAAAAATAAAAATATTTTTATCAAAAATGTCATTAAAAGTAATTACTGTAAAGCATCAGTAATTACACTGCGAAATATTTGAGAAATTTTGAGAATGTGTGAAAATTTCTTAATTATCTAGTAAATACTTTATATCACCTTCAATTCCCGCGACTGTTTATCAGTGTTGAAGATGTCAGATTAAGCAAAACATTAACCCAACATAGAATCTGAATGCAGCATTTTAGCCTAGACACACCACTATATATACTTAGATTTTTTCCATAACCAAATTGGATTCTTATATAAGTTTTTCAGATAGTTTGGTACTTGAATTTAAGATAGTCACGTAAATGATTACTAGATGTTAATACAAATGTTGCTATTTTTTAACCTTTTTTTATATTGGCAAGGCTAGATTGCGATCGCTAAGTTTTACAGCATCTCTGTAAGCTTAACAGCAGCAATTGTAGTTAGTTTCAATCAATAGTAACAAATGAAGAAGTCTAAGTTTTTCAGGACTATTCTACTTATTGCCGTACCAGCAATATTTTTCACTCTGTTTAATTATCTAGAAAAGCCTCTAACTGCTCAAACCTCAAGTGTTCATTTAACGATGGGCAATCCTAGTGGGGCTAACACTAGTTACAGTAATCTTTTATTAAGCAAACCTCAATATGCAGTTTCTTACAATTGCTATAGAGGGACACCAAATTGGGTAAGTTGGCAGTTAAATACCTCATGGTTAGGAAGCGCACCTCGCCAAGATGATTTTCGTGCAGATACTACATTACCTTCAGGTTGCTATCGAGTCACTTCTTCTGATTATACAGGCAGTGGATTTGACCGAGGACACATGAGTCCATCGGCAGATAGAACAAATACAATTGCCAATAACTCTGCCACTTTTTTGATGACAAATATGATCCCCCAAGCACCTGATAATAATCAGGGAGTATGGGCAAATTTAGAAAGTTATTGTCGAGATTTAGTGGTCAATCAAGGTAAAGAACTCTATATTATTTCCGGTTCCTATGGCACTGGTGGAACCGGGTCGAATGGAACAAGAACCACAATTGCGAATGGTAACGTTACAGTTCCAGCTAGAACTTGGAAGGTGATTGTAGTTTTAAATGCTGTAAATTCTGGTGCTAGCAGCGTAACTACTAGTACAAGAGTAATTGCTGTCAACATACCTAATACCCAAGGTGTGAGATATGCAAATTGGAGAGACTACAGAGTTAGTGTTGACTCTATTGAAGTAAACACTGGTTACAATTTGCTTTCTAATGTCTTTGCATCTGTTCAAAGTACAATTGAAGCTAGAGTTGACAGTTTGTAAGGATAGTTAGCTCACTTAAAACTTAAAGCCTGTCTGTAAATGATAGACAGGCTAATGATTGATTAATTACGTTTCTACAACTTTTGTGGAAACTCCAGCTAAATCTCCAGATGGAGTTTTCCCTAAAATATAGACATCAATATTTATCATACCTATGCGATAAACACGAATGTCCATCAGATTATCTTTTAATGTTTTGACAAGTGACTGAAACTTCTGCACATTTTGTTTTTGTATTTCATCGTGCCATTCTTTTTCTACAGCACAGTTACGAAACAAATAATCTAGTTCTACTTCTTCAACTGATTTGTCTTGGGGATGTCCGGTTAACTGGAGAAGTTTTTGATTTGTCAAAGGTTCTTGAGCTTGCTTAGACCACAAAAACACTGCAAAAGGATATTCTGATTCACTCATCATTAACAAACCATTGGCGGCTTGTTTAAGTTTTTCTGTAATCTCATTAGTCATAGAGTTTATTGATGGTTATGAGCATTGGTTTTTGAGCTTGCCAATCAGAGAATTAAGGTTAATCTGAGTAGGCCAACCTTGAGGAAGATTTGCAGAATTATATCCTTTGTCTTTCAAGCCTTGAATAAATTGGTTGCGGATGTATGTAGTATCAAAAGTCCCTAGCCCATCAAAATAAACATCAGTTAGGTGAGCGGGGTCTAAAGCCATTTCACCTTTATATACTGCACCATCATTAGAATCATCCCAACCCCAAGGAGCATTAGCAGAATTTGTACTGCAAGTAGGTGTACCAGCACCACAACCACCACTAGAATCTCCCTTAAAAGTCCCCCAACTAGCGAAAGTCAAAGCAGAAGAACTTGATAAAGAGGCTTCATTTAATTGATGTTGCCACATTCCATTAGTAGCAAACACATCAACCAATTGATACTGCACATATCGATCATTCCCTGAAGCAGGAAGTTCTGCTGTAGTTTCAGAAGGATAATAAATAATCCCATCTTCATTGCTAGCACCTTGAAAATTTCCTGCATAAGGCCAAGCTTTTAGTCCATGACCTTTAGCTTCTTGTGTCGTTAACGGGTGCAGTGAACCACCATAATTGTTCATCGTCAGTGTGCCATCAATACTTTCTGCACCATTTCGTAAAGGACTACTAGTGGGAGTGTAAGAGTAAAAATCTCGATGAAATGCAGTAACAATACCTTCTAATTTACCAAAAGCTGAACCATCCTTACGGACAATTGCTAGTAAACCCTCTAAATCATTTTCGTGTTCTTGATCAAAAGGAATATCAGTCCAGTCTTGAGGATGGAAAAAGGAATATGTCACAAACCAATGAGTACAAGTTTCCGCTACAGAATAGTAAGCATGAGCAACAAGGGGAAATTGTCCAAGGTTATCCCAGTTATTTGTACCTCGCCAATCGTTATCGTAATCAAATCGCGTAACGTAGTCTCCACTATACTTAGTGCTATCTGTGTCTTGATAGTGAATAGGAGCATGATACAAGGCTAAAGCCACATCAGTGACAGATTGAGCAATTACTTTTGTATCTGTCAAAATGCCAACTACTATTGCTACAAGCAATCCAAGAGCTACAAGAAAAAATTTTCTAAAACTCATTTAGTCTCACCTCAACTCACAAACAAGGTTCAGCATAAAAGCCAATATTTAAGAATTGGTAATGACTCAGGTTATTCAAGTGCTTATTTAACTGTCTCGCGATCATCTAGCGATCGCTCAGAAAGACTATTGACTTTCTGACAAAATATGCGAAGCTAATATTTAGATAAGCTAATTATTAGAAAGTGCATCAAACTCGTGACTAAACTTACGGGAGATATAGATTTGTCAAAATCACTGGCTAGTAAACCTCAAGCAGTGATTTTAGAAACCCAAGGACTGACACGCTACTTCGGTAAAGCAGTTGCTGTCAATAATTTGAGTATTACAGTAGAACAAGGCGAGGTATTTGGCTTACTCGGCCCCAATGGCGCAGGTAAAAGCACAGCCATCAAGATGTTGACTACCCTATTGCCTCTAAGTGCAGGTAGAGCCACCATTGCTGGCTATGATGTCACGCATCAAGCTGCGGCTGTCAGACGGCTATTTGGCTATGTACCCCAAGCTCTTTCTGCTGATGGTAGCCTCACAGGCTACGAAAACTTGCTCATATTTGCCAAGCTATACGATATACCCGTAAAACATCGGCAAAGGCGGATTCGGGAAGTTTTAGATTTTATGGGTTTGCAAACAGCAGCCCATCGTTTAGTTAGTCAATACTCTGGTGGCATGATTCGCAAGCTAGAAATTGCTCAATCCATCATGCACCAACCCAAGATTTTGTTCCTCGATGAACCGACTGTAGGACTAGATCCCATTGCTCGGACTCAAGTATGGCAACTTGTACAACAGTTGCGTCAAGATTACGGTACAACCATATTTTTAACTACTCACTTTTTAGAAGAAGCCGACAATCTGTGTCATCGAGTGACAATTATGCAGCAAGGCCAAGTGGTGATAACAGGTACGCCCAGTGATTTAAAAGCTGCTTTAGATCAGCCAAATGCCACCTTAGATGATGTCTTTATTCATTACACAGGCGATCAATTAACATCAGGAGTTAACTATCGTGATACAGCCAGAACCAGACGTACAGCTCAACGGTTGGGTTAAGGGCAAACCGCATCATCGCGCTCATGTAATTTCGACAATTACCCAGATATTCACTAAAACCCTGGTGATTGCAGAGATGGAGGTGCGTAAACTCCGGCATGATCCTACTGATTTGGTTGTTCGAGCCGTACAACCATCACTATGGCTGTTAATTTTCGGGCAAGTTTTCTCGCGGATTCGTGCCATCCCCACAGGTGAGTTACCTTATTTAGACTTCATGAGTGCGGGTATTCTGGCTCAGAGTGTGTTGTTTGTCGCTATTTTTACAGGCGGAATGACGCTGATTTGGGAGCGAGACTTAGGAGTTGTGCATAAATTCTTGGCTAGTCCTACACATAGAGTATCTATTGTGTTAGGAAAGTCTTTAGCCTGTGGAGTCAGATGTTTATCACAGGTATTAGTTATTTACGTATTAGCACTGATATTAGGTGTCAAACTCAATCTCCATCCCTTAGCTTTTCTGCAAGTGCTATTCATCGTCATCTTGGGAGCTGGTTGTTTCTGCACATTTTCTTTAATCATTGGCTGTTTAGTGAAAACCAGAGAACGGATGACAGGAATCGGACAGTTGTTGACCATGCCGTTGTTTTTTGCCAGTAATGCTATCTATCCCATTTCCATCATGCCCAATTGGCTCAAGTTCCTGTCTCATATCAATCCCTTGACTTATGAAGTAGACGCATTACGTGGCGCGATGTTAGCCAATGGCACTAGCATCTATGGTTTTGGTTGGGACTGTACAATTCTCTTGTTAACACTAACAGGTTTAACCTTAATCTGCGGACGACTTTATCCACGGGTGGCAATGTAATCCAAGGCAGGGGAGGTAGGGGAAGCAGGGGGGGAAATTTTATAACTTGCTAAATCATCTCTCGATTCAGCAACGCCCAAAATTAGTTTTATAAAAAGGTCAATTGCCTACATTAAAGAACAATACGGTTCAGTTAAGGATAAAAGTAGGTTGGGTTGTAGCAAGATCCCGTTCGCGGTAGCGTCTCCGACAGGAGAAGGGTACGAAGTGAAACCCAACAAATCCGCGAAAATGTTGGGTTACTCTCCGAGAAGGCTTACGCCTACGTTCCTCAACCCAACCTACACAATTTAAGGTTTTTAACGCTAACTAAACCGTATTGCATTAAAAAAGGATGAGCTTTCAAGAACAATGTCATCGAGTAAACAAAAAATAGACATCTCCAACCTTGAATCTGCACAACATGATCCTTTTGCGGCGCTAAGGTTTCGAGATTATCGATTATTTACAATTGGGCGTGTCCTCTTATTCATTGGCTCGCAAATGCAGACGGTAGCGATTGGCTGGGAACTATACGATCGCACAAATTCCGCTTTAGCATTAGGTGGTGTGGGGTTAGCTCAAGTCTTACCAATGATTGTCCTCACCTTGATTGCTGGAGATGTGGCTGATAGGCGCGATCGCAAACTGACAATGCTACTATCAGTATTTTTACTAGTCTTATGTTCCCTAGCTTTGGCAGTATTTTCCTGGACTAAAAGCCCAATTATTTTATTTTATACCTGCTTGGTATTTACCGGAATTGCCAGAGCCTTCTTGAAACCTGCCAGTGATGCTTTGATGTGGCAATTGATACCAACTAGTGCTTTTACCAATGCAGCGACTTGGAATAGTAGTAGTTTTCAGTTAGCCTCAGTTATTGGCCCGGCTTTAGGCGGATTTGGTATTGCCTTTTTAGGAGGGGCAACGGGGGTATATGTGCTGGCAGTGATCGCAGGTTTGCTATGTTTTATTTTAACGGCAGCGATCGCCAAACCAGAAACCATTCGGACTAAAGAGCCTATTTCTTTGAAAGCACTTTGGGGCGGGGCTAAGTTTGTCTGGGAAAATCAGTTAATTTTAGCAGCCATTACCTTAGATATGTTTGCAGTGTTGTTAGGAGGAGCGATCGCTCTACTACCTATCTTCGCCAAAGATATTTTACACGTGGGGCCATTAGAATTAGGCTACCTGCAAGCAGCCCCTTCCATTGGTGCGTTATTTATGGCTGTTGTACTGGCATATTTACCCCCTTTACGTAAAGCCGGGCCAGCCTTACTTTGGTCAGTCCTGGGTTTTGGGATTGTGACAATTATCTTTGGGCTTTCTCGTTGGTTTTGGCTGTCATTATTGATGTTGGTGTTGAGTGGGGCATTAGACACAATTAGCGTGGTGATTCGCCATACCTTAGTGCAGATTAGAACACCAGATCATTTACGCGGTCGAGTTGCAGCCATCAACAGTGTATTTATTAGTGCCTCCAATGAGTTAGGAGGCTTTGAATCAGGTTTAACGGCAGCTTTATTTGGCCCAGTTCTCTCCGTCGTTGGTGGTGGAATCGGCACAATTGCTGTAGTGATTGCGGTAGCTGGAATTTGGCCGGGAATTGTCAAATTAGGAGCATTACAAGAGTATGAGAGTAAGTAAGTGCGATCGCCTCTTTTGTACACCTCTACAAATCATGAAAATATTTTTTTTGCAATTTACTATATATTCTTTGCATAAATAGTTTTGCTAACCGTACTCTTGTCAAACTAGGAATATTGCTTGATTGATGCTTTTTGTGGTCAAAAAACTCGTTCAATTCATCTAAAATTACTTGCAAACGTTTAATAATATTTTCATGGCGATATTCAGCCATAAATTCTGCTGATAAATTAAGTGGCGTGAAAGAACTTATGACCTTAAGAATACGTTGCTCATCGTATTCTCTAGAATATCCAGCAATTTTATAGCAGTTAAATCCTGGATCTAAATAATCTGCAAGTCCACCATTCACGCTGGAAAAAACCTGACAACCACAAGCTAGAGCTTCCATTGGCTGTAATCCAAAACCTTCACTCACATTTTGTTGCGCCCAGTATTCAGCAGAGTCATAAAGATAAACCTTGGCGCGATTAAATAAACCAGGTAAATCTTCAATATAGGAATTAACTACCTCTACTTTACATTTTTCTTGTAAAACCGGAATGAGTTGTTTTAATAAATACTCAGAAGATTTTCTCACCTGCACCAAAACATCTATATCCCTTTCTAAATATAAATTTTTAAATTCCTGACTAATTTCATTAGGCAAATAATAAATCAAGTTATCCGGTGATTTTTGTCCCCAATATCCCATTGTATTACGACTCACAGTAATGATCGGAATACTTGCAGGTAAATCAAATTTATAACCTGCACTGTGAGCATGATAAACAACATTATATGGCTGGAGTTTTGCAGCTAATTTAGCTATATCAAAACCCCAACTAATCACAAAAATCACATCATCTAAATTTGGCTCTTGCAGCAAATCATCTAGAAACAACTTACCCTGTTCTCTTTGACGGTAAGTCACCACATCAGCAGCACAGATTTGTTGTGCCAGTTGCCATGTTTTTAACTCCGCCCACAAACCACCACAGGCAAATTTGCCATCAGTCCCAGGCACTAAAAAGTATAATTTTCGCATCGAAAAAAATGATGAAATGAGAATAACTGTTGACCAATGACTAATGACTAATTATCCTCCCGCCAGTTTACCTTGACAAAATGACCTTGGCGACCCCAAACATCACGAGAAAGTGTAATATTTTCCACTACTAGATTAAAGGGAATCGAAGTAGTGACATATCGCTGGGCAATTAAACCTAAATCGGGTGCAAGTTCAGATGCTGTTGTAGCTGCCAAACCTAAGCCAATTAATTGCTCAATGGGGCGAAACGGCAGCATAAGATGTACACCTATAGCAAGCCCTGCTGTCAATAACATAGCCACTGATAAATTCGTCCCGCAACGGGGATGTACAGCTAAATCCCATTCACCACTTTTCAAGCGGTGGAGAGCAAGGGCAACTGCACGCCGCAAATCACTGATGTTGACTTCCCCATATAGGTAAAATCCTTGGTCAGTAGACAAGCCACCTAGTAATTCATTATCCAGTTGAACTGTGCTGGGTTTGATTTTAGGGGTTTGCAGGTTTCTAGTTTCACTCAAAACCCAAACTGTAGCGTGTTCCAGAGCATGAACTTGCCTTACCATCAAAATTTCTTTCAACCCTGGGATAAAAGATAACTGCTTGAGTAAGTCAGCATCTTGGGTTGGTTGAGGCGTTATCCAATCGAAATTTAAGAAATCAAGGGGAGACGAACTACCTTGAGCTGAAGCAGAGGTATTCATAACAACACTGCTCCTCAAGCTGATGGAGCAATAGAGATTTCTTACAAATGTAGCGCTTGTCGCTAGGGATTGTTGCTAATTTTTGTTGATGATTTCTCAAATATTTAGGGAGTAGTGAGTGCTGAGTGCTGAGTTATGAGTGCTGAGTGAGAGAGTGAGTTAAGAAGTTTTTCTCCCCCGCTCCCCTGCTTCTCTACTCCCTGCCTGTTAATGAAGATGTTACAAAAACCAGCCGTAAGAATGTAAACCCTTACCCAAAAGATTGACACCAAGATAGCAAATCCAGACAACAACAAAGCCACTAGCTGCTAAAATTGCGGGACGGCGGCCTTGCCAACCACGAGTAATTCTCGCGTGGAGGTAGGCGGCAAAGACCAACCAAGTAATCAAAGCCCAAGTCTCCTTGGGGTCCCAACTCCAGTAAGAACCCCAAGCTTCATTTGCCCAAACTGCACCCGCAATAATGCCAATTGTCAGCAGAGGAAATCCTAGCCCAATAATCCGATAGCTAATATTGTCTAAGGTTTCAGCAAGGCTGAGACGTTGGGGTGAAAGGGGTTCAGCCGATGTCAAAGTGGGAGACTCAGAAGTAGCAGCTAAATTTAATACAGCAGTGTTACTATTACCGTTGTTTTGGCTTTCTAACCGAGCAAAGCCGTTATTTTCCACAGGTGATGTTGCTGGTTGTGTAACTAATTCTCCGGCCTTGAGTAAGCGGTAGCCGTTACTACGATAGCCACCGTTACCGAAAGAACTGCCTTGCAGTTGAATATTTTTACCGCGAGTAACTATCAAAAATGCGATCGCCAACAAAGCACCCACCATCAATGCTGCATAACTTAACATCATCACACTAACGTGCATCATCAGCCAATTTGACTTAAGTGCCGGGACTAAAGGCTCAGATAACTGCATCTCTGACGGCAAAGTCAAAGTAGCAAAAGCCACAATACTCATAGCCACAGGTGCAGTAAAAACCCCTACTAAGCGACTACGGCTAGAATTTTCCGCAATTAGATGAACAGTAGTAATTCCCCAAGATAAAAAGAACAGCGATTCATACAAATTACTCAAGGGAAAATACCCAGCCTCAATCCAGCGCGCCCCCAGAAGGGTAGCTATGCACAAATTGGCGATCGCCATCCCAGCTGTTCCCAAAGCATTCATGACTGCTAAACTGGGAAACGCTGCTCCTACCCAATACACCAGCATAGTCAGGAATAACACAGCAAAGGAAGCATTATCTAACCAGTTCTGGAGCAAAACCAGATTCATAAAGTGTTCTCCGCAATGGATTTTAAAAAATCATTCATTCTTACTTCTTTGATCCTATCTGCTCTGGGGAATGCAAAATGCAAAATTCACAATTAAAGAAAAAGATCAGGAAGACAAGGGAGTAATGAGCATAGCTCTCTCAAGATGACATGAACATCCTATTTGTTGCTTTTTCTCTCTGTGCCTTTGTGTCTCCGTGGTTAGATAAGTTATTTTGTACCACAGAGACACGTTCGCAAAGCGTCTCGCAGAGAAGGCACAGAGGAATTTTTCACTAAGTAAAGGAGATAACAAAACTCTTTACTCGGCAATCACTTTGATTTCTTGAGTGTCAAAAAAATATCATAACGACTACTGCGGTTATCACTGACTGCTGCTGTCACACCGATGGAACGTGTCGCATCTAATAAAGTTTGTTGTTGAGGTATGAGTCTTGGTAAGGGGAAATTTTTCGCTGTCTGTTCTACATCTAGATAGAATTGTCCGTTCGTGGGATTGGGTTCTGTTGGTACTGTCTGTTGAAATGCCAAATTATCAGCAAGTGGATTGTGCGGTTTAGGCAAAATTTTATCAGTGATGGGCGCACCGATCGCTAAGAAAGCCACATCTCCATCTAACCAACCATGAATTGCTGTACGTGTACCAAAAGGGCTAATCCAGTTGACAACAGGTTTTCCGGCGACTGTTGCTGATTGGATTTGGAACTGATATTGATTTTTCATCACATCATCTAGCTTTCTGATAGCTGCTTTCGCCTTTTGAGTATCGTTGGCTTGAATCATGAACACTAAAGCTAAACGAAAATCTTCTGTGGAACCCGGTTTGGGAGTACCTGGAATCAGTGAGACGGCAAACTCACCTCTCATCCAACTGAGTAAATCTCTTTCTAAATCTAAATTTATTAAAGATTTTACTCCACTCCGCATTTGTTCTGGTGTGATGGGCGCGAGGGGGTTGCCTTGAGATGTTAAAACGTAGTCACTCCATAACTGTTGTAAATCACCACCAGATAGCATCATGATAGTTTCTGCTGGTATGCGATTCTGCATATTTCCCGCGTTGTTTTCGACTGTGAGTACACGTTGACTACGGGGGTTGAGCCAAGAAACTCCTTTGATCCTCACCCCAGTTGACTCTAACGTCACGGTTCCCGCTAAACCCTGGTTATTTTGCAGTTGTGCTAGAACTTGCGCTGGTAAGCGACGATTTGGTGCAACGGCGGCAATTTTGGCAGCGTTGGGTATATTGACATAAAACTGCGCTAGAGGCTGATAACTAGCAATTTTCGGGAAATTATCAGCAAAACCCCCAGTAGTTGCTAAGGATGTCTTATTTTTATAGGCATCAATTGCCCGTTCTGTTACTTGAGTATTATCAGTAATTACCAGGAAACGTTCATCTATGAAAGCGGCTGAGATGTTTTCTCCAGTTTGTCCTTCACTTTGTTGAATTGTGATCCCTTGATAAGTCTTACTGCTCCATTTAGTTGCATTCGGTGTTTTTGGTTGGGATAAGATACTTTTAGCCTTATTGGCATCTTTCACTGGTAAAACCATGACTATTGACTGCTGGTTAGTTCTACTATTTCCATTAGTCGATACTGGTTTAGGTGCAGATTGGCGGATCTCAGGAGCTAAGATAGCGATCGTAACTTCATCGCCTACCCAAGGTTGAATATCTTTCTCGAAATTGTAACCGTTGCTGGTGAGAAAGCGATCGCGCAACTGCTGCAAATTTTGATTGAGAATCAATTGGGTATCTTTCGTCCCAAATTCTTGTAACTGCTGCCACTGTTGAGGATCTGTCGTCAGAGAAACAGCCAATAAAGCATCTTGAGGAATGATATTAGCCCCAACTAACAAGTTTCTAGAAAATAATTGTTCTTGGTTCAACAACCAATATGCTGCTGCGCCACCACTAATCAACAACCCAGCAGCCGAGAGTGTCAGCACTAAGGACGGTTTCTTTCTTTTCTTCATGGGAACAGACAAAATAGGTGGTGTCATCAAAACCTACACCTCATAATGGCAAATTCACTACTGTCTTGAATGACGATAGTTAAGCCGTATAGTTAATAAATTATTCATCTCAAAAATTTTCCTATACTTTGCCATCATCAGGACTCAGTTGCATCGCTCCCAAGTATTTAGTTAAGTAAGGTGAAAAAACTTCATAGATTAAAGTTAAAGGTTGCCCATGATGCCAAAATAGGTAATGGCGACCCCAAAAAGGCCCTTTAACACCAAACCCTGATTCCAAAGCATCCGAGTATCCACAATAGATTCCCCGCACATCTCTATACAACTCTGTACGGAGACGTGCCAGACTAGCCCAAATCGGTAATGAACGATTCTGCAAATACTCATCTACATGACTCGCTTCCCACCATGATGTAGCATAGGCTAATCGCTGACCTGATGCAGTACGTAGCCAGACTTGCCGCCTGAGTCTTGGTTCGGGAACAGATTGAATTAAATCCGGCGCACCATCCAAGTCTGTACCAATCAAGGACATATCAATTACATCTACTTCTGTGGGTTCACCTGTGAGTAATTCCAAATGTCTCGTGGGCGAACCATCGCCTAAAAGCATCAGTTGCCAAGCCGGAGCCAACTGGGTATGAGGCAAACTTTGTCTGATTACTTCTTCCCCACCTTGCCAAATCGGGGTGAGGCGATGCCACGCTGCTGGCAGTGTTGAGTTGTTGCTTGGAGTAAAAGTTGCAGTCAATGTTCTTTACAAAAGTTCACTTACTTCTATAAAAGCACAAAAACTTGGAATTAAGTCCATAGTCAAAGGTCAATAGTCAACTTTGAGTTGTTGAACTACTGACCTTTTAAAAGTGACTATGGTCACTAAAAAATGCGGATGGCGAGACTCGAACTCGCAAGGCAAAGCCACACGCACCTCAAGCGTGCGCGTATACCAATTCCGCCACATCCGCACGAGTTGTACGATTAGTAATTATAACACAAAAACTATAAGAAGATAAAGGTAAAATTGAATTTGCCAAAATTTTCGGGTGTGTCCAAAAATTTCTCCAAGGAAGATACCAGACTGACAGAAATGTAGTAGCGCTACAAGTGATATTACAAGAGAGGGTGTAGGGGTTTAACAGTTATCAGTTTTAAGTCCCTGATAACTGATAACTGTTCACTGTTCACTGATTTAAAGATAAGCCTGGGGTATCTCCTGTCATAATTTGGATAAAGCGATGCTTACACGCTGTTGCAACTTGGATGGGAGACAATTTCTATCTACTGGTACTGATATCGAAAGCTAGAAAATGAAGTTTGACAAAATATTAATTGCTAATCGGGGAGAAATCGCGCTGCGCATTCTCCGCGCCTGTGAAGAAATGGGGATTGCGACGATCGCAGTTCACTCGACTGTTGACCGGAATGCTCTTCACGTCCAACTTGCTGACGAAGCGGTTTGTATTGGCGAACCTGCTAGCGGTAAAAGTTATTTGAATATTCCCAATATTATTGCCGCCGCTTTAACACGCAATGCTAGTGCCATTCATCCTGGTTATGGCTTTTTGGCAGAAAATGCCAAATTTGCCGAAATATGTGCAGATCATCACATTGCCTTTATTGGCCCGACCCCAGAAGCAATTCGGCTGATGGGGGATAAATCCACGGCAAAGGAAACCATGCAAAAGGCTGGTGTACCCACAGTACCAGGTAGTGATGGCTTGGTAGAAACTGAGATGGAGGGATTAGCCCTAGCAAAAGATATCGGTTATCCGGTGATGATCAAAGCCACGGCTGGTGGTGGTGGTCGGGGGATGCGCTTGGTGCGATCGCCTGATGAATTTGTGAAACTATTTTTAGCGGCTCAAGGTGAAGCGGGTGCAGCTTTTGGTAATTCTGGTGTTTATCTTGAAAAATTCATCGAACGCCCCCGCCACATCGAATTCCAAATTTTGGCTGATAACTACGGTAATGTCATCCACCTGGGTGAACGGGATTGTTCCATTCAGCGCCGGAATCAAAAGTTACTGGAAGAAGCCCCCAGTCCAGCCCTCGACTCAGACCTACGCGAGAAAATGGGACAAGCAGCCGTGAAAGCTGCCCAGTTCATCAACTACACTGGAGCCGGCACCATCGAGTTTCTCCTAGATAAATCGGGTAAGTTTTATTTCATGGAAATGAATACCCGGATTCAGGTAGAGCATCCTGTGACGGAGATGATTACAGGGGTAGACTTATTAGTTGAGCAAATCAGAATTGCCCAAGGAGAAAGACTGAAGCTGACTCAAGACCAAGTTGTTTTACGCGGTCATGCGATCGAGTGTCGCATCAACGCCGAAGATCCAGACCATGATTTCCGCCCAGCCCCAGGACGGATAAGCGGCTATCTCCCCCCCGGTGGCCCCGGTGTGCGGATTGATTCTCATGTTTACACCGATTACCAAATTCCCCCTTACTACGACTCTCTCATCGGTAAATTAATTGTCTGGGGGCCAGATCGGTCAACAGCTATTAACCGCATGAAACGCGCTCTCAGGGAATGTGCAATTACTGGATTGCCCACAACCATAGCATTCCACCAAAAAATCATGGAAAATGCTCAGTTTTTAGAGGGTCAGGTTTATACCAGTTTCATTCAGGACATGAAAATGTAGGGGATGAAAAAGTTGGTATCAATCCTCATATCTTGCACCTAGCCCTGGCGATTAGAAATCGTGGCTATACAAACAAAGTTCCTTCGGATTCGCCAGTTCCCTACGGCGGGAAACCCGCCTACAGGACTGGTCTCACCGCCTACGCGGACTAATCCAAAATCAAGGTTTTCAACCCGCGCAGGCGGGTTTTGCCTGTGTAGACGCGACTTCCAGTCGCCTGGTGCTGAGTAATTTTTCTTTCTCTGATAAATTTAGACATCTTCAGAAATTAATTCTGCGTTGCCCGAAATCCTTGTAGAGACGTTGCACTGCAACGTCTCTACATTGAATTTATTCTTGTTAGCTGGAGATAACATAGAAATAGAAATCTATCACAATGGTCTTTGGAGGTTTTTGTGATGAAGCCTGACTTTAGTACTATGACAAAAGGTGAGCTAAGAGCTTATGTCATAGCTCATCCTGATGAAAAGGCTGCATTTCATGCCTTTGTTGACCGCTTTACGGCTGAAGTACCTCCAGAGACTTTTGACATTCCCAAATCAAATGCTCAGATTGAAGAGCTGGAAATTCTGATCAAGCAGAAGCTAAACCAGCTAAAGACCGGATAAAAGATTCAGAGAGGCTGGTGGGTCTGGCAATATCTCAGTTGATGTTGAGATTTTTTGTCCTGGATGATGATTCAGTTATACTCCCCTTGATAGCGATCGCCTTGTATAAACTCTTTGAGTACAGGTTTAACTGACACGGGACAACATGGTAAGTAACCCTTGTTGACCTAAGAGAATTTCCCGCAGCAGACTAAAAATCCCTACCCAGAGAATCGGGGTAATGTCAACGCCGCCGATGGGTGGTACGAGTTTGCGTAAGGGGATGAGAAATGGTTCAGTCGGCCAGGCAATCAGATTAAAGGGTAATCGATTCAAATCGACTTGCGGATACCAAGTGAGAATGATCCGAAAGATAAATAGAAATGTCATCACTCCCAACACAGGGCCGAGAATCCAAACAGTCAGGTTAACGCCAGTCATCGATCTCAGTAAGTTACTATTTGTGAACAAATAAAAATCTGCAACCAAAAGCTAAAAAAATTAAGCTTTGTAAAGCATAGTTTATTTAATTCTAACTAAATGCTGTCACTGTAATTGTGGTAAATCGAAAAGCAACTAGCCTAGAACATCCGTGTAGTGATTTTATGATGGCATATTTCTTGTACCTAGCTGATGAAAATAGGCTTCTCAAGGGAGTAATAGACTATTAGAATTATGATGAAGTGTGTAAAAAAAGGTTTAGATCCATGACACCATCTTTATCAAATTTTCTTTGGAGTCTGGCTTGGGGTACTTTGATTGTCGTTATCCCTGCTACAGTTGGTTTGATTTTCATCAGCCAGAAAGATAAAATTCAGCGTTCTTAGTGTTGGGAAGAGTTATTTCGACTCTTTTCGAGTGCTTGTCTGTCAGCAATCGCCTAAATTCCACCACAGGCAACAACTCCTGTGCGGCGAGCAAGGTATACTAGGCTGGCAGACTCAAGCTTTTTTAGCTTTTGGTAAACAGCTTCAAGGCTTCTTTGTCAGATGCTTTGAAGCTTCAATATTATATTGAGATTGTTTAGAGTAGTGATTTTAAGTGTGACTCGCTAACATAGATTTGATATTGGGAAAAGAACAATGCTAAATTTTGGGCTGAACTCAGCCAGTGTTCTGGCTCAGGTGAATTTTGGAACGAACTCAGCCAGTATTCTAGGGATTTTCCTGGCTGTGGCTGGGGCAGCGCTGTATTTTCTCCGTACTGTGCGTCCAGAACTGTCAAGAGATCAAGATATCTTTTTTGCAGCCGTGGGCTTACTGTGCGGCTTTATTTTAATTTTCCAAGGCTGGCGATTAGACCCGATTTTGCAATTTGGTCAGTTGCTTTTAGTGGGTACGACTGTATTTTTTGCAGTCGAAAGTATTCGTCTACGGAGTATAGCTACTCAACAAGCTAAACGTAACACGCCAATTGTCGATGAAGAACGACCAGTCAGCAGAAACTATTCTTATAACAGAAATAGGTATCAAGCTGAGGTGGAATCAGACCTAGAACCACTACCTTATCGAGAAGAAGAAGAAGAGGAAGATCGCCCCGTGCGTGCGAGAATTCGTCCTGGTAGAGACGACCGTTCTAGCCGTGATGACTACTACGACGAACAACCACCCCGGCGTGAACGTCGTAACCCTACTGACCGACCAGAATCAACAGACAGAACACGCCGCCGGACTCCCAACCGTCCCACCAATCGGACTCCAGAACGTTATGACCAAGAAGATTGGGGTTCACCTTCCAGGGAAGTTGATGATTGGGAAGGTTCGAGCGATGAAGTAAGAAAGTCTTCGCGCCGAAACAATAATCCTCCTCGCCCAACAGTTGACGAAGATACACCACCCAGACGCAGAAAACGCCGTCCACCCACTGATACCAATCCCCGCAGGGAACAGCAAGACGATGAAGCGATTCCGACTGACTACGTACCGTACAAACCGATAGATGAGTCAGACGAAGAACCAGGAAATTCCCCAAATTATGACGATGTTTAAAGCGATCGCCATAGATGTAAGCTTATAAGCGGCAGAAACAAGTAAATAGTTGAGGTGGAAAAATTTACTTCTCAGTTTTGGCTCCAAAAACCAATTCATTGGAGCCTAGTCTTTAGCTTGGCAAGTTTGCTAGGCTCTTGTAGTTCCGGTGATATTCCTCTAGGGCCTACCTCCCTCAATAGTCGCTACACAGAAGAACAACCAGCCTTAAGTGGTAATGGTCGTTTCCTAGCGTTTATTTCTAATCGTAATAGTGTTCACCAGTTACTTATATATGATTTGCAACAGCAGAGTTTTATTAGGACACCCGGCTTAAATCGACCTGATACAATTACCGAAAGTCCTAGCCTCAGCTACACCGGACGGTATATTGTTTACATGACCAGCGACCAAGGTAGACCAGTGGTAGCACTTTACGATCGCGCCATCCAGCAATCACAAATCATCACCCCCACCTATCGCGGTTGGGTACGCAACCCCAGCATCAGCCCAGATGGACGTTATGTTGTCTTTGAAACCGCCAGCCGTGGCCAATGGGACATCGAAGTCCTAGACAGAGGCCCCACTGTAGAATTAGATATTCCCAACGGGGCAACTGTGAATCAGCAGTGAGTGCTGAGTGATGAGTGCTGAGTAGCGACCAATGACTATTGACTATTGCTTATTGCCTATTGCCTATTGCCTATTGCCTATTGCCTATTGCCTATTGCCTATTGACTATTGCCTATTGCCTATTGCCTATTGCCTATTGCCTATTGCCTATTGCCTATTGCCTATTGCCTATTGCCTATTGCCTATTGACTATTGACCATTGACCATTGACCAATGACCAAACACATTTTTATATTTTTTTGTTTAACTTTTTTAAGTGGGTGCTTTGGTTATCCCCGCTTAGTTAATTATCCGTTTGATCCTGGGGGGAGGAGTATTAACAGTTTGTCTTCAGAACTGAATCCACAGATTTCTGGAAGATATATTGTGTTTACAAGCGATCGCCGGGGTAGCCAGGATGTATATTTATTTGATACCCTGACTCGTAATTTGGTAGATTTGCCCGGATTAAATGCTTTAGATACGATCGCTTCTCATCCCAGTGTTTCCGATGATGGTCGTTATCTGGTGTTTGCAGCTAGTCGTCAAGGGCGATCGGCAATTTTTCTCTATGACAAAGAAACACGTCAATCACGAAATCTAACTAATAATCTACAAGCAGAAGTCCGCAACCCCACCATCAGCGCTGACGGGAGTGCGATCGCTTTTGAATCTAGCAATAACGGACAGTGGGATGTTTTGGTTTATAACCGTTTAGGGCAACCTTTGGATGTACCGCAAGATCCTAGATAGATTGATAATTACTAATTAGGGACTGGTAATTGGTAATTGAGAATTGGGGATTAGTCAACCGCTACCTTAGCTAATCTACGAAGCTGTGACACTAAGTCAAAGGGGATGAGTACAATCCAAATCTGTAAGCTTATGGAAAATCTTGGCTAATAAAATAGACTCTAGGCAGTCATACTACTAAAATAGAGTCTTATGTTTACGCTTTAGTAATAAACCAACACCTAAAGCACCAATAGTTAATATTGCTGTTGTAGTTGTAGATTCAGGTATTACTTGTGTTGTGTCTAGGTTTTTAACCTGCAATCCAGTTACAGTAAATGGAATAGAGAAAATAAAGGTAAGGAGTTTAAATTGACTTCCTCTAATATCATAAATGTTAAAACCAGTATCAGGATCAGCTTCAGGGCGTGTTCCAACAACAAATGAGTTTTCGTAGACAGTAGGATTGCTGCTCAATTGATTAAATAAATCTTCTCCTCGAAATTGCAAATTCACTTCTTGAGCAGAATTGTCTGTTCCAAAACAAACTTTGCCTCCATCTGGAGTCAACAAAAACTCCCGACAATAGAAGTTTTTTACATCTAAAAGTGTATTACCATCTATATTATCTATTGTAAATTCCGATCTTAAAAATATATTTTCCGGAGAATTCAATACACCACCAAAATCAACAATTTCTCTCGTCTGAGTGTTTAAAGTAAAAAAACCAGTTCCCGTGAAAATGTTTACATCTTTTACTATAAAGTTAAACTCTAACAAAGCAGCCTTGACGGGAGCAATACTTGTACTTATTGTCAACCATGCTGCCCCTACTGTAGCAATTGTCAACTTTTTAAGTATGTGCATAAATTTTTACTATCTTGTAATGTAATTTTCCTCAGTTTGAATTATAAAATAAGCAAACGCTGTTAATTGAAGAAGAATTCAGAAGCCAGAATACCCTCCTCTACGAAAGGCTAAAGCCAACGGGAAGCAAGCTACAGGATTCAGAATCACTTTTACAGACTGTGAATTCTCAACTTTTTTGATACCCCTGTTGAAAATATTATCTCATTTGCTAATTAACCTGCCGAATGTGAGGTCAAACATTATCCATTACCTTTTACTTGCTGCACTGACTCAATCAGCGATCGCACTTCTAATGTTCCCTCTGATGGTTCAAAGGAGAGGGGGAATTTGCCTTTGATCAGCATCCGTAATCCCAAGGGGGCGATACTCAGTAAGCCTCGGAGATCCTGAAAGTAGTTACCGACGACTTGCAAGCCAAATTGGCGTTCGTCAATCCAGCCACCGGCTTTGACTAAATCTATTAATACCTTGCGGTGACGAATTGAGCGACTGTCACTAGCTGATTTTTCGGCGAGAATTTCCTGTTTGATTTTACTGATTTGCTCTAATGGCGCTACTTCCATCGGGCAAACAGAATCGCAGTAAAGACAACGGGTACAACCCCAAACGCCTTTTGTACCTTCGTTATAACTTTCCAAGCGCTCAGTTGTATTGCTGTCGCGGGAGTCTGCAACCATGCGGTAGGCTTTGGCTAAGGCGTGGGGGCCGACAAAATCGGGGTTAACTTCACGGGCGTTGCATTCTGAGTAACAAGCACCGCACATGATACAATTGCCTGTCTGATCAAGAAGCGATCGCTCTTGGGGTGTTTGTAAAAACTCCCGTTCTGGGACTTGTCTGGCTGCTGTGCTGACATAGGGCGCTACAGCTTCTAAATTATGCCAGAAACTGCTCATATCCACGACCAAATCCTTAATTACTGGCATATTGCCCAGGGGTGCGATCGTGATTTCGGGAATATTAGATGATATCTGTTGTAATCTCGCTAATTCACTACCAACATTTTCTTTGCAAGCCAAAGCCGAACGACCGTTAATTCGCATCCCACAGCTACCACAAATAGTATTGCGGCAATTTTTGCGAAATGCTAAGGTTCCATCTTGTTCCCATTTAATCCGATTAAGACAATCTAAGATGGTGCTACCAGATTCCGTCTCTAAAAGGTAAGATTGCACAACTCCAGAGGAATTTGGTTGTTGCCGAATAATTTTAAACAGAACTTCCATTGTTACCAACCTAAATCTTAAAAATATCTCACCAACCTCAAACATCACCGATAAGGGGTGGTGCTGACAAAACTTGGGCTATACTCTTGTTACTCTTAATTTTCAGTGTAGTATTAATAGTCTGATAGTCGCACAGTAAGTGATTTTAATTCCAGGATAACCACTAAAATTTTAATTGCAGAAGCTCCCCAAGCAAGATTTGCCAGAATTCCTTAGCCCAAATAGAGAAAAAAGTTCAGCCAAGGTTACTCATTCAGTTTATTGGCTTACCACAAATAGGGTGAGTTCACCAGGAAATTAACTTAAGCTGCTGCTGAAGAGAAAAAATCTAGTCATACTCAATCATTCATGCGAAACAAGATCCCCACTTCTTGGATAAGTTGAGGATCTGCACCTCATGATGGTCAATGCTTCAAGGTTCTTGATATATCTAAATATTCAAGAGCCTTGGTAGAAGAAATATTAACTTAAAATACTTATTCTGAGTTGAGTACACCTTACAAGGGTAGTCAACTGTCAACGTCAAAAGCAAAGTTTTTGGACTGTGGACCCTTACGGGTGACGCTCCTTCGTCGCTAACGATAGTTGCTTTCCGACGCAAGGCGACAGGAACGCACTATCTCACTATTAACTATTGACAAAAAGTCATGAAAAATCTCTGACACTGCGTAAGTCCTAATTAATTTTTTTGTTGTATATAAGCGTTAAAGCTGATAATACACATCTAGTTGTGGCAATAAAGTACTAGACTCATGTGTCCATCTTGATTATTCCTATAGACAGACGTGCAAAAAACACGAGATATTTTTGTCTGGTGACAATAAACTAGGATTTTCTTACTCATCGCCTTTGACTCCTCTCAATCAAGAAAATCAAACCACATAACTCACTTGTCAAAACTCGCTATCTAAATTTAGATTAATTTTTATAAAAGTCATTCTCCAATACTCACTAGGTTTGTCAAGCCCAAGCAAAATCCTGACCGCTTTTTGTCTCCAGAAGCTTGAGGATTTAGAGAAAAATTTATCAGCAAGTTAAATTCAAAAATAAACAACTATTTTGCTATTATTAGTCCATGCTAGTATTTAATATAAAATTACGAAGCAACAAAACTAGAATCAACAGTTATACTACTGTTGTTACTACTGCTTAGTTTCTTCGTAATGTAGAGACAAGAAATTTCATGTCTCTACAGGCAGGACAAAAGGGTGTATGTCCATAACACCATATTCAAATACCATGCTGTCTTCAGCTGAAGAGTAAAAGACGGGAAAACCTCACAACTCTAAAGCAATAAAAGCAAGCAGCGCAAGTGGAAAACCTGCAATTTCTTTGGTCTACGACTGGTTTGTAGTAGAACCTGCACCATTTGTTAAGGTGGCTCAAAGTGACACCACTACAGTAGTGCCAAAAGAGAAAATAATTGCATTTCCCTTGGCGAATCATGGTAGAAAATGCCGTAAAATCACTGAAATTAGTGCCTGTAAAACCCCTGACCTCTGACTATTGTGGTCAAGCATCATAGAGGCACTTAAGACTAACATCAGTAGGAATTCACCCTGGACTTTCAAGTCCCCAGTCGCTTTATGCAGATGCTAAAAAGTCAAATACTGGCATGAGACGACATAATTTATCAGTTTGGAGAGAGTAAGGAAAATTTGAGCATAATGAGTGAAACTGCAACCGCGCCTTTAACTGGAAAAGCACTGCTAGCTAAAGTAAAAGAACTTTCCACTTTACCAAGACGAGAAAGAGCTAAACAGTGCGGTTACTATACCGTTACTAAGAATAATCAAGTTCGTGTTAATCTCACAGACTTTTATGACGCTTTGCTATCGGCGAGAGGAATACCTCTAAGTCCAGAAGCACCAAAAGATGGTCGTGGACGTGAACCGACATACCGAGTTAGCGTTCATCAAAACGGTCAAATTGTTATTGGTGCTACTTACACCAAAGCAATGGGCTTAAAACCTGGAGATGAATTTGAAATTAGACTGGGATACAAGCATATTCACTTGATCCAACTGGGTGAAAGTGATAAAAAGCTTTCTTTGGATGATGTTGACGAATCTGATGAAGATTTGGACGAAGAGGAATAAATTCTTGGGGATGGGATAAGTTGAGTGATGACTTTTAATAAAAAAGCATTTGCTAGTCAGTAGCCAAAGGTTGATAAATCGGTGCATAAAGACCATACCAAATTTTAATTGCGGATGACTCCGTAAACAGATTTGGTGGTGTTTGATTGGTTCCATTGAGGATACCTAACAAAGCTGATGCTGACTGCTTCTTTAACCTATCCCTATGACTATAAACAACTGGTATCCCTGATTAAATAATTTTATCTAACTCAAAAATCCGATTAAACCCTTGCAGAACTGACTAGTTTTATTAGAGGCTAGACTAAGAAGCCAAAAATTTATTCTGCAAGAAGCATATCGTGATTTTTTTGTTAACTTTGACAAATTTCTTAACGCCATCCCTCAACAATCTGCTGGCATTGATGAAAAATGCACCAGCATTAGTTGTCGTGATGGCTTTTTTTCTTGGCTGGTTGGGATGCTGGTTACCAATTGCCGCAATATCACTAAAATTACTTAATTGGCAACCAATAAAACCATTACAACCAGAGCAAAAATTACCATTAATGCTGTCACTTTACCTATTAGCACCTCTGATTCTTGGGGGAGTAATTTGGCTGACTAATAGTTCTTTCGCTAATTATGGGTTTGTGGCTAATTTGGCCTTATTACGCTCTTTAGCACTAGGTTTTAGCTTAGGGGTAATAAGTATAGCTAGTTTGTTTATCTGTCAATTTTGGCTTGGTTGGTGCGATTTTGAGGGGTTAAATATCAAGCAATTACTATCTGTCTCCTTCCCTATTTTCTTCATCGCGTTGTTGGTTGGAGGGATAGAAGAATTAGTTTTTCGTGGTTTTCTGTTGACTGAATTAGCACGAGATAATCCACTATGGATAGCAGCCATTGCTTCTAGCCTGATTTTTGCGGTTCTCCACTTGGTTTGGGAACAACGGGAGACTTTACCCCAACTACCGGGATTATGGTTATTGGGAATGATGCTGGTGTTGGCGAGGATATGCGATCGCAATACATTAGGTATAGCCTGGGGATTACATTCGGCTTTAGTCTGGGCGATCGCTACTATAGATACAGCCCAGTTAGTTACCTATACTGGTAAAGTCTCCGAATTGTGGACTGGTATCAATAAAAAACCCCTAGCCGGGGTGAGTGGGATTATTTGTGTTTTAGGAACAAGCTTAATTCTTTGGTTTTTTGAGCGAGGATTGCTATAAAGTTTCGTCTAAAATTCAGAAGTACCTACAAATTAGTCCGTTGATTGTTTGGCAGAAATACTTATGGAGCAGTTAACTAGAATTACATTAAACCCTGAAGTCATGGGAGGTAAACCTTGTATTCGTGGGTTGCGGGTGACTGTTGGTACTATTGTCGGGTTAATGGCTTCTGGTAAAACTCCAGAAGAAATTCTCAAAGCTTATCCTTATTTAGAACTAGCTGATATTTATGAAGCTTTAGCCTATGCTGCTTGGCGGGTTGAGGAGATAGAATTGCCTCTAACTTCAGCATGAAAATTCTCATTGATATGAATCTTTCACTTGAATGGGTGTTAACTTTTACACAAGCAGGTATTGAAGCTGTTCACTGGTCAACTATTGGAGATCCTGGTGCAACTGATAATGTAATTATGACTTGGGCTGTGAATAATAACTACATTGCAAGTCCGTATTCAGGATCTATTACCTAGTGCTATTGGGGAGTTAGTAACTACAACACTATGTCAGTTTCAAACGCAACTGGAAGCAGGTGTTTTGGTGACAATAGACCGAACTCGTTTTAGAGTCAGAATATTGCCCATTAGAAGCTAGTTATAAACCAATACAGTTCAGGTAACCCAACAGTATCAGGACTGTAGTTAATATTTATACAAAATCCTGAAAATACGCTTGCTCTTAACTAATTATGTTAGTAGCATGAAATTAACTGTTAATTTCATTTTTGGCTGATGATTGACCTAAACAAAATTCACTCACTCTCCGAGTTTCAGAGAAACACGAAGCAATACATTCAGGAGATGGAACAAAACGAAAAACCCATTGTGCTGACTGTCAATGGTGCAGCTCAACTTGTTGTTCAGGATGCCAAAGCCTATCAAAAGCTTTTGGAGAGGTTAGAATATGCCGAAACCGTAGCTGCTCTCAGACAAGGAATTCGAGAAATTGAACAAGGAAAACATCCTTAACCTCCAAGTCCTTGAAGAGGCTGCCAGAATTGGAATTGAGTACGCAATTAAATATATTGATCAGTCTATTGACACAAAACAAATAACTTTTTGGGTAAAAGAGATTGTTGCTCATCCTTTTGATTCTGATCCCGGAACAGTCGCGTATGCAGCTTGTCATGCAACTTGGGCGTTATTTAACATAAATTCTATAAAGACTATTCAATTAGGTGCATGGCTTGTAGGGAAACAATAATTATGATTGCGATCGCGCCCTAAAATCAAATTTACCAGCGCGATCGCTTTCATGACAAACAAGCCCTCTCCTTTGCTGAATTCAACTGTTCTTTTCAAAAAATTAATTATAGGGATTTCTCTTCCCAAGGATTAATAATAAAAATTCCGCAGTCTGCGAAATCAGCAACATTACGAGTTGCTATAATCGAATTATGAGAGTAACAAATAGCAGCAATTTGGGCATCAGCTTGAGATATAGGATTCCCACCGACTCGTCTTTGGGCTGAAATATTAGCATAAGCCACAGCAGCAGATTCATCAAAGGTGAGAACACGTCCTACAAAGTCTTCTGCAAACATTAAAGTAGCGGCTTGGTAGAGTTCGTATTTCCGCTTTCCTTCTGGTAAAATGGCTATGCCATACAGTATTTCGGCTTGTGTAATTGTTGTAGTAAACAAACTTGTTACGGATTGCTGGGTTGCCCACTTGCGAACTACTGTAGACCCTTGGGGTTTGATTAATTCTGACAAAACATTAGTATCAAGAATAATCATTATTCAAAAGTGGGTACAGGACGCATGGGTTCTCTTTTTATGTCTCCTAGTTCAAAATCTCCCAAATGAGCAAAGCGTTTTTCTATCATGCTGACAATATTTAAGGGCAGTTTTTGATTTTCTATTAAAGCAAGACGGAGAGTTTCTTGTGCCTCTTCTTCTAGGGAACGACCGTTTTTTGAAGCTCTTTGCTGCAAGAGGTTTTTGATGTTATCGTCAATGTTTAAAATAATATTTGTCATGGTTAGTAAATGATTAAATAATGTTGTGATGTGGTTAAATATTTAATAATTATATTTTACTTTAATTATTCACAATCTCATCGGGAATGATGACATCCATTTTAGTTTTCCTGATTTATTAATAATACGATCGCGCCACAATATAGTACCAGCGCGATCGCATAATCATCCACCTTTTAGCTAATCAGATGCAACTGACTAATAGCAGCATTGATGAGATGATGGGTGATGGGGAGACTATCTATTACCATGCCGAGACACAACAGCATCATGTAGGAGATGGAATAGAGAAATAATTCTCTAGCTGTGGGGCGATCCTCTGGGTTATGCAATAAGCGCCAGGATTTGCGGATAAATATGGCTCCTAGAGCAAGAGCGATCGCTGCATAAACAATACCACTAGCCTGGAGAGGATAGACTAACAACAGGGTGGCAACTACAGTGATGAGTGTGTAGTACCAAATTTGCTTGACTGTTGCGGTATTACCTTCAACCACTGGTAGCATAGGGATACCAACTTTGGCATAGTCATCACGAATCATCAAAGCCAAAGCCCAGAAATGTGGTGGTGTCCATAAAAAGACGATGGCAAAAATTAACCATGCACTCCAACTTAGAGTGCCGGTGACAGCTGCCCAACCTACTAGAGCTGGAATTGCCCCAGCCGCACCACCGATGACAATATTTTGTGTACTATGACGTTTTAGCCAGTGAGTGTAGACTAAAACGTAAAAAACAATACCAGATAATGCTAGTAGAGCTGCCAAGAGATTGGCGAATACGGTGAGGAGAGTAAAAGAAAGTACAGCGAGAGCGATCGCAAAAATTAGGGCATCGCGGGGTTGCACCTTACCAGAAGGCATGGGACGATGGCGAGTCCGTTCCATGTCATAATCAATATCCCGGTCATAAATGCAATTAATTGTCTGAGCGCTAGCAGCCGCCAAAGTACCGCCAGCCAGAGTTACCAATAACAGCATCGGATCTACTTGTCCCTTCGCAGCAATCCACATACTGCCAGCAGTCGTAATTAATAACAACGGAATAATCCGGGGTTTAGTTAGCTGGTAGTAGCTTTGAATCACCTGGAGAAAAGTTGCGTGGTGGCGAGAGACATTAGCCTCAATCATTTTTGCTTTAATTCCTTATTCTTCAAAAACTGACAGCGTTTCCCAGTTGAGTGGAGTGTATCTTGATGGGGGAGGGGGAGAGGCAGGGGAGGCGGGGGAGCAGGGGAGCAGGGGGAGAAAACCTTCTTAACTCTCTCACTCAGCACTCAGCACTCATCACTCAGCACTCCTCACTCAGCACTCCTCACTCAGCACTCATAACTCAGCACTCTCTACTCCCTCATTCACAACCGAGTAGGCTTTAATTTCCCGACTTGTAGACCAGTCACGTAGAGCGAGAACTGTAAAAGCCACCAAAACGCCCAGTAGTGTTGCTCCTATAGCTTGGTGAGATACAGTCAGAGGTTCGACTTGGAGGTGGAGGCGGAAAGTTGCAAAGCCCAAGAGAATTTGTAAGATTAATAATCCCCCAGCCATATTAGCCAATCTTCGCAAAGCTGGATGTAGCGCTGGTGTCCGCCAAGAAAAGAAAACTACTGCTAAAGTAGCGACAGTTGGCGGTACTAAGCCAAAAATATGGCTATACATCACACCGCAAAGTTGGGAACCACCAAAGCATTGATGTAGCGCCCAGCGCGAACCAACCAAAGCACCTATAAGACTTTGCAGATAAACTAAAATAGCAGCCGTTAGACCTACCCAAGGCAGCTTACCAACGTTGCCTGTGCCTTGATAGGGTGTGAGAGCGATGCCGATAATCAGTAGGCTAGTAAAAAACAGCAAAGCTGTTCCCAAGTGGGCGGTAACGATATCAAACCGCAATAATTGGGTGACAGTCAATCCTCCCAAAATCCCTTGAAAGACGATTAAAAATAAGGCAAATGTCGATGCCCACGGTAGCCAGTTGGGTAAAGTCCGCCGATGCCACCAGGATAAACTAAATAGAGCGATCGCGCTAATACCGATTAAACTGGCATCCAATCTGTGAAACCATTCTAGGAATACTTGCAGATTCATTTGCTTGGCCGGCACTAGTTCCCCATAGCAAAGTGGCCAGTCTGGGCAAGCCAATCCAGCATTCATGACGCGGGTGGCAGAGCCTATAGCCATCAAAATCAAGGTGGCTATAGCCATTCTCCACACTAAGCGACGAATCATTTCTTTTGGCTTGTGCTGCTCTGTGGCTACTTCATTTTGATGTTCTAGGACAAATTCGTTCATGAACAATACCTTGTGTCCACTTTTGGTAGTAACTCGCTTATAAATTTCCTTACCGACCTATTTCCACCCTAGCGTATACAACTGGGATGATTGATTAGCTTTTAATTAATACTTTGAATCACTATAGCGGTTACTAGCCCGAAGCTTTAGGTATTCTTCAAGTTGTCAGGAATTAATCAATATTTTGATATTCTACTTTCCTAAATTTTCCTTAAATTTTTCCTAATTGTTTACCTCTAACCTTGGCAATAGGAAATTAATCTTTTTTACTCAAGATTACTAATGTAGTCGAAAAAATTAATAAAGATTTCAGACCATTAGGCACAATAATTAACAGCCTAGACTACCTTAGTAAGTGAGCTGCTTCGAGATAACGTAATCAATTCAATTAAGTGAGCCGTGAAAATTCCAAGTTCAATCTGGACATTACTAGTCGGTATCGGGCTAACTCTCATTAGCCTTTGGTACGGTCAAAATCATGGTTTATTGCCAGCAGCCGCCTCAGATGAAGCGGTATTAATCGACGGTCTTTTCAATGCCATGATGACCGTTTCAACTGGTATATTTTTGATTGTTGAAGGTGTATTAATTTACTGTGCATTTAAATATCGTCGCCGGGCTGGTGATAGTGAAGACGGACTACCAGTCGAAGGTAATGTACCTTTAGAAATCCTCTGGACGGCGATCCCCGCAGTTATTGTTATCGGTATTTCTGTCTATAGCTTTGAAGTTTATAATGACATCGGTGGCTTTGATCCCCACGCCATCCATGAATCTCCGATGACTCAGAGTTCGATGACAATGCCAGGGACAGCTATTGCTGCCACTCTCAACGATACACCTGGGAATACTGCACCCAACCTCAATCAAGAAAAATCTGATGAGGCCATGCAAGACCCAGCCACCGCCGCAGTCCGCAATGCTGAACAAATTCCCCAAAAACAGAATGCCCCTGGTGTAGGTAGTGTTGCTCCCACCATTGGCGGCAGTCCGGAAAAAGCTGGGAAGCCACCAGAATTAGTAGTTAACGTTACAGGTCTACAATACGCTTGGATTTTCACCTATCCTGAAACAGGTATAACTACTGGTGAGTTACACGTCCCTATTGGGCGAGAAGTGCAAATCAGCATGACAGCTAATGATGTGATCCACGCCTTCTGGGTTCCAGAATTTCGCCTCAAACAAGATGCCATCCCTGGTAGACAAAGCGAAATACGCTTCACACCTAAACAAGAGGGTGACTATGCGCTGATTTGTGCTGAACTGTGTGGCCCTTATCACGGGGCAATGAGAACACAGGTGATAGTAGAAAAACCCGAAGCATTCGCTAAATGGATGCAAGAACAAGTAGCAGCTAACACTGATACTCTCAATCAAGCTGTGGCTTTAAATCCAGCCGACCTATCTCCTCATGAATTTCTCACTCCTTACACCAAGGACATGGGAATTCAACCAGAAATCCTCAAGCAAATTCACAAATAGTCCACAGTCAACAGTCAACAGTAAGCACTAATGACTAATGACCAATGACTAAATGACTAAAAACTATGACACAAGCTCAGTTGCAAGAAACAGCCAATTTCCCTGTTCTTGTTCCAGAACCAGGAGAGAGACACTGGCGAGACTACTTCAGTTTTAATACAGACCATAAAGTGATTGGGTTGCAATATCTAGTCACTTCCTTCATTTTTTACTGTATTGGCGGCGTAATGGCTGACTTGGTGCGGACAGAATTACGCACCCCAGAGGTAGATTTTGTTACTCCAGAAGTCTATAACAGTCTGTTTACACTGCACGCCACAATCATGATTTTCTTGTGGATTTTGCCAGCCGGTGCGGGGTTTGCTAACTATCTGATCCCGTTAATGATTGGGGCAAAAGATATGGCATTTCCCAGATTGAATGCTGTGGCTTTTTGGATGGTTCCCCCGGCTGGGTTGTTACTGATTGCCAGCTTGGTAGTCGGTGATGCACCTGATGCAGGTTGGACTTCCTACCCCCCCTTGAGCTTGGTAACAGGACAAGTGGGTGAGGGGATTTGGATTATAAGCCTGTTGCTGTTGGGTACTTCGTCAATTTTGGGGTCGATTAATTTCCTAGTTACCCTGTTGAAGATGCGTATCCCTGGCATGGGCTTTCACCAAATGCCTTTATTCTGTTGGGCAATGTTTTCGACTTCAGCATTGGTTTTATTGTCCACACCAGTACTAGCCGCCGGTTTGATTCTGTTATCGTTCGACTTGATAGCAGGAACCACATTTTTTAACCCCACTGGTGGTGGTGATCCGGTGGTGTACCAGCATATGTTCTGGTTTTACTCCCATCCGGCAGTTTACATTATGATTTTGCCCTTCTTTGGCGCAATTTCTGAGGTAATTCCCGTTCACTCTCGTAAACCCATTTTCGGTTATAAAGCGATCGCTTATTCATCCCTCGCTATCAGTTTCTTGGGATTGATTGTTTGGGCGCACCATATGTTTACCAGTGGTGTTCCTGGTTGGTTGCGGATGTTCTTTATGATCACTACGATGATCATTGCCGTACCCACAGGGATCAAGATTTTTAGCTGGTTAGCAACGATGTGGGGTGGCAAAATCCAGTTCAACAGTGCCATGTTGTTTGCGATGGGTTTTGTGGGAACTTTCGTAATTGGTGGGATCAGTGGTGTGATGTTGGCTGCTGTACCATTTGATATTCATGTCCACGATACTTATTTTGTCGTGGCTCACCTGCACTACGTCCTGTTTGGTGGTAGTGTACTAGGAATCTTCGCTGCCATTTACCACTGGTTCCCGAAAATGACGGGACGGATGATTAATGAATTTTGGGGTCAAGTCCACTTTGCTTTAACAATCATTGGTTTAAATATGACCTTCTTACCCATGCACAAGCTGGGTTTGATGGGAATGAACCGCCGGGTGGCTCAATATGATCCCAAATTTGCCTTGATTAACGAAATCTGCACCTACGGCTCATATATCCTGGCAGTTTCCACAATTCCCTTTATCATCAATGTGATTTGGAGTTGGTTATACGGCAAGAAAGCTGGTAATAATCCTTGGCGGGCCCTGACCCTGGAATGGATGACTACTTCACCCCCAGCAATTGAGAATTTTGAGGGCATCCCTGTACTGGCTACAGGCCCTTACGACTATGGTTTAGAAAAGGCTGATGAGGGTGTACCTTTATCTGACCCCGACCCAGTTTTATCTGGTGGCCCCAATTCAGTCTTGAGGGCAGAACCAGACCCAGCAGTTGCAGCTAATCCCGAAGATCGTTAATTAACAAGTGCTGAGTCACGAGTACCGAGTTCCCAGTGAAGTATTTCACTCAGCACTCAGCACTCAGCACTCAGCACTCAGCACTTTACACATCATAAAATCCATGCAAAGTCAAACAATTGACCCAGCGAAAACGGAACTAAATCATCACCACGGAGTAGAAGCGGTTGGTCATCACGAAGCACACCCTGATCATCGGCTATTTGGGTTATTTGTTTTCCTGATTGCTGAGGGAATGATCTTTTTAGGGTTGTTCGGTGCTTACTTAGCTTTCCGTTCTACTTTACCTGTCTGGCCACCAGCCGGGACACCAGAGTTAGAATTGTTGCTACCTGGAGTTAACACTGTTAACCTCATTGCCAGCAGTTTTGTCATGCACAATGCTGATACAGCCATCAAGAAAAATGATACGCGGGGTATGCGTACTTGGTTAGCAATTACAGCCGCAATGGGCGCAATATTCTTGTGTGGACAGGTATATGAATACACCCATTTAGAATTTGGACTGACGACGAATTTGTTTGCCAGTGCCTTTTACGTTTTAACCGGCTTTCACGGTTTACACGTAACTATCGGCGTTTTGGCAATTGTAGCTGTATTGTGGCGATCGCGCAAAAAAGGTCACTACAGTAGTGAAAAACATTTTGGCATCGAAGCTGCGGAAATATACTGGCACTTCGTAGATGTGATTTGGATTATTCTGTTCGGATTACTGTATTTACTGTGAGTATTACTTAATTAGTTGTTCACTCCACGCGGACAACTTCAGATTTAGCCCCCTCTGGGGGTTTTTTTGTAGAGGTGTTGATCATTTCGTCACTTAACGTAACTCAATAATGTAAAATAGTGTGAAGCAATAGCAACGTAAAATTAACTGAATCATTTAAAAGCCATCCGGTAGGTCACTCACTGCGGTAGTCTAGATCAGAGTGAAATTATCGCCTGGTTTGACATTGTTTTATGACTTCAGTTGTTTCCAGTGCCACCCGCACAATTCGTATAGGTTCTCGTAAAAGTCAACTTGCTCTAGTCCAGACCTACTGGGTGAGAGAGCAACTACAAAATAGTTTTCCAGATATCAATTTTGAAGTCCACACCATGTCTACCCAAGGCGACAAAATCCTGGATGTAGCACTAGCCAAAATTGGTGACAAAGGACTGTTTACTAAAGAACTCGAAGTAGGAATGCTCTCTCAAGAAATTGACTTTGCGGTGCATTCTCTCAAAGATTTACCGACTAACTTACCAGAAGGGTTAACACTAGCGGCGATTACAGAACGGGAAAACCCAGCCGATGCGCTAGTGGTGCATGAAAAATTTAAAGATCAGCAAATTGATACTCTCCCCCCAGGCGCAGTCATCGGCACATCATCTTTGCGACGCTTGGCCCAGTTACGTAATCAATTCCCTCATTTAACATTTAAAGATGTGCGGGGAAATTTGAATACACGATTAGCAAAACTGGATGCTGGCGAATATGATGCCCTCATTTTAGCAGCTGCGGGATTGCAACGTTTGGGTATGGGCGATCGCATCCACCAAGTTTTACCTAAAGAAGTTTCTCTGCACGCCGTCGGACAAGGTGCATTAGGGATAGAATGCCGTGCTGATGATATCGAACTAATATCTATACTCAAGGCCATTGAACACCCCCAAACCCGCGATCGCTGTTTGGCAGAACGTTCTTTCTTACGGAGTTTGGAAGGTGGTTGTCAAGTACCTATTGGTGTAAATACAGAGATCAACGGTAATGAGTTAACACTCACAGGCGTTGTCGCTAGCGTAGATGGGCAGAACTTAGTCAAAGATACTATTGTTGGTCATGTTAATGATGCCGAAGCGATCGGTATACAATTAGCACAACGTCTGCGGGAACAAGGAGCGCAAGAGATTTTAGATATTATCTTTACAGAAATCCAACGTGGTTCTTAAGCAATGCTGGTAATTCGTAATTCGTAATTTGTAAGCAACAGAAAATTGCGGATGATGAGAGCGGATTATGAATTATACTGTCGATGAATACAACTTCTGGATTCACTCTTGAGCAACCTTTTTCCAAAGCCATCATACTAAAAAATAGTCGAAAAAAATAGTAAAAGATGTAACTTATAATTAGTTACGAATTGCGAATTGTTTTAGGCAGAACCGGGGACATAAAAATTACCATGCGGATTCTATTTGTGGCAGCAGAAGCAGCACCCGTAGCAAAGGTTGGGGGAATGGGTGATGTTGTCGGCGCATTACCCAAAGTCTTGAGACAAATGGGGCATGATGTGCGCATATTCATGCCTTACTACGGTTTTTTGCCAGATAAAATGGAGATACCTCAAGACCCAGTCTGGCGCGGATATGCCATGTTTCAGGACTTTGCCGTGTATGAAACGGTTCTGCCTGGTACTGATGTACCGTTGTATTTATTTGGACATCCTGTCTTCAATCCCCGGCGGATCTACTCAGGAGAAGATGAAGACTGGCGCTTCACATTTTTTGCTAATGGTGCGGCTGAGTTTTGCTGGAATTACTGGAAGCCAGAAATTATTCACTGTCACGATTGGCACACTGGCATGATTCCCGTGTGGATGAACCAATCACCAGATATCACTACAGTCTTTACTATTCACAACTTGGCTTATCAAGGGCCTTGGCGTTGGTATTTGGATAAAATTACTTGGTGTCCTTGGTATATGCAGGGACATAACACAATGGCCGCAGCCGTCCAGTTTGCTGATAGGGTAAATACCGTTTCCCCGACCTACGCCGAGCAAATCAAGACACCCACTTACGGTGAAACCATAGAAGGTTTGCTATCTTTCATTAGTGGTAAATTATCTGGGATTGTCAACGGGATAGATACGGAAGTTTATGACCCGACTGTTGACAAATATATTGCTCAAGCTTTTACCAGCGATAGCTTAGATAAACGCAAAGCCAATAAAGTCGCCTTGCAAGAAGAAGTAGGACTAGAAGTCAACAGCAATGCCTTTTTAATTGGCATGGTAACTCGCCTAGTCGAACAAAAGGGTTTAGATTTAGTCATCCAAATCCTCGATCGCTTCATGGCTTATACTGATGCCCAGTTTATCTTATTGGGAACAGGCGATCGCTACTACGAAAGCCAAATGTGGCAATTAGCCTCCCGCTACCCCGGACGGATGGCAACTTATCTACTTTACAACGATGCCTTGTCCCGACGGATTTACGCTGGTTCTGATGCCTTCTTAATGCCTAGTCGCTTTGAACCATGCGGTATCAGTCAAATGATGGCATTGCGCTACGGTTGTGTACCCATCGTTCGCCGCACAGGTGGCTTAGTAGACACTGTATCCCATTATGACCCGATGAACAACGCTGGGACAGGCTATTGTTTTGACCGCTACGAACCCCTAGACTTGTTTACCTGCATGATTCGCGCTTGGGAAGGCTTCCGATTTAAACCCCAATGGCAAGAACTACAAAAACGCGGTATGAGTCAAGACTTTAGCTGGTACAAATCTGCTAGAGAGTACGATAAATTATATCGGTCAATGTACGGCTTACCCGAACCAGAAGAACAAGCGACACCACAGCCAGAGTTAACACCAACCGATAATTTGCCCGTTTACAGCCAGACCTGAGTACTTTGTGATACTCTTCGATGTGCATTAATCTCTGTTGCATAAACAGTGTAAAGGTTAAAACCTGGAATTTTTGTACAGATGTTGCAGTGCAAAGTCTCTACATTCATCTTCGGAGATGTCTCATACATCATTTCTCATCTACATTCCGGAGATATTAAATCCGCTTTAATATCTCCGGAATGTGGTGTAGATTAAGAATGCAAAAAACCTGCCAGTCTTTGAGCAAGACTAGCAGGTAGGGATTTTATTAATCGGAGCGGCGGGATTCGAACCCACGACCTCCACTACCCCAAAGTGGCGCGCTACCAAGCTGCGCTACGCCCCGGTCAGAATTATCATCATATCGCAAATTTAGGGGAGAATCAAGGGGAGATTTCAAAAAACTTTCAGTGTCTCGGCTGCTTGCAATAGACTAGGGACAGCAGCAGCTGACCATGCACCTTCAGCACCACGCCCTGTATTTAAGATGAAACGGAGGTTATATTCATGAGGATAGCCGGCTACCTCCATCCAGAGTAAATCGCTTTCTGCCTCACAAGCAATTTTTTCTTCATCCATTAATTCCGATGTAAGTTGCTGCATCGTGTTTGCTAGCTTGGCTAATAAACGACAAAAATCATCTAACTCAGCCTCGGTTAACTCAATAGCCCAGTCATCAGTACCCACTAAACCCTTAAATTTGGGTGCATTGGGGTTCCAACCAATTCGCCAGCCAGCACCGCTTTTAATAAGACGTTCCATTGCGTTGATGATGTGGGGGTTATTTATTTAAGTAAATCAGCGCCTCCTGTCTGGGGTGTTTGTCGGATGTTAGTGCGGGTGGTTGGTGTGGGGTTAAATAGATTGGTTAAAACTTGTACTAGGGCATTGCGTTGAGTGCGGGTGAGACGGGAAATAGCAGTGCGATCGCCATCTATCGGATTTTGCCGTAATGTATCATTACCTGGATAGGTATTTTCGTAAATAATTTCGTTCGCATTCAGGTAGTCAGCTAAAGTCAGCTTCCAATCTAGGCGATAATTAGGGGCGCGTTCTTTGACATATACGTGATATCGAATTAGACGACCTGCCAAGGTATTAGTATCAGCGACTTTCCCTGTTTCTTTATTGATGTATTGGTTTTCTTTGGGAAAGTCGGGTAATTGTTGATATACCTGCTGCCAAACTTCACCTGTACTAATTCTTTGTGCTACAGCAGGTTGGATGCTAGACAAATTACCAGCAACGCCAATAATGATCCCCGCTACCGCAAAGGTTGTGATTAATGCTGAGTTAAACTTCACGACTTTAAATTTGAGGCTTTTGGTTTATCTAAAAAAGATTCTGAGGTGAAAGTGCAGAGTTAACAGATACACACTCAGAACTCAGCACTCTCAACTCAGCACTATTTTTATAATTCGCCGATGATTTCTGGTTGTGTCAGTTCATCAGACATCTCAATAATTGCTCTGAGTACTGGCTTCATCATCGCATCTTCGGCACTTTCAAACTCTTCGTAACGCCGACGTTTAGCACGATTTGCCACCTGAACCGTAATGCGGTAGCGATTTGAAGCTGCGCTAATCAAATCTTCAGCACGGTGCATAATTTGAGACTGAGTTGTCTCGAACTTAGAACGCTTGAGCATAGCAATTGGCTCTTGGGGACATACTTAGTTTAGCAGGAGGGGAATGGGGAATGGGGAACAGGGAACAGGCAATAGGCAATAGGCAATAGGGAAGGAAGAGTCATTGGTCATTAGTCATTAGTCATTAGTCATTGGTCATCCGACTTCTACTCAGCACTCCCTCACTCCAATAATGCAGCCAGTACGAGGAGGTAGATTTAGGGAGAGTTGTTTTGTTTCGCCTGGACTGTGCCAGTTAAATTCTGCTGTGCCATATAATAGCTGATTGGGTTGAGTTTGGAAACTATCAACATTTATATCAGCTTGGGCTGGTGCTGTACCGACATTGACGGCGATGATTAGTTCTTCTGTGCCTAATGTACGGGCAAAAATGTACAATGCTCCTTGAGCTAATAAAACTTGGTATTCACCTGTGCGTAAAGCTGGATAGGTGTGACGGAGGGCAATTAATTGGCGGTGAGTCTGGTAAATTTCCTTGTCCCAGTTCGCTTCTAAAGGGAAACCCCTGCGGGAATCTGGGTCTATTGCTCCTGGTAAACCCACTTCATCACCATAATAGATACTGGGTGCGCCGGGAAATGTGAGTAAGAGTAGGGTTGCCAATTCGACACTGGCTGGGTCACCACCTGCGATAGTAATTAATCTAGCTGTATCGTGACTTGCTAGTAGGTTGAGTTGGGTTAGCTGAATTTCCCAGGGATATAGTTGCAATAGTGCTTGAATCTTGGCAGCGTACTCAGCAGCAAATAGGGGTGGGTATGGTTGATAATCACGGCTTTGGACTTGTTCTAAGACTACGCGATCGCCTGCTGTAAAGGCAATGGTCGGCCCGGCAAACAAATAGTTCATCACGCCGTCAAATTGTGTCCCATCCAGCCATTCGCGGGAATCTCCCCAGACTTCACCCACAATATAAGCATCAGGATTGATGGCTTTGACTCGCTCTCGAAATTCTTGCCAAAAACCAGGGGTTTTAATTTCAAATGGTACATCTAACCGCCAGCCATCGATGCCGAGTTTTAGCCAATATTCGGCAATTTCCATGATGTATTCTTTCACTTCTGGGTTGTCGTGGTTAAATGCAGGCAAAGCCCGATTATCTGCCCAGCCTACATAATTTGCTGGTAAATCACCAGTGTAAGGTGCAAGTGGCCAGCCTGTAATTTTAAACCAATTCACCCAAGGCGAATAAGGGCCATTTTCTAAAACGTCGTGGAAAAAGAAAAATCCCCGGCTGGAATGGTTAAATACTCCATCTAATACTACTTTAATGTTGCGTTGATGGGCTGCTTCTAGTAGTTCTGCAAAAGCGGCATTACCCCCCAACATGGGATCAACTTGATAATAGTCGTGGGTATGATAGCGGTGATTACTGGCAGATTGAAATATGGGTGTAAAGTAAATGGCATTGATGCCTAAATCTTCGATGTAGTCCAACTGTTCCACAATGCCCCACAAATCACCACCTTTGTAACCTTGGAGTGTCGGCATAGCATCCCAATCTTCCCAACGTGCCTCATGCAATAAGCGTTTGCGGGGTTGCTTGCTTCTGGCAAAACGATCTGGAAAGATTTGATAGAAAACCGCGTGTTTAACCCAGTCTGGTGTTTGAATTTGCATGAATTCCCTTTTGTTGCTTCAGGAGTAAACTACCCACACTGACCCGAAGCGGTTACAGTGTGGGCTTTTAGTAGCCCTGAACTGTCTGTACTGAGTTCACAGCATAAACAGTTCGAGCCTCTGGGTGAGTTTACAAGAGTCACCCCGATAGCAGATATATTCCTACTGCCGTTAGACAAAACGATAGGCTGGAATCAAGTAGGCGATAAGCGAAGCTTAAGCCTTCGGCTATTGCAACAGTACTAAAGTTCTGAAAACCTGATTTTACTATCCCAATTCATCCCAAGATCGCTCTAACGGCTCAATTGGTATATCTGGATCAATCTCGATGATGGTGATTTTAGCATTCTCGACTACAAGATTGCCCATAACTGTATTTTGCAGTGCTTCAAACTTCGATTCTTCTTCAGCAATGCGTTCGTAGTGCAAAATTACATGGTAATGCTTGGCAATTGGTTCTCCAGAGTTTGATCGCTCTACTGTACGCCAATCTATATCTTGTTGTTCTTCTGCTATTTGGCGATACTCATCGGCTAGTTGTTCTAAGGCGATCGCAATCGCGTGTTCTTTGGTTTGACCGTAGGATTGTATATTTTCTTTAGGAGAATCGCTCAGAGACGATGATAACTGGCAAATATACTGTCCATTGTCTTGGGGTAGGAGTGCGATCGTAATAGTTCCAGTGATGTCGGGGTTCGCATCATTCATATTAACCGCGCTGGGAAATATTTAAAGGATATGCTTACGTTCAATTGTAAGCGATCGCTCTATTAGGCTGTTTCACGTTTGCGTTTTTCAATTTCGGCGATCGGTAGTAGTAGAGTTTCTTCGATTTCTTGGCGTACTTTTTCCCTAACATTGCAAACGCTATTTAGGCAATCAATTAAAAGTTTATTTGCATCATAGAAAATAATGCTTCAATGAATAAGCAAACTTACGTCCATCGTCTACAAACTCTCGTAATTTAATCAAGGCTGGAATTCGATGTGCTTGTAAATTGCCAGCATTACATTCCGTAACTATTCGCTGCAAATAAGTGGTCTTCCCTGAACCTGGTTTACCCACTACCATGAGATTTGTATTTTTCGCCAGCACTTCTAGCCCTGATACCCGTTGCAGTTTTCTGCCTAATACCAATTCACTAAAAATCTGATACAGATCCAAACACGGAAACCCTTGTAGAACAAGGCTTTCTTAATTTTGAATTTTGCGGAAAGTTCTGTAGGCGGGTTTCCCGCCGTAGGAACGCCACTTGCTATAAGCCGGGAAACCCGACGGCAGTTGCTACAAGTCGGCAAAGCCGCCCAATGCACTGCCTCTCCAACGCAGTGGCTCAACTTTTCAAGACGAATTTTGAATTGGTATAACTACGACGGGTACAGGAGATACGCCAATAATATTTGCTCAAATATTCAACAGCATATGTGCTTGGAAAGGCATTTTCTAGCTCCCATTTATCTGCGATTGACTAACTACTGCATCATGTCCATTGATTTCTTTGCCAGCTTGTAAGGACATTTTTTAAGCTTATTTTTAATGCGGTCATAGTCAATCATGCTGTTAGTATTGTGAGTATCTCCCAGCAAAATCGTGATAAATTCGTGATAATTCTCGATAGATTAATGCGGTTTGCTCTCAGATTTTGAGAAATAAATAACTATCAATTTACTTCTAGATGATCAAGAATGATAAAGCGATTAAGGTTATTTTTGTGCTTAAGTATTGCGCTTATTGTCTGTTTTATGATCTCATTGCAACTCATGGGGAAACTGGCAGCGCAACAGCCAGAAATTACTCATCCTCTGATGGCGTTGACAGAGGCAGAAATTAAGACAGCCGTTGCCGTAATTAAAAAGCAAAAATCTTTAAATGATCAGGCTACTTTTCCGATTATTACCTTAGCAGAACCAGATAAACAAGAAGTGCTGAGTTTTACATCAAGTAAGCCGTTTTTGCGTCAAGCTTTTTTGGTAGTGTATGAGCGAGCGCAAAATAAAACCTACGAAGGAGTTGTCAACCTCAAAACTCAACAACTAGCTTCCTGGAAAGAAATACCGAATGCTCAACCTGCCATGATGAACTCAGAGTATGAATTAGCTAGGCAAATAGTCAAATCTGATTCTCGATGGCAAGCAGCGATGCAAAAGCGAGGAATTGCAGATTTAGATCAAGTGCAGATTAGTTGCTGGGCTGCGGGAATTTTGAGTCAGGAGGAACAAGTCACAGGTAATCGTTATTGTCGAGCTTTATTGTATTACAAAGGCGATCGCTGGAATTATTACAGCAGTCCCATTGAAGGTGTACTGGCAACTGTGAATTTAAACACGGGTAAAGTTACTAGTTTAATTGATCACAAAGTAGTTCCGATCTCTCAAGCCAATTGGAACTATGATTTAGAGTCTTTAGGTAAACTCCTGTCACCACCAAAGCTGTTAAAAATCCTCCAACCAAACGGTAAAAGTTTTCACATCAAAGGTAATGAAATTACTTGGCAAGGTTGGAAGTTTCGCTACCTTATGCACCCCCGGAGTGGATTAGTGTTGTATCAAGTCAGATATCAAGATGGTGACAACGAGCGTCCAATTTTATACCGTGCCAGTCTATCAGAAATGGTAGTCCCTTATGGCGATCCTGATCCTACTTGGTCATTTAGAAATGCCTTTGATGTAGGGGAATATAACCTGGGTTTACTAGCCAGCACAATGGAGTTAGGTAAAGAAATCCCAGAGAATGGGGTGTTATTAGATGCGGTGTTTGCCAATGAGGAGGGGGAACCGTATAAAATGCCAGGAGTGGTGGGTATTTATGAGCGCGATCGCGGGATACTTTGGAAACACTATGAGTATAATACTCAACGTAATGATGTGCGACGCGATCGTGAGTTAGTTATTACAATCACTGCCGCAGTTGATAACTATGATTACGGACTTAACTGGATTTTCCATCAAGATGGCACTTTAGAAGTGCAAAACGAATTGACAGGTATTGTTTTGGCACAAGGAACGGCAGCAGAACAAGAACCTGAAAATAATTCCTATGGCAAATTACTCGCTAAAAATATATTTGGCGTAAATCACCAACATTTTTTCAACTATCGCTTAGATATGGATGTAGATGGGCAAGCAAATTCTGTCATGGAAATGAATGTTAACGGCTTGCCAATTAGTCAAAACAATCCTTTAGGAAATGCCATTGTTGTTGAAGATATTCCACTCAAAACCGAAAAAACGGCTGTGCGTGATCTGGATATGAAACACAGTCGAGAATGGATGATTACTAATGCAGATAAAAAGAATGCTTTAGGTGTTGCACCAGGATATATGTTAATGCCAGGAGGTAACACAATATTTTTCCCAGTAGAAGGTGCAAAAATTCGGCAAAAAGCCCAATTTGCTACACATCATGTTTGGGTAACTAAATATAAACCAGAAGAACTATATGCTGGCGGCGATTATCCCAATCAAGCAACATCAGGAGAGGGTTTACCTCAATATATAGCCGATGATGAATCTTTGACAAATCAAGATATTGTTTTATGGTACACCTTGGGTATTACTCACGTCCCTAAACCAGAAGATTGGCCTGTAATGCCTGTTCACCAAGTCGGATTTAAACTTTCTCCCAGAGGATTTTTTAGCCGCAATCCAGCTATTAATTTACCGTGAATTGATCGCTCGAACTGATGTCAAGTGAGGATTAATCAATATTAATCCTCGCTATTATCCGCAAAATTCACTTGTTCGTAAAGGTCACTCAATGCTATTTGAAAATCAACTGTTTGCAATGATATAATTTTAGCCTCACCTTCAATTTCAGTAAATGTCCATTGATTCTCAGCAGTTTTTACATATTGCATTACATGATGTTGATATTGATCAATTAAAATATATTCTTGGAATTGAGGAATAGAGCGATAATAAAGAAACTTATCGCCTTGGTCATAATTTTTAGTTGATTTAGATAAAACTTCAGAAATTAACATTGGATTCATCACAGTTGTAGTGCTAGTTCCGGTGTAAATAGGTTGTCCCTGAATCACCATCACATCGGGATAAGTATGCTGTTTATATCGAGGTATCCACAAACGCACATCACCAATGTAAACATCATAATTTTTCCGCCTTAAAGCAATTTTTAATGATGCCGCTAAATTCAAGGCAATTTTATTATGATTTGTAGTGCCACCCGTCATCGGGACAATTTCTCCATCACGGTATTCATTTTTGTATTCTGCTTTTTCTTCGAGTTCTAAATATTCTTCAGGTGTGTAATAACGTTTTTGTATTTTTAACTGCATACAATTACCCCTTATTCCTGTTTTTGAGTAAAAACGTAATAATATTCAATGTTAAATTTCACTAATACTTTCCATCGTACTCGCTTCAGAAGCTCAATGAGGGAGTGACGAGTGCTGAGTGAGGGAGTGAGGGAGTGAGGGACAACAAGAGAATCTATTGACTAATAACCAATGACTATTGACTATTGACTAACAATTAATAACAAAATTTGCTGAACTTTAAGATTCATATTATTTCCCCAATGCCAAACTGGGGAAATTTTAAGCTGAATCCTAATCAGAGAGTAGGTTACAGCGATCGCTATCTCTGTAAAATGGCAAAAACCCCCACTTCATCAAGGCTGCAAGTTTTGGGACAATCAATCAGAATCATATTCACTCATAAGCATCTATAGTTCCGTTCTGCTGAAACTCTGCATTATTTGAATTTACAAGGGAGAACACGATAATGAAATTGGCTTACTGGATGTATGCAGGCCCAGCACACATAGGCACTCTGCGAATTGCCAGTTCATTCAAAAACGTTCATGCTATCATGCACGCACCATTAGGCGATGATTATTTCAACGTCATGCGCTCCATGCTATCGCGGGAAAGGGACTTTACACCAGTAACTACCAGTGTCGTCGATCGCCACGTTTTATCCCGTGGTTCTCAAGAAAAAGTCGTTGATAACATCACCCGCAAAGACGCAGAGGAACACCCCGATTTAATTGTCTTAACTCCCACCTGTACCTCTAGCATTCTCCAAGAAGACTTACAAAACTTCGTGGAACGGGCGCAGTTGGAAGCAAAAGGGGATGTGCTGCTAGCCGATGTCAATCACTATCGCGCTAACGAACTGCAAGCAGCCGATCGCACTCTCCAGCAAATCGTCCAATATTATATTGAGAAAGCCCGGAAAAAAGGCGAACTACCAGCAGGTAAAACCGCCAACCCTTCCGTTAATATCATCGGGATTTCTACTCTTGGCTTCCACAATAACCATGACTGCACCGAACTCAAGCGACTCATGGCTGATTTGGGAATTGAGGTAAACGCCGTGATTCCGGAAGGGGCTTCCGTCCACGAACTCAAGAATATGCCTCAAGCTTGGTTTAACCTCGTACCTTACCGGGAACTGGGTTTAATGACAGCTAATTACCTAGAAACACAATTCGGCACACCATACGTAGATATTACCCCAATGGGTGTTGTCGAAACTGCCAGATGTATCCGTAAAATTCAGCAGGTAATTAACGCCCAAGGTGCTGATGTAGATTATGAAGAGTATATCAACGAGCAAACCTTGTATGTATCCCAAGCTGCTTGGTTCTCCCGTTCCATCGACTGTCAAAACCTGACTGGCAAAAAAGCCGTCGTCTTTGGTGACAACACCCACGCTGCCGCCCTTACCAAGATTTTGTCACGGGAAATGGGAATTCACGTTGTTTGGGCAGGAACATACTGCAAATATGATGCTGATTGGTTCCGGGAACAGGTAAGCGAATATTGCGATGAAGTGCTGATTACTGATGATCATGGCGCAATTGGGGATGCGATCGCTCGTGTTGAACCCTCAGCCATCTTCGGTACACAAATGGAACGCCACGTTGGTAAACGCTTGGATATTCCTTGCGGTGTAATTGCGTCACCCATCCATGTACAGAACTTCCCCATTGGTTACAAACCATTTGTCGGTTACGAAGGTACTAATCAAATTGCCGATTTAATCTACAATTCCTTCACTTTAGGTATGGAAGACCACCTCTTAGAAATATTTGGTGGACACGATACTAAGGAAGTAATTACTAAAGGTATTTCTGCCGAATCTGATTTGAATTGGACAAAAGATGGTCTAGCAGAATTGAACAAAATTCCTGGTTTTGTCAGAGGGAAAGTGAAGCGAAATACAGAAAAATTTGCGCGCGATCGCGGTTTCAAAGATATCTCGGCTGAAGTGCTATACGCTGCGAAGGAAGCTGTAGGTGCATAACTAAATTATCTATTTTGTGGGGTGGGCATCTTGCTCACCCAATTTACAGTTTTTTCACAAACAAATATTCCTGATATGGCATTGCTCCATCTGTCATATCGCGGATAGATTTGTGTTCATAACCATGTTTTTTATAAAAAGCATGAGCGCGAGTAAATCTTGTATCTGACCAAAGATGCACTTCTTGAATATAATTTTGATGACACCATTGGATAGCGGTATCGTGCATTTTTTGAGATAATTCTGAACCCCGATACTGTGATAATAAATAAAATCTTTTCAGGTAAGCAATTTTATTTAAATCATTTTCAGTATAAAATCTTGTTAACCAGTTTTTAGTAGCGGTTTTAATAGCAATTGAACCAATTATCTGTTCGCTATCTTCATTTGTTGTTTGTACCCAAAATTCACCAGTTTTTAAATAATTACCTTCAATATCGAGTAAATCACTATCAGCATCTTGGAGATATATAACATCACCATATTCTTGATATATTAAATCAATCATTTGAATAATTGATTTTTGATCATAAGGATGATAATTTCTCATAATTTGGCTTGAAAAGTGAATTTTCTAGATTATCCATTTTTATAATATACAAAAGTTAGGTTGCGTTATGCTTAAACTAATTACAATTCTCTATTTCTATGTAGTATCAATGTAATTATTACAACATTAATTACAGAAGTGAAATTTCTCCAAACACGCTAATCTGAGATTCCGTTGCTTGACATAGCCTGTGCTGGGAGACGTATATGTCCTTTGTACCTTTACACATTCATAGTGACTACAGTCTGCTTGATGGTGCAAGTCAGCTACCGGAGTTGATTGATCGGGCGATCGCTTTGGGGATGAAAGCGATCGCTGTCACTGATCATGGTGTGATGTATGGGGCTGTGGAACTGCTGAAAATCTGCCGTAATCATAATATTAAGCCCATCATTGGCAACGAAATGTATATCATTAACGGCGATATTGAGAAGCAAGAACGCCGTCCTAAATATCATCAAGTTGTTTTAGCCAAAAACAATAAAGGTTACAAAAATTTAGTTAAATTAACAACTATTTCCCATCTCCAAGGTGTCCAAGGTAAAGGCATTTTTTCTCGTCCTTGTATTAGTAAAGACTTACTGCAAAAATATCACGAAGATTTAATCGTCACTAGTGCTTGTTTGGGTGGAGAAATCCCCCAAGCAATCCTCAGTGGTAGACCAGATGCAGCGCGGAAAGTTGCCCAGTGGTATAAAGATGTATTTGGGGATGATTTTTATTTAGAAATTCAAGACCACGGTTCACAAGAAGACCGCATTGTCAATGTGGAAATAGTCAAAATTGCGCGGGAATTAAACATTAAAATTGTCGCTACCAATGACTCACATTTTATCTCTTGTTTTGATGTAGAAGCTCACGACGCTTTGCTGTGTATTCAAACAGGCAAGCTAATAGTAGAAGAAAATCGGATGCGTTATAGCGGTACAGAATATCTCAAATCAACAGAAGAGATGAAACTGCTATTTCGTGACCATTTAACCGATGATGTCATAGCGGAGGCGATCGCCACTACAGAAGAAGTAGCCGATAAGGTCGAGCCGTATCATATCATGGGTGAACCCCGCATCCCCAACTACCCCATACCCTCTGGTCATACTGCGGATACTTATGTAGAGGAGGTAGCTTGGCAAGGACTCTTAGAAAAGTTAAATCGTAAATCTCGTCACGAAGTCGATCCTGTATATAAAGAAAGGTTGGAATATGAATTAAAAATGTTGCAACAAATGGGTTTTTCCACCTACTTTTTAGTTGTGTGGGACTACATCAAATTTGCACGAGATAATAACATTCCTGTGGGGCCAGGTCGCGGTTCGGCGGCAGGTTCACTTGTGGCTTATACAATGGGAATTACGAATATTGATCCTGTACATCATGGTTTACTATTCGAGCGATTCTTAAACCCAGAACGCAAATCTATGCCTGATATCGATACAGATTTCTGTATTGAACAACGGGACAAAGTGATAGATTACGTCACAGAAAAATACGGTAAAGAAAGAGTTGCCCAAATTATTACCTTCAACCGTTTAACATCTAAAGCAGTTTTAAAAGATGTTGCCAGAGTGTTAAATATTCCCTATGGGGAAGCCGACAAAATGGCTAAATTAATTCCTGTAGTTCGGGGTAAACCAACCAAACTCAAGGTGATGATTTCGGATGCCACCCCAGAACCAGAATTTAAAGAAAAATATGACAATGACCCCAGAGTCCGCCATTGGCTAGATATGGCGATGCGAATTGAAGGGACTAACAAAACCTTTGGGGTTCACGCCGCAGGGGTGGTAATTTCTGCCGATCCTCTCGATGAAATCGTCCCCTTACAAAGAAATAATGACGGGTCGGTAATTACTCAATATTTCATGGAAGACTTGGAATCAATGGGTCTATTAAAAATGGACTTTTTGGGTTTGAAGAACTTAACCATGATTCAGAAAACCATAGATTTAATCGAAGAAAAGAGTGGATTTAGACTAGACCCTTATGAAATCACTAATCAAGAACGCAAAGCCCAAAAAATCCTAGCAAAAGGTGAATATAAAACTCTGCCCAAAGATGTGCAAAAGACTTACGAACTTTTAGAATCAGGTGAATTAGAAGGTATCTTTCAATTAGAATCATCAGGGATGAAGCAGATTGTCCGAGATTTGAAACCTTCTAATATCGAAGATATCTCTTCTATCTTGGCACTATATCGTCCAGGTCCTCTAGACGCAGGCTTAATTCCTAAATTTATTAATCGCAAACATGGACGAGAAGAAATTGATTATGAAAGCCAAATTTTAGAACCGATATTAAATGAAACCTATGGCATCATGGTCTATCAAGAGCAAATTATGAAAATTGCTCAAGATATGGCTGGTTATTCTCTGGGACAAGCTGACTTGCTGCGTCGGGCGATGGGGAAAAAGAAAGTTTCGGAAATGCAGAAACAGCAAGAAAAGTTTATTGATGGTTCCACAAAAAACGGTGTGAAAAAGCAAGTAGCAGAGAAGCTATTTGATGATATGCTGAAATTTGCTGAATATTGCCTAAGTTATGACACCGAAGTTTTGACTGTTGAATATGGCTTTTTACCGATTGGGGAAATTGTCGAAAAAGAGATTGTCTGCAACGTGTTTAGTGTTGACAAGAATGGTATTGTTTATACTCAACCAATCGCTCAGTGGCATAATCGCGGTCAACAAGAAGTATTTGAATATTGTTTAGCAGATGGTTCAGTCATTCGGGCAACAAAAGACCATAAATTTATGACTAACGATGGGCAAATGTTACCAATTGAAGAAATATTTATCCAAGGATTAGATTTGTTGCAAGTCAAAGGTTTACCGGAGTAATATCAACCCATGCAGCTACTTAACACAAACGAACAAGATTTTTCTCCCAGATTTCAAACACTAGTCAATAACCGCCGGGAAGCAACTGTTGATGTTAGTGGTACGGTGAGGGAGATTCTCGCTGATGTCAAAGTGCGTGGTGATGTAGCAGTTCAGGAATATACTCATCGTTTTGACCATTTCCAGACTGAGACTCTGCGGTTAAGTCCTAGCTTCATTGCTGCACAAGCAAGCAAGTGTCCAGCAGATGTCACAGCAGCTTTAGAACTAGCTGCTGAACGGATTGGCTCTTTTCATCAAAAACAACTACCCCAAGATATAGATTACACAGATCATGTAGATGTGAAACTGGGTTTAAATTGGGTTTCCTTGTCGCAAGTGGGAATTTATGTCCCTGGAGGACGTGCCAGTTATCCCAGTTCGGTGTTGATGAATGCCCTACCCGCTAAAATTGCCGGAGTGGAACGCATAGTTATGACAGTCCCTATGCCACGTGGGGAAATCAATCCCGCAGTTCTAGCAGCTGCTCAAATTGCTGGTGTGACGGAGATATATAGTATTGGTGGAGCGCAAGCCATAGCAGCCTTAGCTTATGGTACAGAAACCATCATCCCTGTGGATAAAATAGTCGGCCCTGGAAATGCTTACGTTGCCGAAGCCAAGCGTCAAGTATTTGGGACTGTAGGAATTGACAGTATTGCTGGCCCTTCCGAGATTTTAGTTGTGGCAGATAGTCAAAATAATCCAGAATGGATTGCCTGGGATTTGTTATCACAAGCTGAACATGATCCTAGCGCTCAATCTATCTTGATTACTGATTCAGAAGCTTTTGCCCAGCAAGTCATAGTAGCCGTTGAACAGGTTATTAACCAGCTATCCACTAAAGAAGTTGCTAGTAGCAGTTGGCAAAATCACGGTGCAGTGATTATTGTTAGCAACTTAGCTGAAAGTATCTCTTTACTGAACCAATTAGCGCCGGAACACGTAGAATTATGTGTGGATAATCCGCAGTTACTGGCTAGTCAAATTAAGTGTGCAGGTAGCATATTTCTGGGACGCTACACTCCAGAAGCCATTGGCGATTATTTAGGCGGCCCCAATCACGTCTTACCAACTTCCCGTTCGGCCCGGTTTGCTTCTGGTTTGAGTGTCTACGATTTTCTCAAACGTATCACTTATTTAGAGTGCAATCAAGCGGCATTGCAATCTATCGGGAAGGCCGCAGTCACTTTGGCACAGGCAGAAGGTTTACCAGCTCATGCAGGTAGTGTGGCGATACGGTTGTCGATGTAGAGATGGGGTGATGGGGAGACGTAGCATTGCTACGTCTCTACTGGTTTTGTTGCACAAATTGTCATAGCATACCTTCGGATTCCGCAAATTTGCGTAAGCGAGGTAAACACTGGCGTTGATAAAAACTACTTAATGTAGGAATTGCCAGCTTAAACTCTTCAGACAATTCTTTCCAACTCGCCTCTGGGGGTAAGCGTTTGAGAATTAATACCTGACAGTTAACATCAGGACGACCCTTAATACAAGTACTACGTAGTTCTCCAGTGGGATCAGTTTTGACCCACATTTCCAACTCTTCCAAAATTGGCGGTGTTTCTGGAGTAGCGGCTAGGTTCTCTACGGGATCAATCAAGTCACTGCTATCACCTGATTTAGATTGACGCACCCGCATGGGAACAGTGGTTGCTTGTTCTTTGTTTTGATTAAGGTAAAAGTCTTGTAATCTGCGTTTTAAATAAGCGTTTAACCAAGTAATCACACTCCCGTATGTAGGATCGTATTTTTGTCCCGTCAACCCTTCACAAATATTGCGACAAAAATATAGCCAAGTCTGTTGCAGCGCATCTTGATAATAGGGAGTGCTTTCCCTCCAAAGTTTTTTGGCACTCAAGCGAATGATTTGCGTGAGCAGCTTTTGACGCTGAGGACTTCCGGGTGGATTTCCGCAGGCTTGGGTAACTAAGTGGCGTAGCTGTTCATCGAATTCAACCATAATCATCTGAACGAAAAAAGCAAGAAAGCATTAGGAGCAGCAAGAATATATTAGTATTACCTGTTGTCATACTCCAGAGAATGCCTCTGTATCGTAATGTTATAGTAGGGAACAGGGAATAGGGAATAGGCAATAGGCAATAGTATCAGTAGCGACTGTCTGAAAAGTCAAGCGATCCAGAACAAAAAAATCAAGCAGAGAAAGTAAAGAAAAAAGAATCAAGGAGAAAAAAACAGCATCTCAAAGCCAGCTATGCTGTGATCTGTAAACAGAGAAGCCAAAGCACAACAAGCTATGGTAAACCATCTTAGTATAAAAAGATGATCTTGATTAAGGAGACACGGTCACAGATTCATCAGTAAAACGCCAAGGCAAATGGTCGGTTTGGTATTGAGTGAAGCTACCGCTACAATCAACCGACAACTTTTTGCAACATTTTAGCCTTGCCACGCCACTACACGCACTGTGATTTTTTGTGTAAGCACAGGCTACGCCAACAAAAAGCAAATAGCAGTTCTATATAACTTTTTCACTCTTAGACAAAAACTCAAACTAAATTCCTATATGAACTCAGATATCATTTTAATTGGTCCTATGAGAACCGGAAAAAGTACTCTGGGTAAACTACTAGCAGAAAAGCTCAATTTACCTCAAATTTCTATGGATGAATTGCGCTACAACTATTACAAACAGATTGGTTATGATGAGGATTTAGCAAAAAAACTGAGAGTAGAAGGAGGTTTTGGAGCAATATACAAATATTGGAAGCCATTTGAGGCTTATGCAGTGGAAAAGTTACTAGCTGAACACAACAATTGTGTGATTGACTTTGGTGCTGGTCACTCAGTTTATGACGATGCTCCCCTATTTTATCGTGTCCAAAAAGCACTGGAACCATACCCAAATGTCATTCTTTTACTTCCTTCTGCTGATTTAGATGAATCAGTGCAAATTATTGAGAAAAGAATGGGTGAGTTTAAAGAGGGTGATATTAACTGGCACGAATATTTTGTCAAACATCCGGCAAATTATAAGTTAGCCAAGACTGTAGTTTATACAAAAGATAAAACGCCAGAAGAAACACGGGATGAGATTTTGCGTCTCATCTAGAAGTAATAAGTGTAAACGCTCATCACAAAAATTCCTTATGCTGCATATCGCAAAATTTCGACTTCAGCACCTTTATTAACTGCTTCCTCTGCGCGTTGTAAAACCTGTTCGCTAACAGCAGCACTTAAATAATATTCGCCGCAATTATGACAAACATCTGCTGGGACACTTTTGAGAATAACGATCGCATCATCTCGCTCTAAAGTTACTGTCACTAATCCTGGTTGAGTGTTGCCGTGTTTACATATAAAGCAAGCATTCATATAAAATATCTCAAACAGATTGTATCAAGGAAAAGTTCTATAAATATCTTTACGATGTGCGACTCTTTGACAAATTAATGTTTGTGTTTCTTTGTCAAAACTAATACCTATTCTGTAATCACCTACGCGAATATTTATCATCGTAGCCTTTCATTTTTTGCAAATAGCCTAAATCAAAGGGGTTTTCTGATTCAAGTGATTGAAAGACGATTGGTTCAATCCTAGCTTGAATATCTTGTGGTAAATCTGCTAATTCTTTTAAGAACTTTTTAGTATATTCAACTTTCCACATTCTTTTGTTTTAATGATTGGTAATATTTCCAGGCTTCATCTTTAGCGAGACGTTCATCATTTTCTGACTCTGCCATGAGTTTGATTAGTCCATAATTTTCTAAGATTTCTTCAATTTTCTCAAAGTCAGCTATAGGAATTTGTACAGCGATCGGTTGTTGATTTTCATCCATAATGTAATTTTTGGTGATTTCTAGCATTTTTCTGAGATCAGGTTGATAATTTTGCATCACTTAAATCATGTCGTAAATAGTATCATCTTCGCTGTAGCCTTTTAGTAATTGCTCAGATGCAAGACGATGCCAAGCTGCTTCTTCTTGTTCTTCTGTAGGTTCATTGACTACGATTAACTTACCCTGATTATCAGCACCTAATTGTTGGTTAGCATTAAGCAATTCAATTCCATAAATTGTGCCATCAGGAACAATATCTACATTCATTTCTTCACTGATTTGAATGGTTTCTACTTGTACAGTTTTTTCTTGGAGACAGATATAAGCTATGTTGCATCTTGGATCGTAAGTAAGTTTCATCGCTAGGCTGTTGTTTTTTCAACGTTTGTCATGTTTTCATTCGTAACTGACAAACCAATTCCTTCAATAATTACTTGGCGGAGAGTTTCTTGTCCACCAAACCGCTTGACAGCATCTAATATCTCAATACCAGCTAATTTTCCTTCTGCATCATAATCGGCGGCGATACCTTGGGCTAAATGTTGTGTTGTTACAGTTGTTTCGCTGAAAGTGATACTGAGAGCATCGACTTCGGCATCATAGCTAATTTTCATAGGAATATCTCTTTTTAGAAGTAATAAGTGTAAACGGTTATAATTACAATCTCTGTGGCTTTTTCAATGAATATCGGGCGGATTCGTTTTGTAGCATAAACCTTACCATTCCATTCTTGACCAAAGGTAAAGTCTTTTTGGCATTGTAAACGATTTTCTTCAGCTTCTCCCCAGGAACTATTGCGGATGGCTTCTTCTACTTCAGCTATTGTAAAACCGCGTTTTGTCACATAACCCAAAGCGTGTTGGGAAAATCTAATTGGCTTCACTCCCGTTTGATCTCCTCTTAGTCGGTCTATCATTCCTTTACAAATATTACGACGCTGTTATTGCCAGACTAGCTGCGTCGCCAAATTTTGATATTTCCGCTATAGTCTCCGGTTAAAGGTAGGGTGTTGGCTGTGTGTGTTTTTAGGGAGTCAAAATTCCGGCAAAAGATGTGTAGTCAGATGCGCTGCTAAAATCAAGGTGCGATCGCAATACCAACCTAGTTTTTATTGTTTCATCCTAACTCTTACTGGTCTTTATTTTGTTGTCATTCTGTGAGTTTATTGATGCAAATAATGGCTTTTATCTGTTGAATGTAGCTTTTCTTTTTGTTGAGCATCTATGAGACTTTGCTGCTGATTCATGAATTCTTCAAATAAGTTAAAAAATCTGCCTACTGCACTTCTTTCATCAGCAGAATTAAAGAGAATGATGCTTGCCCATAATTGTCCAGTTTCAACCCGAAATTTTTCTCTGATCCATTGTAAAAAGGTTTGGAATTCTTTTTCTTGTTCAGTTAAAGGTATACCGAGTTCACGCCGAGCAAAATAATATCCATCTAAAAATGCTTGAAGATTAAAGATAGAATGTCTGCCCAGATACATCGCAGGTCTTTTTTTAATTTTTTGTAATAAATCGTAGAGATTATCCATACTTAACTCACTGAATGGCTTAATTCAAAAGTAAATTTCAGTTATTTGAAGTTCTTTACCTATTTCCATAATAGGTGAATAGAGATTTTCCATCCAATCTAATCTGGTAATTCCTTGATAGTGAATGTTATCAAATACAATTTCAATATCATCTATTTGAATGATAATACCTTCATGATGACCAGTGGTAGCAATCAATTCTCCAATACTATCATCATATATTCTGCCGTAGATTGGATCTTGTGAACCTGTATCCAATTTAATATACTTACCGCGAACTCCTTGTGATTCTAAAAATTCTTTGATAGCTCTAGCACAAGGAATACAGTCAAAAATTCCGTAATTATTGGCAATCTGAATGATTTGTTGATAGATAGCATCATCTCTATTCAAAATCATGAATTATCTTGCGTACAGTCAGCTATAGAAGTTGCTGATTTTCATCCATAACTAAATTTTTGATTATTTCTAACATTTTTCTGACATCAGATTGATTGTTTACATTGCTTAAATCGTGTCGTAGATAGCATCATCTTCGCTGTAGCCTTTTAATAATTGTTCAGCTGCAAGACGTTGCCAAGCTGCTTCTTCTTGTTCTGCTTCTGTGGGTTCAGTGACGAGAATAATTACTGTTACCTGCTGATTATTTGCTAACTGTTGCCAAATCACATCTGGTAATTCTATTTTGCCTTGAGTGGTGACGTTTGCTGTCAATTCGTATGCTTTCATGTTGGTTTTAATGTTTGTCAGTCTTACTTACTATTTTGATGGTGTTATTGCCAAACTAGCTGCGTCGCCATATTTTGATGTTTCCGCTCTTGTCTCCAGCAGCAAGCCAATGGCGATCGGGGCTAAAGGCGACTGATCTAACTGAGTTAAAATGACCGAGGGTGCAAATTTCTTTACCTGTTGCAACTTCCCACAGTTTGATAGTCTTATCCCCACTACCACTAGCCAAGATTTGCCCATCGCTACTGATGGCGACGGATTTAACCTTGTCGGAATGACCAGTGAAGGTGCGAATTTCTCTGCCTGTTGCGACTTCCCACAGTTTGATAGTATTGTCGTCACTACCACTAGCCAAGATTTGCCCATCGCTACTGATGGCGACGCAATTAACCGAGTTGGAATGACCACTGAGGGTGCGAATTTCTCTGCCTGTTGCGACTTCCCACAGTTTGATAGTATTGTCGTCACTACCACTAGCCAAGATTTGCCCATCACTACTGATGGCAACGCAATTAACCGAGTTGGAATGACCACTGAGGGTGCGAATTTCTCTGCCTGTTGCGACTTCCCACAGTTTGATAGTTGTGTCGTAACCACCACTAGCCAAGATTTGCCCATCACTACTGATGGCGACGGAATTAACCCAGAGGAAATAACCACTGAGGGTGCGAATTTCTCTGCCTGTTGCCAGATTCCACAGTTTGATAGTGTTGTCATCACTACCACTAGCCAGGATTTGCCCATCGCTACTGATGGCGACGGATTTAACCTTGTCAGCATGACCACTCAGGGTGCGAATTTCTCTGCCTGTTGCCAGATTCCACAGTTTGATAGTGTTGTCATCACTACCACTAGCCAGGATTTGCTCATCATTACTAAAGGCGATGGAATCAACCGATTTGGAATGACCATCACCACTGAGAGTGCGAATTTCCTTTCCTGTCGTCACCGACCACAGTTTGATAGTGTTGTCATCACTACCACTAGCCAGGATTTGCTCATCATTACTAAAGGCGACGGAATTAACATAACTGGAATGACCAGTCAGGGTGCGAATTTCTCTTCCTGTCGTCACCGACCACAGTTTGATAGTATTATCCCCACTACCACTAGCCAGGATTTGCCCATCGCTACTGATGGCCACGGAGTAAACCGAGCTAGAATGACCAGTCAGGGTGCGAATTTCTCTTCCTGTTGTCACCGACCACAGTTTGATAGTCTTATCCCAACTACCACTAGCCAGGATTTGCCCATCACTACTAAAGGCGACGGAATCAACAAAGGAAGAATGACCACTCAGAGTGCGAATTTCCCTTCCTGTTTGCACACTCCACAGTTTGATAGTTTTATCCCAGCTACCACTAGCCAGGATTTGCCCATCACTACTAAAGGCGATGTAAATAAACCGGTTGGAATGACTAGTAAGGGTGCAAATTTCTTTTCCGGTTTGCAGATTCCACAGTTTGATAGTCCCGTCGTAACTACCACTAGCTAAGGTTTGCCTATCGTTACTAATGGCGACGGAATTAACACTGGAATGACCATTGAGGGTGCGAATTTCCCTTCCTGTTGTCACTGACCACAGTTTGATAGTTTTGTCACGACTACCACTAGCCAGGATTTGCCCATCACTACTAAAGGCGACGGAATGAACCCGACTGGAATGACTACTCAGGGTGCGGAGAAGTTCACCTGTAGTTGATGAAAACAAGTGAATAACTGAATCTACCACACTTGCTAAGATATCTTCCTTGGGGCTAAGGGCTATGATTCCAGAAATCCTCAGAATATTGTAGACGCATTCCCAAGATGGGGGCGTGAAGGGAGGAGATTTTACTGGTTGTGTTGGTGCTACTATCCCAGCACCCAACAAATTCAACCACTCCTGCACTGACTGAGGGCGAAACTTGTAATTTAACGCCATCCCCTTCATAATTGCCTCATTCACCCGATCGCCTACACTCGAATTCAAATCTTGAGGCGATCGCATGGTAAAATTTTGCAGTCTAGCTGGTGCTGGCATCGGTAATTGTCCAGTCAGCAAAGAATATAATGTAGCTGCTAAGGCGTAAACATCAATATATTCCCCTCGTTCGGCATCGGGTGCATACTGTTCTGGTGGCGCATAACCATCAGTTCTACTCTCTGTATGTCGCTGAACTGCACCAGAAATAAATTGTCTAGCCAGTCCAAAGTCAATCAGTACGGCTTCTGGCTTACCTGCACGCATCATAATGTTACTTGGTTTTAAATCTCGATGCAGCAAGCCTCTGTCATGAACTAGTATCAAAGCATCGCCAATTTGCCGAATATATTGCAGTGCTTCTGCTTCAGGTAAAGCACCTTTTTCAGTTATCAGCTTACCCAAATCTTCCCCTTCGATGTATTCCATCGCCATGCAGGGTAAGTCATCATCATCAAAAACGTTTTCTACTTCTACAATGTGGGGATGGCGACATAAAGCCAGGCGTAATGCTTCTTCTTTAAAGTCTTGCTTGAGTCTATTTTGATGCGGTATCCAAGCTGGATTATTGAGTATTTCTTCACGCAGGGTTTTAATTACCCGCAGTTTACCTTGTGGATTTTTCGCTAGGTAAGTAATGCCAATGCCACCTTCACCCAATTTTTGCTCGATGATGTAACGCCTGCCAAATAACTGCCGCCCTGGATTCCACACCATTGGTTAAAACCGTAGTTTCACTGATATTTATTTTGGCACATCATAAATATCAATTTTTAGGAAGGTTGATGTATAAACTTTGTATGCAATATATCTACATTTAGCTCTTTACTCAACTTTGCTCATAGGCTGTTAAGAATTCGTCCCGCGAAATAGCTACTTGAGTGCAAATCGATCTTAATGTCCCTGATTTAATTTGGGATTGATTAGGCATTACCAATGGTGTTTGCGAGCCATCTTCATTTTCTCGCACCATAACAATATGTTCGCGTTCCCGAACCATGCGAAACCCCAATAACTCAAATGCTTTGATAACTCTTTTCTTTGGAGCATCTACAGGAAACTTGGGCATTAAATAGCCACCTCTGCTTCTGTCAGAAAAGCTTCGATCACTGGTGAGTCATCTTCAAGCATTTCTTTGCCAAATATCTCGATATAGCAGCAAATAGCTGACTTGACATCGGCTAAGGCTTCTTCATAAGTATTACCTTGACCAACTACAGCCCCTTTTATACTAAGAGGATAGGCAACATAACCGTCAGAATATTTTTCTACAATAATTTTGATTTGTTTCATTACAGGCATTTAGCAAGGTAAACTTTAGGCAATTCTGATGCAGCCTACAATAAGCAGTATATTCAATTGTAATAAATTTATGGCGATCGCAGTAGCTAAACCCTTATCCTGGCTAACGACTGGTATCCGAGTCGAAAAAGTCAATAATCTGAATCTATTTAAATTTACCGACGAGTTGGATTTGCGGATGCAAGAATTACTAGATAGAAAAAAAGCAGATTCTCTCACACCAGAAGCCTTTGTTCCCATCGCCGCAATTGTAATCGTTAGGCGCTTCTGATCAAACTCACGTTAAAATCAAGTCAGCCTTCGTACTGTAGCGGTTGTGTCCCATATCGGTAATATTGCCGTACACTGCATAAATCCAGATTGTCAACGTCCTTATCCTCAGCCTTGGGGAAACAAATTTTGCAACAGTTGTGGCGCAGTGCTACAACTGGTAGATCGGTATGTGCCACTGCAACCTTTAGGTGCGGGGGGATTTGCCCAAATTTATACTGTATGGGATGAAAAAACGCAAAGTGAAAAAGTGCTGAAGGTGTTGGTGGAAGATTCACCCAAGGCAATGGAATTATTTACCCAGGAAGCAGCAGTTCTAGTGAGTTTACGCCATCCTGGTGTGCCAAAAGTAGAGGCTGATGGACATTTTCAAGTTAATTTATCTAATCCTAAGTCGCGCCAACTGCCTTGTCTGGTGATGGAAAAAATTTACGGGCCGACGCTGGAGGAGATTTTACAAAAATATCCCCAAGGTTGTCCAGAAGATTTGGTTTTAAATTGGTTAACTCAAGCAATCAAGATTTTACAGGAATTACATAAGCGACAAATTATTCACCGTGATATTAAACCTTCTAATCTGATGTTGCGGACTCCTTTACAAACGGCTTTGCCAGTTTCCGGGAGAAGTGGATGGGAACAGTTGGTATTAATTGATTTTGGGGGAGCAAAACAATTTAGTAGAGATAGGCTACGTCAACAATCTAGTTCTACAAGATTATTTTCTTCTGGTTACAGTCCACCAGAACAGGTGACTGGGGGACACATCGGGACGGGGGCTGATTTTTATGCCCTGGGGCGAACGATGATTGAATTACTGACGGGTAAGTATCCGCCAGAGTTGGAAGATCCGCAGACGGGGGAGTTGCAGTGGCGACATCGAGTCAATGTGAAGCCGGAGTTGGCAGATTTACTTGATGATATGGTAAAGGAAGATGTGCGATCGCGTCCCGCAAATGCAGCTATTATTCAAAAACGATTGGCAAAAATTACCCAATCATCTCAGCCTGGAGGATCATTTAGTTTCCAGCCAATTATTAATCAACTGGCACAGTGGCATCAATTAGCTGGACAAGGTTTACATAACCTGAGCCAAACTTTAGGCAAAATCATTTTGTCAATTGTCCAGGCAATATTTCAAGTCATCAAAGCCTGTGTTGTCACAATTTGGGCGATGCTATTAACTGGTGTTGGTGCTACTGTTGGCACGATCGCTGGATTTATTTTGGCATATCGCACAAGTTTAGGCGATCGCTTGAGTGAATTTATCTCGACTCAGTTAGCGGAATTAGTTCCTAATACTCCCTCTGGATTTGGGGCAGAAATTTTAGTATTTGCTTTTGCCGGTTTAGGTACAGCTTGGGGACTCACCATGTCTGGGTCTTTTGCTCAACGACGGCGATTTTTGGTAGCCTCATTCATGGGTATGATTAGCTACGTCTTTGGTTGGTTATTTTTGCAAGTCATGACAACAGCTATAGCCCCTGATGAAGCTTTAGTGGGAGCAACAGCGATCGCTGTTTTCTTATTATCCCTGAGTATGGGTTTCCGTAGCCATCACATAGTTTATGCCATTATGGGTGGCTTTGGGAGTGCGATCGCTCTTGCCGTCCTCTTAATCTTAGGATTTCCCCCCACCATCATCCCATCTTCTAGCCCCCATCCCTGGTCAGAATTATCTCTCCCCATTGTTTTTTTCGCTTCTACAGGCATTCTCATGAGTTTTTGGTTAGCCGTTACCTACTACCTAATTGTCCCCACATTGCGTTTTTTAGGCTGGCGCTGAGTTTAGCTCTTAACTTTGTGCCTGTGTGTTAAAAAGTAATTTATTTAAACACAGAGACACAGAGCCACAGAAAGTCGATACCAAATCCTACAAAACCCCTTTAGAACTAGGAATTGTACCTGCGCGGCGAGGATCTACCTCTATTGCCATTCTGGTGGCTCTGGCAAAGGCTTTAAATGTAGCTTCAATGATGTGATGGGAATTGATGCCGTCTAATTGGCGAATATGCAGTGTCATTTGGCTATGGTTGACCAATGCTACAAAAAATTCTCTCACTAATTGCGTGTCATAGGTTCCTACCCGTTGAGTCGGAATTTGCAAGCCGTAGCTGAGGTGAGGACGGCCAGAGAAATCGAGGGCTACTTGTACTAAAGCTTCGTCTAAAGGTGCGAGAAAATTACCAAAGCGGACAATACCTTTGCGATCGCCTAATGCTTGATATAAAGCTTGTCCTAAAGTGATACCTACGTCTTCATTTGTGTGGTGATCATCAATTTCCCAGTCTCCCTTGGCTCTGACATCCAAGTCAATCAATCCGTGGGAGGAAATCTGATGCAACATATGGTCTAAAAACGGAATACCAGTGGCTGCGTTACAAATGCCTGTACCATCTAGATTGATTGTCACCTCGATATCAGTTTCCCCTGTTGTCCGGTGAACAGAGGCAATTCGCGGTAAGGAAGATAAATTTACTTGGGGATAATTGGTGATTTGCATAGAGACTGGGGACAAGGGGACAAGGGGACAAGGAAGGGGACAAAGGGAAAAACTTGTATAGGTTCTTTCCCCCATCTCCCTCTTTCCCCATCCCCTCATCCTATTACATTCCCATGATTTCATACCCTGCATCCACGTACAGGACTTGTCCGGTGATGCCGCTAGCTAAATCACTGGCCAAGAATGCCGCAGTATTGCCCACTTCTAACTGGGTGACAGTACGACGCAGGGGTGCTACTTGTTCTACATGGTGAATCATATCTAAAATGCCACCAACGGCGCTGGATGCTAAGGTGCGGATGGGGCCGGCAGATATGGCATTTACCCGAATATTTTGGGGGCCTAATTCTGATGCTAAATAACGCACACTCGATTCTAATCCTGCTTTGGCAACTCCCATAACGTTGTAGTTAGGCACTGCTCTCACACCACCTAAATAGGTCAATGTAATGATGCTACCGCCTTCTGTCATTAGAGGTTTTGCTGCACCACTTAACTGCACCAACGAATAGGTACTAATTTCTAAAGCAGTGGCAAAACCAGCGCGAGAAGTTTGGCTAAAATCTCCTGTCAAATCATCTTTGTTAGCAAAAGCAAGACAGTGAATCAGAATATCTACCCTACCCCATTTATCACGGATGGTTTCAAAGGTAGACTGAATCTGTTCGTCGTTTTGGACATTACAGGGAAGAAATAAACTAGGGTTGAGTGGTTCTACTAGTTCGGCAACTTTCTTCTCCATTTTGCCTTTTTCATCTGGTAGGTAAGTTATACCAAGATTAGCTCCGGCAGCGTGCAGTTGTTGGGCAATTCCCCAAGCAATAGAGCGATTATTGGCGATACCTGTAACCAGGGCGTTTTTTCCAGTCAGATTCAGCATAAAAACTTTTGATGTAATTAACGTGAGAGATTCATTAGTAAAGAGTGCTGAGAATGAGTAATGAGTGCTGTTAGCGAAAGCGGAGCGATGCAGCCCGTGCTGAGTGCTGAGTAGTGAGTTGTCAGTTGTCCGTGGCAATTCTTATTCTCCTCTGCTCCTTTCTAGCCCCTAGCCTCTAGCCTCCATCCCCTAAATGCCTTCATTAGGAGCATACTAGAATCTGGGGTGCGTTTGTCTTTGTTTTATACAGGATTCGTCAAAATGATTATTAGTAAGAATGTTTTCTCAAATAAAAATGTCTGTTATTGCTGAAGATTTTTTCAAGATTACTTAATTTTTTATGCAAAAAACCTGATGGTTACATGAAGTAGAAGTATCTATCAAGAACAGCTAGCTAAAAATAGCAGAAATTGGGTATCATTATGAACAAATAACTATAAAGTTGTATGTTTGAGTATAGTAAAGTACAGAAAGGTTAACGGTGCTTTATTGATTTTTCAGGTGTATTCTTAGGTAATTAGTTTTGATTTTTTGTTTTTCCGGCATTGGGTAGGGGAAGGGAGATGATCGTGACACAAGATAAGGCCCTAGCAAATGTTTTTCGTCAGATGGCAACCGGCGCTTTTCCGCCTGTTGTCGAAACGTTTGAACGCAATAAAACGATCTTTTTTCCTGGCGATCCAGCTGAACGAGTTTATTTTCTTTTGAAAGGCGCTGTGAAACTTTCCAGGGTGTACGAGGCAGGAGAAGAAATTACAGTTGCACTGCTGAGAGAAAATAGCGTTTTTGGTGTGTTGTCTTTGTTGACAGGAAACAAGTCGGATCGGTTTTATCATGCGGTGGCATTTACACCTGTAGAGTTATTGTCTGCACCAATTGAACAAGTTGAGCAAGCACTCAAGGAAAATCCAGAATTATCGATGTTGATGCTGCGGGGTCTATCTTCGCGGATTCTGCAAACAGAGATGATGATTGAAACCTTAGCTCACCGGGATATGGGTTCGAGGTTGGTGAGTTTTCTGTTGATTCTCTGTCGTGATTTTGGTGTGCCTTGTGCTGATGGCATCACCATTGATCTGAAGCTATCTCATCAAGCGA